>JAHJAO010000095.1 GCA_018813905.1 Candidatus Omnitrophota bacterium
AGCTATGGCTTACCGACGACAAGATCACCTGTGAGGCCATTGCTAACGGCTTTGACTTTACCGGTAGCGAAAATAATATCTCTGCCGCATACTCTCCTTCCATAAACGAATGGCAGGGAATCTCCACGATTCAATTGAAATTAAAAGACATGCGCATATCTTAAATATCTTCAAGCAGTTGTGCCTCCACCCGGTTCGTAATATTTTTTTGCAAAATTTAATGGCATGTGGTAGACTTTAATGCCTTTTTAGTATCTTATTGAATTAATCCAACTAACAATCAGATAAGAGGTTAAGAGTGAGGAAACTACCCAGTATAAACTTTAGCGTCAAAATAATCGCCGCGCTGGTTTTTTTATTTACGTTTTTACCCCTGCCGCTTTTGGCCGGCACAAATTGCAATCTTCTTTCTCCGGCCTTAAAAATTCAGAATCCCGTATTTAAAATCGATATAACACGTTTAATCTCGGACTATTTTGCCGGAAACAGTCTGATCGGCGAATACGGTTATAGAGCTTTGAAGCTGGATGTGTGTTTCGGCGCGAGAGTAGATGTTTTAAGCTTAGAACGGGATTTCAAGGCGGTTTTATCGTACGCGGATATTATCGCTTTCAACCAGCCTAAAAATACGGAAGAAGCAGTTGCGATTAGATTAAAAGTGAAAAAAATGTTTAAAGATATTATATATATTTATGGTATTGATAGATACAACGCGGCCATGGAAGAGTATTTCAATAAAATAATGCAGGTCTTAAACGACGAGCTTAAGAAAAAAGGCGAGGTTCTAAAAAATGACCCCATAATTTTTAAAGAGGCGCTGAAGAATGTTTTGTGCAAGCTGAATCCCGAGGATATCTTAATTTTTAGCCAGCCGGCAAACACTCACAAAAAAAATGAGTTGCGTAGAAAAATTAAATCAACTTTTGAGCGTTTCGCCGCTGAAAATGGAGTGATTTTTGAAGAACACGAAGCCTGGAAATATCTGGAACGGGTGATGAAAGAATTAAAACAGGAATTTATAAACCGCACAGATGACTTTTTACAGCAAAGGAGAGCCCGGATAATAACCATTTTAGCCTCAGAGCTAACCGCTGATGATTTGCGCCATTATTTTGAAGAGAAAATACTGCCCACGACGAGCCCGGAGCGAGAGATAGTCAGATTAGAAGTGAAACGGATTTTTAATAACTGGTTAAAAGCGAATAATCTTTATTTTGAAGGAGAAAACTGCAGGTATATCTACCAATTCCGGCTTGAGAATATAATGCCGGATGTCTTAGCGCAAAAACAGGATGATCTTGCGCAGCAATACCGGGAAGTTATTGAGCCTTTGAATTCATGCCCACCCTTAAGGATTCCTGAAAAAGCCGCGGTATTTCGGCCCGAACTCGCTATTGGCAGTTCAATATAAATAAGAGGTTTATAAAATCTATCGGGTTATTTAGCATATCTTGTTGAAATTAAACAAGTTATAGCTATAAATTTATTTGCAAAAAGCTTGGCCTTATGGTATACTTTTGTATCTTTTTTAATATGTTTAAAAAGTAAGACTATGAAACTGAAATTTATCTCAAAAATCATTGGTTTAGCTCTTATCCAGGCAATTTCAGCCGTGAATTTTGCCTGGGCAGGTAATACCATTGCGTCTTTTAACCAGCCCGTTGATTATCTTTCGCCGGCGATAAATATAAAAGCGGAAGATGTTAAAAATATTTTTCTTCAAATAAACAGTGTTGGCCGGTTAAAAGAACTCGTGGAGAATAAAAATCCCAGGCTCGGACAGGAATTAAGCCGGGCAAAGATAGAAAAGATTTTAAACGAAAGATTTTTATCTAAAGGCGGTAAATCTGTTATTCATTCTCTAGAAAAGCGGGGTGATGAATACGCATCAGTGAGAGTAAATTTTAAATGGAGATGGGATCCGGAGCATGAGACAAAAGATAAGTTAGCTATTGTTTTAACTGGTTTTGTCACGGATGTCGATGTCCGAGATCATCCCTATTATAATTCGGTATTGAGGCGCGGGCGAAATCCTAAGATTATGACGAAATTAATCATTTTTGGCAAAGATGGTATAAATGTTTCTCATATAGAAGTAATGCCTGCAATGCGGCAGCGGGGGTTGGCCACGTTTACTATGAACCAACTCAAAGAGATAGCAATGGAACTTAACATAGACGTGGTAAAAGTAGTGCATATTACAAATTGGAAAACCTTGGCGATTTTGCATAAGTTTGCAGCAGAACATGGCCAGGGGATAGAAGAGGTTAGACGACACATCGCGCGTTACCCGCAGTTATATAAAAATAAAATGATTGATAGAACAGAAATAATGAAACTCATTGGCGAAGATGTGGCGCTTACATGGCAGCCGGAAAAACTGTACGTCCGGGAAATGTTTATTACTAGCTTGGTGGGCGCGCTGGAAGCTTTAGAAAGGCATGGGGTTGACGTTAATGAACAGAAATTCGAGGAAGAGATGCCTTTTGTTGCCATATTTGAAAATGCCGGCTATAAAAATATTCAGTTGGTATTTGATAAATATATCGCTCAAGGAGTAGATGAAGATGCCGGCGGGTTTGTAGAGCAGGAGATGAAAGAAATCCAAATTCATGCGCGGACAAAATTAAATCTTTCCGGGGTAAAAACACAACCGGTAGACGGAAAGCAGCAGGCAGAAGATACAGCAGAAACCATAGTTAAAAAGATATATGACGCGTTTGAATCAAGCTTATTTAGGCAAGGGGAATATAAATTTATTCCCGCCGTTTCCGGTAAAATTGCGGAAATATATATCTTTGGCGCAAATGAAGATATTATTGGCAGTGTGCGATTGATGGTAAATGATGAGCGGACAATAATACTTAGTAACGCAGAAATTTTTGAAAAAAAGCACCAGCAGAAAGGATTATTTACCGAGGTCTTAAGAAAAATCAATGAAGTAACAAATGTTAATGTTAGATTAAGAAATTATCAGATAAGGAATCTGGAGACGCTGCATGCGTTGCGTGATCGGTTGCTGCCGGAAATGGCGGAGAAAGTACAGGTACCCAGGATTTTACATGATAACTTGGCGGCAAAACTTAGGAAGTTAGGAAATATCGTAGATATAAGCGATCTAGATTCACCCCTGACCAACGCTCACAGAAAAGCGGGATATAATAACTTTTTGCTTGTTGTAGAACGGGGGATAAATGATTTGGGCTACGAAGGGGATATTTTGATAATCGAAGCGTATAAACAAAAACCGCTTTTGAACCCTAAAAATAGCTCAAGCCGGACAATAGAAAAATTCGGCGTACCGCAAATACTTTCCGTAGAGCAGGCAATATAAGCAGAGAAATAACGCGTACCCTAAAAATTTTACTCCAAGCCAATCATCTTAATAGCAGTGCCGTCGATTTTATTCCCTAACTACCTATAAAATATAAAGTTATACCTCTATTCCCGTATAAAATCGCTGAAAAAAGAAAGATTGATTTTTCCGCTTTTAATCGCTATACTAAAAATACTGTTTTTAGAGGGAGATAAAGACATGGGTGATGTAATCAGAGTCGTTATTTTCGCTTTAATCGTCGGTTTGTTTGGCTTAGTTGGCTTGTATTTACGCAAAAATATCTTTAAATACCTGCACGCTTTGACTGCCCGGACCGCCTGGCGTGGCGATGATATTGTAATTGCCGCTCTAAAGGCGCCGTTTCTTTTATGGTGCATTATTGCCGGGGTCTACTTTGGCCTTCTTTTTGTTAGCTTGCCGCAAAATTTAGTTACGATTATAAATAAAGTTCTGCTTTCGTTACTGATCATTTCCATTACAATGGTAATTGCTAAAATCTGCGTGGGCTTAAGCAACACCTATGCGCGAAAACTGGGTTCGGGTATTGCGGTTACCGGAATAACCCGGACCCTGATATACGTGCTTATATTTTTGGTCGGGGTAATGATTCTCTTAAATACCCTGGGTATATCTATCGCGCCGCTTTTAACCACGCTCGGTATCGGCGGCCTGGCGGTGGCTTTGGGGCTGCAGGATACGCTGACGAATCTATTCTCCGGTATCTACATAACCGCTTCCAAGCAGACCAGGATTGGCGATTATATAAAGCTTTCCAGCGGCGAAGAAGGCTATGTCGTGGATATAAACTGGCGGACGACTAAGATTAAACCCCTGCGCAATAATCTCATTCTTGTGCCCAATTCTCATCTGGCGCAGTCCATTATCACCAATTACTATTTACCGGAGAAAGAAATGACCGTGCCCATAGATATGGGTGTGCATTATAACAGCGACCTGGAAAAGGTGGAGCAAGTGACGCTGGAAGAAGCCCGGAAAATAATGAAAGAAATCAAGGGCGGCGTGCCCAATTTCGAACCGTTCGTCCGCTATCACACTTTTGGCGACTTCAGCATAAATTTGACGGTGTATTTGCGTGTTACGGAATTCGTAGACCATTATCTTATCTGCCATGAATTTATAAAAAACTTGCATAAACGCTTTGCCAAAGAAAACATAGTCATTCCTTATCCGATAAGAGCGATTAATTACGAACAGGAAAAAGCTGGCAAGTAGCTATGTTTATTCTCGGATATATTTTAGACGGGTTAGCTGCGATTTTGGGGCTTGCGTTGACGGTGCTCTACTGGCTTATTCTCATCCGCGCCCTGATCAGCTGGGTGAACCCGGACCCGAATAATCCGATAGTTCAATTTTTGCGCCGGGCTACCGATCCGGTGCTTGAACCTCTGCGGCATATTTTGGCGCCGCTTACGTATAGAATTCATATTGATCTTTCTTTTCTGGCCGCTTTTTTTATTATTGTTTTTCTGCAGAGGTCATTGGTCGGGGTATTGTTTCACCTGGCCCGGATGCTGAAGTGATAAATAATTGAGGTTTTTGGTATGAGCTCAAAATATGAAAAACTCAATACATTTATGGATTGGGTAATCGGTATTGTTGCCGCTGCGTCTTTTCTGATTTTGCTTTTGCAGTGGGGCTTGCAGCTGGGCGATACTTACCGGGAGATTTTTAACAAAATAGATGTTATTGTGCTTTTCGTTTTTCTCTTTGATATAATTATCAGATTTATCGCGGCGCCCCAGAAAAAGGGCTATTTTAAAAACCACTGGATGGATTTAATTGTTTTTATACCGTTTATCCAGTATGTCCAGGGAATAAGGACAGCGCGGGTGTTTGTGGTTATCCGGCAGATAATCGTCCTGTTTGCGCTTATTTCCCGCACAAAAAGACTTCAGAAGTTAATAAGCCTGTTGGGCTTGAAACCCGCCCAGATGCTTGTGGTAAGTTTTATGATGACGATTCTGATCGGTACTTTTCTTCTGATGTTGCCCATCTCTACAAAATCCGGGGAGGGGTTGAAGTTGGTGGATGCCATGTTTACTGCGACCTCGGCGACATGCGTTACCGGCCTAATTGTGAAAGACACCGGTAGCCATTTTTCTCTTTTTGGACAGATTATTATTTTAGCGCTGATTCAAGTCGGCGCTTTGGGTATTATGACTTTTTCCGTGACCTTATTTATGGCCGTAGGGCGGCAGATATCGCGCCGGGAGACGCGGGCAATGCAGGATGTTTTGGACCAGGATAGCATTTCCGGAATTCTGGATTTTGTAAAGTTCATCGTGAAAATGACGGTTTTTATCGAACTTCTGGGAACGGTTTTTCTCTATGTGGCTTTTGAGCCCTACATCGCTGACCCTTTATCCCGGTTTTACATATCTTTATTTCATTCGATTTCCGCGTTTTGCAATGCCGGTTTCTCGCTTTTCTCGGACAGTCTGATGGGTTTTGCTAAAGATGCGGAAATAAATCTCTGTATCGCGTTTCTGATTATTTTTGGCGGGCTTGGCTTTATCGTCATAAAAGATGTCTGGGAAAAATACGGCAAACATACCCGCCCTAAGACTATTGGCTTGAAACTGCACACAAAACTTGTGCTGGTTATGAGCTGCCTTTTGCTGATTTTGGGCACAATTTTTATTTATTTCGCCGAATATAACCATGCCTTGGCCGGCATGCCGTTAAAAGAAAAAATACTGATTAGTTTTTTTCAATCGGTAACCGCGCGAACTGCGGGTTTTAACAGCTTGGATATCGGCCGGATGACTCACGCCAGCATCTTTACGATAATTGTCCTGATGTTTATCGGCGCCTCCGCCGGCTCTACGGGCGGCGGGATAAAGACCACGACTTTTTGGGTTATTATAAGGGCATTTACCAACAGCCTGCGGAATAAAGACGATATCGCCGCATTTAAAAGAAAAGTTCCGGACGCGATCGTAAAAAAGGCGTTAGCGGTTTTTGTGTTGTCCTTAGGGTTAGTCGGGTTGTTTTCGTATCTGGTAGCCGTTTTTGAAGAGCTGCCTTTTCGGGGAATTTTGTTCGAAGTTGTTTCCGCTTTTGGCACCGTAGGCCTTTCCTGCGGCATAACCGCGGATATGCATAATGCCGGAAAAATATTGATTACGATTTTGATGTTCTTGGGCAGGTTAGGGCCGCTAACAATTGTGCTTGCGTTTTCCCGCTATACGCGGAAGATAAATTATACTTTTGCCGAAGAAAAAATTATGGTTGGGTAAATTCGTCCCGCCAAGGCGGGATAATTCGCACAGCGACTTATGTTCACGTAGTTCCATAAGTCACGTACTCATTAAAGGAGGGAGAAAGTATGTATTATCCAGCGACTAGACTTAGGAGATTACGCAGCAATGAGGTATTAAGAGAAATGGTGCAGGAGACAAATCTGAACGTGCGTTCTTTGATTGACCCGCTTTTTGTCGTGGAAGGGAAAAATATTAAAGAACCCATTGAATCCATGCCCGGCGTGTTCCGTTTTTCCGTGGACAATCTTTTAAAAGAAGCGAAAGAGACGGAAACTTTGCGGATTCCGGCGGTAATGTTGTTTGGGATTCCTTCCCGTAAAGATGAACGCGCCACCGCCGCCTATGCTAAAAACGGAATTGTTCAAACCGCGGTAAAGGCCTTGAAGGATAAATTTCCCAATCTGATCGTTATTACCGATGTCTGTCTTTGCGCCTACACTTCGAGCGGGCATTGCGGGGTGGTAAAGAATGTTGTCGGTACAAATCGTGAGCCTGGAACCGAAGAAACCGCGGATGAAAGCAATTCTGTGCAGCAGCAATCGCTTATAAATAACGATACCTCTTTAGAGCTTCTGGCGAAAACCGCGCTTTCTCATGCCGAAGCCGGAGCCGATATGGTTGCGCCCAGCAGCATGATGGACGGACAAGTCGCGGCCGTACGAAAAATCCTGGACACAAATAATTTTAAGGATGTGCCGATCATGTCCTACAGCGCTAAGTTTGCATCGGGCTTCTATGGCCCGTTTCGGGACGTGTTGGATTCTAAACCTACTTTTGGGGACCGCAAGACATATCAGCTGAACTTTGCAAATGCAAATGAAGCCATGCGGGAGATTGAGCTGGATATTCAGGAAGGCGCGGATATTGTTATGGTCAAGCCGGCGCTTTCCTATCTGGATATAATTGCTAGGGCAAAACAGAAATTCAATATTTGCCTGGCGGCTTATAACGTAAGCGGCGAATATTCGCTTATTAAAGCGGCTGTGACTTCCGGCTGGATGGAAGAGAAGAATATCGTTTTAGAAATCCTGACCTCAATTAAAAGAGCGGGAGCGGATTTAATTATTACTTACCACGCAAAAGACGCCGCGCGTTGGCTAAGCGGCAAGTTTTTATTATAAACTAAGGATGCTACAGGCTTCAGGACACAGGAGACAAGCTGACGGTGAAGAATTTAAAATCTGTAACCTGTAACCTGTAACCTGTAACCTGTAACCTGTAACCTAATGAACATGCTGGTATCCTGGAATATCACAAGGGCCTGTAATTTAAAATGCGAGCATTGTTACCGCGACGCGGGAAAAGTAGCGCCGGGCGAACTGAGTTTTGAAGAAGGAAAGTCTTTACTTCGAGATTTGAAAAGTTTGAATTTTCGGATACTGATTTTTTCCGGGGGTGAACCGCTGCTGCGGCCGGATTTGTTTGAACTGATAAAATTCGCCAAAAGTTTGGGGCTAATAAGTGTTTTAGGCACGAACGGCACTTTGATTGATGCCTCTTGCGCTGAAAAGTTGAAGGCCGCGGGATTAAAACGTGCGGGTATCAGTTTGGATTCTGTGGATTCAAAAATCCACGATAAGTTCAGGGTATGTGCCGGGGCATGGGAGAAGGCCGTTGCCGGGATTAAAAACTGCCGCAAGGCCGGCCTTGAGGTTCAACTGCACACAACGGTTACCAAAAAGAATATCAGCGAAGTTTTGAAAATTACCGATTTCGCCGCGGATCTCGGCGCTTGCGCGCACCATATATTTTTTCTTGTTCCTACCGGCAGAGGCAGAAAAATCGACAGCGTAATGTGCGCGCCGCAGGAATATGAGGCGCTTTTGCATAAAATTATGGAAAAACAGAATTCTGTTTCTTTGGAATTGAAGCCGGTCTGCGCGCCTCATTTTTTACGCATTGCCCGGCAGAAGAAAATTAAACTGCGTTTTGAAAAAGGATGTCTTGCTGGAATATCTTACGCGTGTATCTTGCCCGACGGAGAAGTGCACCCTTGTCCGTATTTACCGCTTGCTTTGGGAAATGTAAAAAAAGAAGGGTTTGTTAAAATCTGGCAGGAAAGTGAAGTTTTTCACAAGCTGCGCCGGGCAGACCTTGGCGGTAAATGCGGCAGATGCGAATTTAAGCCAATATGTTCCGGATGCCGGGCCGCGGCTTTTTACCAATCAGGAGGCGATTACCTGGCCGAGGATTTAAATTGTAGTTATGAACCAAAAATGCAAGCGGATTTTAAAAGTACTGCAGTCTGATTTTCCCATAACCAGGCAGCCGTTTAAAGTCATGGCGAAAAAGCTGGATCTGGATGAGAAGGAATTGCTTTTAAAAATCAAACGGTTGAAAAATGATGGCGTTATCCGCAGGATCGGCGCGGTATTAAACCCGCGTCCGCTTAAAATTAAAAGCAGTTTGATTGGACTGCGCGTTAGGACAGATGCCTTAAAAAATGTCGCGCGTTTTATAAGCAAATGCGCGAATGTTTCGCATAATTACCTGCGCTGTGGCGATTATAACGTGTGGTTTACCTTCAGCGCGCGGGCAGCGGGCGAGAAGAATAAGTTTTTAAAAGCGTTACGGCAAAAAAAAGGGGTTCAGGATTTATTGGTTTTGAATTCTAAAAAGCAGTTTAAAATCGATACCCGGTTTGAATTTTAATATGGGCAAAGGTGCAATCAGAAAAATATTAGAGTTTTTACAAGAAGATTTACCGCTTGAAAGCTCTCCTTACCGGAGCTTGTCGTTACGCACAGGGGCCAGCGAAGATGAGATTGTCCGGCAAATAAAGGTATTGAACAAAAGAAAGATAATCAGAAGGTTCGGAGCGATATTAAATCATCATAAAATCGGCTTTAAGGCCAATTGTATGTGTGTCTGGCAGGTTCCAAAAGCTAAAATTACCCGTGCCGCACGACTTGCGCGGGCAGAAAAATTTATCACGCATTGTTACTTAAGAAATACGCAGAAGAGGTGGCCGTATAATTTTTATACAATGGTGCACGGACGTAATCGCGCCGAATGCGAAAAAATAATCAAAAGCATTTCTAAATTTGCCGGGATCAAAAATTATCAGATGCTGTTTACCTTAAAAGAGTTTAAAAAGGTTAGCCCAAAATATACCGTATGACTAAAGCAAAACGTTCGAAATTTTATTACCGGCAGGCATTGAAACTGATGCCCGCGGGCGTGAACAGCCCGGTGCGTGCCTTTTATGCGGTAGGCGGTAAACCGGTTTTTATAAAAAAGGGGAAGGGCTCCCGCATCTACGATGTCGACGGCCGCAGTTATATTGATTATGTTTTGAGTTGGGGGCCGTTGATTTTAGGCCATGCCCATAAAGAGGTTATAAAGGCGACTGTTCAGGCATTAAAATGCGGAACTAGTTTCGGCGCGCCGATTAAAGATGAAATAGAGCTCGCGAAAATCATTACGCGTGCTGTTCCTAGTATGGAAATGCTGCGTTTAGTCACCTCCGGCACCGAAGCGGTAATGAGCGCTGTGCGTCTTGCGCGCGCGTTCACGAAAAAAAATAAAATTGTGAAATTCGAAGGCTGCTATCACGGACACAGCGACAGCCTTCTGGTCGCTTCCGGCAGCGGGGCTGCGACTTTCGGCGTTCCGAACAGCTTGGGAGTCCCGAAAGACTTTGCGAAAAATACTTTTGTCCTGCCTTATAATGATATTGATAAGGTAGATGCGTTACTTAAGGCAAATTCTCGAAATATCGCCGCGGTTATTCTGGAACCGGTCTGCGGGAATATGGGGGTAGTTTTGCCGCGAAATAACTTCCTGAGCGAGTTGCGGGCAATTACCAAAAAACATAACGTATTGCTGATTTTTGACGAGGTGATTACGGGATTCCGTTTTTTGTTCGGCGGCGCTCAGAATTTATTTAAAGTTATCCCGGATATTACGTGCCTGGGCAAGATAATCGGAGGCGGGCTCGCCCTTGGCGCCTACGGCGCTTCGCGCGAAATCATGAGTCTGGTATCGCCGCTTGGAGGGATGTATCAGGCGGGGACGCTTTCCGGAAATCCCGTAGCCGTAGCGTGCGGTTTAAGAACGTTGCAAATCCTCAAAAAAATAGATTATAATAAAATCGAAGGTTTAACCGTGCGGCTGTGTAAAAATTTAGAAGAGACGGCAAAAAGGGAAGGGTTTAAAATCCGGATAAATCATATCGGCTCGATGTTTACCGTATTTTTTACGAAGGAAGAAGTCGACAGTTACCAAAAGGCTAAAAGGAGTGATACAAAAAAATACGCCGCTTTTTTTAACGCGGCACTTAACGCAGGTATTTATATCGCGCCTTCCCAGTTTGAAGCAAATTTTTTATCTTTCGCGCATTCGTTATCGGACGTAAAATTTACTGAAACTGTTTTTAATCAAGCTTTAAGAGGTGAGTATGTTTAATATCGGTATGCCGGAATTGATTCTTGTGTTTGTAGTTGCTTTGCTTATTTTTGGCCCGAAAAAATTGCCCGAGATCGGGCGGATGTTCGGCCGGGCAATGCGGGAATTCAAGAAAGCGGCCGAAGATTTCAAAGAAGCGATAAATCAGGAACCTCCTGAAGACATTATTAAAGAGGTCGAAGAAAAGCTCGCGGAAAACGAAAAGAAGTTAAAGGAAGAAGGGAAGAGCTTTAGTGGCTAAAAAAGAAGGCGTTACTGATAAGCCATGTTCGGTGATGGAGCATCTGGAGGAATTGAGAAACCGGATACTGTTATCGTTGGGCTTAGTTGTTATTTGTACAACGGTTGCGTACACTTTTATCCCGCAGGTTATGAGTATTATTATCAAGAGTATTGGGAAGTTGTATTTTATGGCCCCGACCGAGGCGTTTTGGGTGCAGGTAAAAGTGGCTTTGTTCGTCGGGTTTTATTGTTCGTTGCCGTTTGTATTCTATCAGATATGGAAATTCGTCGAGTTAGGATTAAAACAGAACGAGAAGCGCTTTATTTTACCATTAAGCATAGCGTCCTTTATTCTGTTTTCTGCGGGCGGGGCTTTTTGTTATTTTTTAGTTATCCCCGTAGCGATAAAGTTTCTTCTGTCTTACGGCTCAAATGAACTTATCCCGCTGATTTCCGTGAGTAAATACATTTCTTTTATCGGGGCGCTCATTTTTGCTTTTGGGGTTACTTTTCAACTGCCCTTGGTGATGATGTTCTTGGCAAAAGCGGGCATTGTAAACAGTACAATTTTGTCCAGGTGGCGGCGCATGGCAGTTCTGGGAGCGTTTATTGTTGGGGCGGCTTTGACCCCGACGCCGGACATGGTAAACCAGACACTTTTGGCTTTGCCGATAGTTGTTTTGTATGAGTTGAGCATATGGCTGATTAGAATTTTTGAAATAAAGAAGGTGAAAGCATGATTAGATTCGGATTGCAGGAATTGATTTTGATTGTTTTGTGTATTGGATTTTTTATGTGCATGAGATTGTTGGTAAAAATTTTTAATTTACTCAATAGAAATCTCGACCGTGATAAAAATAATGATAAATCTCGGACTTTGCCCGTAAAAGACGAAAATCGGGATGTTCGGCAATAGGAGGAGGTAGACCGTGGGAAGAATAGGCATGGGAGAATTAATTGTAATATTGATAATTATTATCTTTATATTCGGCGGCAGAAAGCTTCCTGAGATTATGCGTTCTTTGGGAGAAAGCATAAAGGAGTTTAAAAAGTCTTTGGGTTCGGCGGAGGATAAAAAGGACGAAGAGAAAAAGTAGGGGAGATTTCACGGCTTTTTTATCCGGCCCGGATATATTACAGAGGGAAGTATTGTTTTACCAGCGGTAATTTTTCTTGGCGGCCTCTTCCGGATTTGAGGTGGGTTTGTTGTCGTAGATTCTTTTTCGCTTTACTCTTTTTGGCGGGCTGTTGCTTGCTTTCAATTCTGAAAGCTCATTTTTTAGAATCCCAAGCTCTTGCTCTAAAACGGCCCTTGTTTGTTTTGACCGGATCAGTTCTTCTCCTAAAATAAGATTGGCGTTTTTCAGGTCTTCTAAGGTTCTGGAATTAGTATTTCCTTGCTGCTCGTATGGTTTTAGTTTCTCTTCCAGGTATTTGATTTTAGTTTCTTTTTCTGCTAATGTGCGCTGTGAATTTTGCTCTTTTTTCTTTGCATCGGCCAGGTTGTTGGTGGCTTTTTTAAGGTCATTGCTGATGACCGTGTTTGCTTTTCTCAAGCTTTCAAGGCGAGTACTTAAATCGTCGCTTCTTACAAGTTCCACTTTTTTTCGGGAATTGGCTCCGGTCACCCAAATTACGCAGACAATTACCGCTAGGGCAAGAATAAAAATTACTCTTTGCAGAAGAGCTTCTTTCATTTCGGGTTATACAGCAATTTCGTTTTAGAAGTTAACAATAAGCTACTGCTGCGTCAACTTAATTATTAGGAGTTGCCCAAAAATTGACTTTGCAGTTTCGCCATGGGGACAATCCCCCCCCACTTACTTTACTGCACTGTCTAATAATATTAAAAACTACTTTGACAGTGTGCTACTTAATTTCGTCTAAATCCGGGATTACTACTTCTTCGCCAGATGTTTTCTTTATGATTTTTTCCGGCAAAATCGTAATTTCCACCCGTCGGTTTTGCTGCTTGCCGGCTGCGGTATCATTAGAGGCAACCGAGCGGTATTCTCCATAGCCTATAGCAGAAAACATGGCTGGATTTGCGTTTTTGTTGTCCACCAGGTAATGCAAGACGCTTGTCGCCCGGGCAGTGGATAATTCCCAGTTTGATTTCCAGGAGGAATGTTTTATCGGTTGGTTGTCCGTATGGCCTTCGATAGCGATGTTGCGGTCGGATAATTTGTTGTTTATAACGTCGGCTACTTTATCTAATACGGAGTGGGCTTCGTCTCTGATTACTGTTTTTCCTGAGTCGAATAATATTTCAGCGATAAAGGTAATCACGAGGCCCTTTTTGGCCATTTCCAGCTTTATCTTTTTCTCTTCGATTTCTTTTTTGAGCTGTTCTTCCAGTTCTTTTTTCGCTCTGAGCAGTTCTTCCCGCGCCTGGCGTTCTTTTTTCAGCTCGTCACTGAGATTATCGATTTGATCTAAGTCTTTTGGATTGCGTTTTTGCAGGATTATCGAACAGCCACATAAAGCGAAAATTAAAGGAATTGCTACTAAAAATTTTAACCTACCCATAATACATACCTCCTCTTAATAATAGTTTATTCTTTTGCCGAAGAATAGAAAAATGGTTTTAACTTTTCCCAGGTTCTTTTGCCTACGATACCGTCGGCAACCAGGTTATTTGCTTTTTGAAAGTCTTTTACCGCTTTTTTTGTTTTTGGGCCAATCTTGCCGTCTAGTAATCCCGGGTCAAAGCCCGCACTTTTAAGGGCTTGCTGTATTTGTTTGGTATCTAATATTTGTTGGGTGACGGTCGCGTCGTGGCCGACCGCCGGTAAAAGCTCACCAGAGGAGATACCCCTCATATTGTTCTGTTTTTTTTCTCCGGATGAGAGGAAACGGATGTTTGCCTCGGGACTGGTTATAATTTCTATCTCGGGGGAAACAGCCTCTTCCTTATCCTGTTTTTCCGCAACACGCGCTCGGCCGCTCATCGCAAGAGCAGAATGGCTTTGCCCGAACATGTAAAATATAAATAAAAACAGAAAAATTACGAATTTTATTATAAACAGATTATTATTCCGGCACATGCACATGTAGTGATTGAAGCCTAAAATGTAACCTAAATCTTATCACTTTTAAAATTCAAAGTCAAGCTTTTAACATTTCGGTTTAAACCGGTTTTAATCAGGCGCCCCGGCAGGGCTTTGTGCCGTGATTGGCTTTTTTACTGCGCCATCTTAATTTGCCTTTTCTTGTCCGTTTGGCCATTATTGTGTCCTCCTTAGCTACTTTATTTTGCCAGAAAAATAATTTTTGTCAAGCCATTTAGAATACATCGAAATATTAGGCTTGATACTGAGCAAAAACCTGTAGGGTTTGCCCGCCTAGCCATCCCCGTAAACTCCCCAACTGTCGGCGAGGCTGGCCCGCCTAGCCATCTTTAGAAAAACATCTTCAGGGCAGCGAGGCTGGTTGTCGAATGTGTCAATGCCTGAATTTTTATCCCCAGTATCTAAATATTTATCTGTTTGTGGATACAGCAGTTAAGCTGTATTTTGACCGGGTGCCTTTTTTGTGAAGAAAATGACCCAACGCAGCGATCATCGCCGCGTTATCGATGCAAAATTCCGGTTTGCTCAGTAACACCTTTACTTTTTTCTCTATCCCTTGTTCAAGAAGCTGTTGCCTGAGATACCGGTTGCAAGCGACCCCGCCGCCGACGGAGAGGATTTTTATATGGAAGCGTTTACAGGCGGCTATTGCTTTGGCCGCGATGAGATCGATAATCTCTTTTTGAAAGGCATAGGCGATTTGGGCATTGATGAGTTTAGTCTTCTTTTTTAACTTTTGGACAGTATAGAGGACGTCGGTTTTTATGCCGCTGAAGCTGAAATCCAGCGTATCTTCCAGGCGCGCGCAGCTGAATTTATATGGCGATTTATCTATGGTTTGCGCAAGCCGGTCTATTCGCGGGCCGCCGGGATAACCGAGCCCTAGTATCTTGGCGACTTTATCGAATGCTTCACCCGCGGCGTCGTCTCTTGTCTGGCCGATTATTTTTATCTTGTTGAAATCAGACGCGTACGCCAGGCTTGTATGCCCTCCGGAAACAACCAGGCCGATGAACGGAAAACGGAAATTTTGTTTTTCGAGAAATGCCGAAAACATATGTGCGTGAATATGATTTATCCCGATATAGGGCTTGTTTAACGCAAAGCTTAGAGATTTGGCAAAGGATAGCCCGACGAGCAGTGAGCCGACCAGGCCCGGAGTGTAAGTCACCGCAATCAGGTTAATATCCGCTAACTTTACTTTCGCTTTTTTTAAGGCCGCCTGTGTTACTGGCATTATATATTCGAGATGAAAACGGGAGGCGATTTCGGGTATTATCCCGCCGAATTTGCTGTGTAAGTGGACGCTTGAACTGATGCGGGAGGAAAGAA
The DNA here is from genome assembly GCA_018813905.1 of Candidatus Omnitrophota bacterium. Taxonomy (GTDB): domain Bacteria; phylum Omnitrophota; class Gorgyraeia; order B26-G9; family B26-G9; genus JAHJAO01. The sequence goes on from JAHJAO010000095.1 coordinate 15,654, forward strand.
TTTTATTTCCGTTTTTTACAACCGCAGCCGCGGTTTCATCACAGGAAGTTTCTATGCCTAATGTGAGCATAAATGCCTCGTTCGGTTATTTGTCCTCTAATAGTATATTTTTAAAGTTTGGAGTCTGCTTTTCGTCGCCGGAAGAGTTGAGCAGGGAAGATAAATACACAAATTTTATCCCGTCCCTTTTAAATTCCGGGATAAGCTCTTTTATTGCGCTTATAGTCGTGTGCCGGGCATGGCCGATAGCAATAGCTTCTCCCGAGATGAGGGCGATTCTTTTTACTTCATACATTTTTTGCTTGATGGATTCGGAACCAGGTATTGAATCGATAAATATGTCCCGCTTTAAGAAGGGGAGAGCTATTTCTTTTGCGACTTTTTCGGCGACCGATTTATCCGAAGTATAGCTGTCCAGAAAATAGAGATTATTTTCTTTCAACGTATCCATAACGATTTTCATGAAAGATCCCTCTTCCGTGGCTTTTGAGCCCATATGATTGTTTGCGCCTTTGATGCCGGATAAATTAGCGATATCTTCTTTTAAAATTCTTGTAATTTCTTCCTCGTTCATTGTGGTCATGAGAGTGTTTTTTTCCAGGGGGGCTTGTTCGGTATTTTTCGGCTCAAGCGGTAAATGCAGGATAAATTCCCCGCCACGCTTGCGTAATTCCGCGGCGATATGCTCGGAATAAATGAGATTAGGCAGAATGGCGTAGGTCATAGGGATGTCCAGTTCCAGAGTGCTTTCAAAGAGCCTTTTATTATAGCCCCAGTCGTCGAGGACGATCGCAACTTTTGCGCGGGCAAGTTTTGCGGTTAGCTTTAAGCGGTAGACCGTAAATTTTTTATAGTAAAAGGAAAAGGCCGCGGTTTTTTCAAAATCGGTCTTTTTCGTTGTTATTTCGCCAAGGCGGAATTTTTTGAGTGCTTCGTTTCTGATAACCTCATCCTTTATTGTTGTAAGTTTCTTCGGGCTGTCGACCAGAAACTCTTTTTCGATGAGTTGGGATACGGCGGTGAACGTTTTTGTAAGCTTTTGCCGTTTGCTCAGGGGGGAGTTTATATCCGTGTGGTTATCTATTAAAATCTTTAAAACGTGCTGGTCGCATTCGCGCGCGAGCGGGGAGTAGTCTTTTCTTTGGAATATGAACAGAAATAAGACAATGCCTAAAATAAAAAATGAAATGGTGATATAAAATATTTTAGATTTGCGCATGCTGGTTATATGTCAAGAGAAAAGAGCTTAAAAAATTATTCCTTTTTTTCCGGTGCTTCGGATTGCTGCTTGTATATTTTTATGCCGCGCATTAAATTTAGAGCTGCTCTTAGTTGATTGTCCGGCTTTTTTTTGTCTTCTTCTTGCTTGGTCGGCTCTGGTTGCGGCGCGGATTTATCTTGCTGGTCTTGAATGTTCTTTTGCGTTTCGGTTTCTTTCAGGTGGTCGAAAACATTCTCTTCCTTTTCTTTTTTTGTTTCTATATTTTTGTCTTTGGGCTCGATCCATTCCACAAGCACGTCCGGTTTTATCCCGTCTTCGTTTATCGTGCGCCCGGTGGGAGTATAATATTTTGCCGTGGTCAAGCGCAGGGCCGAGCCGTCCCTAAGCGGTATTACGGTCTGGACAGAGCCCTTACCAAACGATTTTGTCCCGAGGATGATGCCGCGTTTATGGTCCTGGATAGCGCCGGCGACAATTTCCGACGCGGAAGCCGAACCGCCGTTTATCAGGACAATAAGCGGGATATTTTTGAAATTTGTTTTTCCCGTGGCCCGGTATTCGACATTCTGTCTTTTATCCCGGCCCTTGGTATACACAATTAACTTGCCTGTGGGAAGAAATTCGCTTACTGTTTCTACCGACGATACGAGCAGGCCGCCGGGATTGTTGCGCAAATCGAGAATCAGGCTGTCCATGCCTTCTTTTTCCAATTTTTCCAGGGCCTTATCTAAATCGCTTTTTGTTTTTTCCGAGAAATCGGTTAGTTTTATGTATCCGGTATTATCCTCGATGATTTCCGCCCGCCGCACGGACTGGATCTGGATGATATCGCGTTTTATCGTATAGTCTTTTATCTCATCTTCTGATTCGCGCAGGATGGTTACCGTGACTTCGCTCCCGGGTTTACCCCGCAGCTTCTTGACCGCTTCGGTCAAAGTGATGTCTTTTGTCACCTCACCGTCAATCTTGACAATCCGGTCCAGGGACTTCAAGCCCGCCAGGTCCGCCGGAGTTCCGTCTAAAGGCGTAATGATGGTGAGCAGGTTGTCCCGGAGGGTTATTTCAATCCCTAAACCGCCGAATTCGCCTTCGGTTTCCACCTGCAGCTCCTTAAAGATATCGGGGTCCATAAACTGGCTGTAAGGGTCGAGCGCGGCAAGCATGCCTTTGAGGGCGCCGTAGATGACGTCTTTGGTTTGGATCTCTTCCACATAGTCGTGTTGGACAGCGGTTAAGGCGTCGGAGAAAATTTCGATTTGTTCGTATAATTCGTCTTTAACGCTTTTGACGCCGGCGAAAGCGGGATTGTTGTTGAATAAAAGAAAAGTTGAAAACAATAACACCCACAAAACCGGATTAATTTTTTTCTGCGACATCATTTTTTCCTCCCCTTATTTACTTTATTTTTTCTGCCATAATGGAATTGACCAGCTGGGGATTTGCCTTGCCGCGCGTTTTTTTCATTACCTGGCCGACGAGGTACATAAAGGCGTTGCTTTTCCCGTTTTTAAAATCTTCGACCACGGCCGGATTTTCTCTTAGCACATCGTCAATTACGCGTTCCAGCTCTTTTGTGTCCGAAATCTGGCTTAAATTTTTTTCTTTTATTATATCCTCTGCGCTCTTTTTGCTGTTTATCAGTTGGGGTAATATCTCCTTTCCAATTTTACCACTTATTGTCCCGTTATCAATAAGTTTTAACATCCCGGCCAGTTTTGAAGCCGGCAGGAGCTGTTTTAGCTGTTTAGTTTGAAGCTGTTCGGTATGGATATGGTTCATTATATCCTGCGTGAGCCAGTTAGAAACGCCTTTGGCGTTATCAGCGTAATTCTTTACCGCTTCTTCAAAGTACAGGGCAATATGTTTGTCCGCGCTTAAAACCGCGGCGTCGTATTCGCTGATTTTATATTTCCGAACCAGGCGCTTTTTTTTCTGCGCGGGCAGTTCGGGGAGTTCTTTTTTTATTTTTTCGATTGTTTCCTGCGTTATCGTAAACGGTACCAGGTCCGGCTCGGGGAAATAGCGGTAGTCGTGCGCTTCTTCTTTTGTGCGCATGGAAAACGTTTTTTCTTGGTCCGCGTCCCAAAGGCGGGTTTCCTGCGTTATTTCTTCTCCCGCGTCCAGCTGTTTTTGCTGCCGGCTGATTTCAAATACGAGCGCTTCCCGTACTCCCTTGAACGAATTCATATTTTTCACTTCGGTTTTCACGCCCAGTTTTTTCTCGCCCTTAGGCCGCAGCGATATGTTCGCGTCACAGCGCAGGCTGCCTTTTTCCATATCGCAGTCAGAAACTTCCAGGTATTCAATCACGCTTTTCAGTTGCGTAAGATAGTCATAAGCTTCTTGCGGAGAATTTATATCCGGGTGAGTAACGATTTCCAACAGCGGCATGCCGCAGCGGTTAAAATCCACAAGGCTTTCTGTCTTTGTGTGGATGAGCTTTCCCGCGTCTTCTTCCATATGCACGCGCAGGATGCGGATAGTTTTTTTTGCGCCGTTGCTTTCGGCAAGATCTATTTCCAGGAACCCATCGCCGGCCAAGGGTTTATCGTACTGTGAAATCTGGTAGTTCTTCGGCAGGTCGGGGTAGAAGTAATTCTTGCGGTCGAACTTTATGTAACTGGCGACCTTGCAGTTTAGCGCCAAAGCCGCCCGGATAGCGTACCGCAAGTACTTTTCGTTTAATACCGGCAATACGCCCGGCATCCCCAGGCAAACGGGGCAGGTCTGGGTGTTTGCCTCCAGGCCGAATTGCGTGCCGCAGCCGCAGAAAGCTTTGCTTTGCGTGCTAAGCTGTACGTGCACTTCCAGTCCGATTACGGTTTCGTAGTTCATAATAAATTTGGTTTTTGTTTATGCCAATCGCTGTTTTCCTGGTATGCGTTGGCGATTTTAAACAGCATCTGCTCGTCAAAAGGTTTACCGAGTATCTGCAGCCCGATGGGCAGGTGAGCTTTGGTAAATCCGCACGGCACAGATAACGCCGGTATCCCCGCCAGGTTCGCGGAAATCGTAAAAATGTCGGACGCGTACATGGCCAAGGGCTCGTCCAACCGCTCTCCCAGTTTGAACGCGCCGGTGGGAGAGGTGGGCGTGATAATCGCGTCCACCTTTTTAAACGCGTTATTGAAATCTTCCAGAATTTTTGTGCGCACCTTTAACGCTTTCAGGTAATAGGCGTCATAATAGCCGCTGGAAAGGGCGTAGGTGCCGAGAATAATTCTCCTTTTTGCCTCCAGGCCAAAGCCTTCACCGCGGGTTTTCATGTACATATCGATAAGCGGGCTCGGGTCTGTCGCTTTGCCTTGGTTAACCCGCAGCCCGTATTGCACTCCGTCGAAACGCGCAAGATTCGAGCTGGCTTCACTGGGCGCGACGATATAATATGTCGCGACCGCGTATTCGGTATGAGGCAGGGATATTTCCTGTGAGGCCGCGCCGAGTTTCTCCAGCAACTTTATGGATTCCAAAATACGCTTTTTTACGTCCTCATCGATGCCTTTGGTGTTTAAATATTCTTTAGGCACGCCGATTTTCAGGCCGGAGATTTTGCCGGATAGGTTTTTCAGGTAGTCGGGAACGTCCGTATTTACGCTCGTAGAATCTTTTTGGTCATAGCCGCTGATAATGTTCATAAGCAGGGCGCTGTCCTTTACGTCCTGCGTGAGCGGGCCGATCTGATCAAGGCTTGAGGCAAAGGCGATCAGCCCATAACGCGATACGCGGCCGTAAGTGGGTTTTAACCCGGTCACCCCGCAAAGGGACGCGGGCTGCCGTATCGAACCGCCGGTATCCGAGCCTAAAGCCCACGGCGCCAAACGCGCGCTGACGCACGCGGCCGAGCCGCCGCTTGAGCCGCCGGGAGCGCGATTTAGGTCCCAGGGGTTATGCGTGGGCCCGTAACAGGAAGTCTCGCAGGAAGAGCCAAAGGCGAATTCGTCCATATTGACTTTTCCCATAATCAAAGCGCCTTCTTGTTCGAGCTTGTCAATGACCGTGGCGTTATAGAAGGGCTTAAAATTTTTTAATATCTTTGAACCGCAGGTAGTGAACGCGCCTTTTACGCAGATGTTGTCCTTTATCGCTATCGGCAGTCCCAACAGAGGCGTGTTTGTATTTATCTTTTGCGCTTTTTTAAGCAGCAATTCCGGCTCGAGATGCACAAAAGAACGGACTTTTTTATCGATAGTATCTATACGTTTTAGATAGGCCGCTACAAT
>JAHJAO010000096.1 GCA_018813905.1 Candidatus Omnitrophota bacterium
AGCACCTTATGAATTACATTAAGTCGTTTCAGCTCCTCCTGCGTAGCCATTATAATGTCCTTTCCTGCCATATGATCCTCCTTTGAAAAGAATCATTATAGCAACTTTGGAACAGGACATTCTTGCTTTGTTAATACCGGATATTATTGTATTGCGATTACACATTTTCTAAAGATACCCGGCGATATTCAGGTCGCATATTTAGACATTCTGACCTAAACTCTGCATTATCTCCTGAGCGGCTTTTAAAGGATTTAAGGCGGCAAGAATAGGCCTTCCCACTACAATATAGTCAGCGCCCAGTTCGGCTGCCTGCTGGGCAGATATTATCCGCTTCTGGTCGCCTGTATCGCAATTGGGGGCTCTTATCCCGGGCACAACCAGTATAAAATCATCACCGCATACCCGGCGCAGTAATTTAAGCTCTTTGCCCGAACATACTACCCCGTCCAGGCCGCAATCTTTCGATAGGCGTGCCAAATGCAAAACTTCGTTTTTTACACTCCGGTTGACTCCTAAACTATTCAGTTGCTGCCGGTCCATACTCGTAAGCACGGTAACGCCTAACATTATCGGCCGGGGGATTTGCTTTTCTTTCGCTTTTTCGCTTATAACTTCGCTTACTTTTAAAAGCATGTCTTTACCGCCTAAGGCATGCATATTGAACATGAACACCCCCTGCTCTAAAACATTCAGCGCGGCCTGCGCGACCGTATTGGGTATATCGTGAAACTTCAAATCCAGGAAGACCTTGCCTTTGTTTTTATGCACCATCTCAATACTTTCCGGCCCGCAAGCGGTAAACAACTGGCTGCCGATTTTAAAAAAAGCAGATATCGGCGCCAATTCCTTAACTATCCGCTCCGCTTGCCCTATTTTGCTTGTGTCCAAGGCGACGATTAATTCTGTTTTCTTTCTTTTCATCTTAGCTTTATCTTCCCCACAATTTTATTTATATTGTCTATCCTCTTTTCTTTTAGATACTTTTTTATGCCGTAAAGTATGTCTATCGCAATATGCGGATTTACAAAATTCGCCGTACCGATACTCACCGCCTTTGCCCCGGCAAGCATAAATTCGACCGCATCCGCAGCATTCATAATCCCGCCCATGCCGATTACGGGAATTTTTACCGAGCGGCAGGCCTCATACACCATTCTCAGCGCTAGCGGTTTTATCGCCGGACCGCTTAGGCCGCCGGTAATATTCGCGAGTTTCGGCCTGAGGGTATGGATATCAATCGCCATGGCAAAAAAAGTATTTATCAAGCTCAACGCATCTGTGCCCGCACTTTCTGCGGCCCGCGCGATTGCTGTAATATCCGTAACATTCGGGCTGAGTTTTGTTATCAGGAAAAGATCTGTCTTTTTCCGCACTGCTTTAATAACGTTATATGTCGCCGCAGCGTTTTGGGCAAACATTATCGGATTACCGTTGCCGATAAATTTCTTGCGGCTGCAAGTAACTGCGTATTTTACGTTTGGACAAGAAAGATTTAATTCTACTGCTTCTATCCCCGCATCCTCTAAATATCGCGCCAAATACACAAAATCTTCCGTGTTAATTGCGCTGATACTCGCAATTATCTTAGGCCCGAGCTTGCGCAAGTACGGCCATTTGTTCTTTACAAAATCTTCCACGCCCTCGTTCTGCAAGCCGATAGCGTTGAGCATGCCGGATGAGGTCTCGACCAAACGCGGCGGCGGATTACCCGATTTTGGAAAGCGGGTTATGGTTTTAGTAAAAATCGCGCCTAAAAGATTCAGGTCTATAAAATCCTTAAATTCTTCCGCGTACCCAAAGGTTCCGGATGCGACCGTGACCGGGTTTTTCAATTTAAAATTTGAATTCAGCCGGATAGTTAAGTTCATGAAACTACCTTTATTTAAAAATGATTAAACGCAATGATATAACAAAAAGCAATACGCCGAACATTTTCTTGAGCACGATATCCGGCACTTTACCTACTAATAGCGCGCCCAAATAACCGCCCAGGAAAAACCCTAAGGCGATAAATGCGGCTACGTGTATATTTACATTGCCCTGCGTGTAATAACGCCAGGCCGCTAGTAGTCCGATCGGCGGCACCAATGCCGCCAGGGTCGTCCCCTGCGCCTGATGTTGGGTAAAATCAAACATTAAAACCAGAACCGGGACAATAACTATCGCTCCGCCGATTCCGAAAAATCCTCCCAGGACTCCCGCCAACACCCCTACGACGATATAAATAAACGGCATAATCAATCCTCCCAGATAATTTCGTTAATCTTAAATACCGGCCCATCCTTACAGATACGCTTGTATTTAGCTTCCTGCCCATTGCAATTATCTTTTACCTTAACCACGCACCCCAGGCACGCGCCCACGCCGCAACCCATCATTTTATCAACCGATATCTGCCCGTCTAACCTGTATTTTCCGGCCAGCGCATCAAGCGCTTTAAGCATGTTATTCGGCCCGCAAGCATAGACATACGGCCGCAGGGGAAAAACCTTTTTCTTCTTTAAATAATTTTCTAATAACTCGCAGACATACCCTTTAAACCCCCGGCTGCCATCATCCGTTGAGAGCTGGATTTTAAAACCCAGCTCATCAAATTCTTTTGTTAAAACCAATTCTTGCCTATTCGGCGAGCCGATAAAAATAATAACATTTTTCTTAAAATCCGGTTTTGTCTTTTTTATCATCATGCTTGCCAGAAAAAATAAGGGCGCTACCCCCATCCCTCCCGCAACCAAAAAAACCGGCCGGTTTTTAAGGCCTGTGCCTATAAAGTCAAACCCGTTTCCCAGCGGTCCCAAAACATTTAAGAGTTCCCCTTTGGTTTTTTGGGAAAGTATTTTTGTCCCGCGGCCGATAACTTTGTAAATGATACAGATGAGTTTTCTTCCGTTACCCTTCTGATTTTCTATTTTATAGACGCTAAACGGCCGGCGCAACAGCGGATCATAAGATTCGCCGATACGCAAATGCAGAAATTGCCCCGCTTTCAAATGCCCGGCAAGACCGGGGATATCTGCTTTAAGTTTATAAACCGCCGGCGCTATTTGTTTGTTCTCGACTATAAATGCCTGTTTTTGATAAAGCATATTTATCTCTGACACCTGCCGCAAAAATAAGTCCCGCGGCCTCCTAATTTTATTCTTTCGATTTCATTCTTGCAACGACGGCAGGCCTGTCCGGCGCGACCGTAAACCGATAACTTTTTGAAAAAATCCCCGCGGTTGCCTTTTCCATCCCGGTAATCGGAAAATGATGTTCCCCGGCAAATTATTGCGTTATTCAGTATTTTTTTTATATTCCGGAATAATCCGCCTATTTCGGAATTATCCAGCGTATTAATCTGCCGCATCGGATTAATCCTTGAATGAAAGAGGACCTCCGCCGCATATATATTGCCTAAGCCCGCGATAAACTTCTGGTCAAGCAAAACCGCTTTGACCTTCCCCGTCCTTTCGGCGATACGTTTTTGAAACTTCTCCCGCGTAAAAGTTTTGTCCAGCGGTTCAGGCCCCATCGCACAAATCAACTTTAACTTGCGCCAGTCATGGACAAGCCTTACTTCCCCCAACAGACGCTGGTCGTTATAAGAGAGATACTTCTTGTCGGATAACTTAAAGCATAGCCGGCTGCTTGGGCTTTTTGCCCCAAAAACTAACTGGCCGGACATTCGCAGATGAATAGTTAAAAATAATACCTGCTTATTCCTGGCCTGAATTTTTAAAATCAAAAGCTTGCCTCTTCTGGCAACTTTCAAAAACCGCGCTCCGGTAAGTATCCTTTTAAATTTTGCAATATCCGGTTCCTTTATTATTTTAGGTTTAAATACGCATACTTCAACAATATTCTTGTTGTTAATCGCTTTCTCCAAATCCCTCTTTATGGTTTCTACTTCCGGCAACTCAGGCATAATTGATAAATTAAAAATTACAGGTTAAAAGTTATAAATTAAAACTTTATAATCGGCATCCACCCTTTGTGTTATATTTCAAAGCTGAATTTTTAGCTTTTGGTTTTTATTTTTAGCTTTCATTCCTTATATCTATCCAGACTTGCCGCGTACGCGGCCCGTCAAACTCGGCAAAACATATCCCCTGCCACGTTCCCAGCTGCAAAGACCCGTTTTCAACTATTACGCTTAGCGAAAAACCCAAAAGAGAAGCCTTAATATGCGCAGCGGAGTTGCCTTCGTTATGCGCGTAATTATCCGAAAACGGGATTATTTTATTTAACTCTTTAATTATATCCGCTTTTACGCTGGGATCGGCATTCTCGTTTATGGTTATGCCCGCAGTCGTATGCGGCACAAACACCATACATACGCCTTTTTCAACCTTTGTTTTAGAAACCGCTTTTTGGATATCGCCGGTTATATCGATTAATTCTACTTGTGCGGATGTCGCAACGGTTATCTTTTCCATATTGGTATATTAATCATTTAACAATCAATTTTTTAGCTTGCGCTTAAGCTCTACGATAGATTCCACGCAAACCATGCCCGGGATCTTCCAGCTATGCAGTCCGATGACCGGTTTCTTTGCCGTAAGCGCAAAGGCGATCTCAGAAAGAGTTCCCTCTTTTCCGGGTAAGGCAACAACAATATCCGCGCATCCGGCGACCAGGGTATTACGCGTGTACCCTAAGCCCGTAGGAATTGGGATGTCGATATATTTATTTGCATCTTTCTTTTTTTCACCAGGCAAAATTCCCACGGTGAGCCCGCCCGCTTCTTTTGCTCCCTGCGCCGCATACTCCATAACGCCGCCCAGCCCGCCGCAAACAAGTATTGCCCCCAACCGCGCAATTATCCGGCCTGTCTGCCTGGCTAAATCTCTTGCTTTTTTATCTGCTTTATGACCGCCGATTACGGAAATTAATACCCGGTTCATTTTAGGATTTTCACAACCTCATTAACTTTTTTAATTATTCTGTCTTCATTTTTAAGTTCAAACTGCTGGACAAGTAACGACTCTGTCTTGCCCGGCGCCTGCTTCTTTAGTAAAGATCTCATCTGTTCTATGCATTTATTTTTTCCCGCGCCGCTACCGTAGGTCGCAAAAAAAAGAACGGTTTTATCCTTTATCCCTGTACACCTGGTAAGATAGGTCCTCATTGCCGGCGCCGGCCCAAACGCCCATACCGGCGTACAAAAGGCGATCAAATCATAGCCGGACAGGTCAAAATTAATATTTTCTTCTTTAATATGCGCTTTTTTTCTAAAGAGTGCGCGCGCCGCCTGCTTGAAAAAAGAATCCGGCTCATCCAGCGCCTCAACCGAGATAACATCTACCTCGTAATAATTCTCCAGCTGTTTTATCAAAATCTCGGCCAGCTGTTTCGTATTGCCGGAATAAGAATACAAAACGATAATTGCCTGTTTCATTTCTAAAAATCCTTCCGCGGGCTAAAAAAAATCCAATTGTTTCTCCTGCCCGGTTTCTTTATCTGCATCCGTATCGCTGAAAATTTTGATTTGGCCGTATTCGCCGTCAAAGCCGGGATTTACCCCGATTTTTCCTGCCCGAACGCGTATAATACCCTGCGCGATTTTGGCCGGTAAACTAGCGCGCAGCTGTTTGGCATCTGCCCTAAGCAAAACCGCAAATTCGCTGCCAAAACGCTGGACAATTTGAAAATATTCTTTGAGTACCGCTTTGGAAGTCTTAGAAATGCCCAGAGCTGCGGCAATGATTTCATCAAGCGGCACAAGGTTTTTAAACGGTATGGCGTTATCCGGAACATATCCTTCGCTTCGATCGGCAAGGGCATCAACCCGGTTGAGCACGCCTACGGTTAACGGACGGTTGCATTTGGGGCAGATATTTTTGTGTTGCTTCGTTTCGTGCGGCGAGAATCTCACCTCGCAGTTCCTGTGCCCGTCAAAGTGGTATTTGCCTTCTTCCGGAAAAAATTCAATAGTGTACAAAAATTTATTTTTATCCTTGGTTTTTAAAGCCTCAACAATTGCCGCATACGAGAGTTCACAGTTGAAAACATTCGCCTCGCGGCCGATCTTCTGCGGAGAATGGGAATCGGAGTTGGAAATCAAAGAATATCTATCCAAGGCGCTCAACCGCCAATTCATTGCCGGATCCGAAGACAACCCGGTCTCCAGGCAAAATATTTTATCCGTTTGTTCTTCAAAACAATCTTCGATACGGTCAAACCCGGACATCGAACCAAAAACACTAAACCAAGGGGTCCAAATATGCGCGGGAACAATCACGCAAGTTTCATCAATATCAAATACGATTTTCGCAAGTTTCGCCGCATCCAGCCCCAGTATCGGACGGCCGTCTGAAACGATATTGCCGATACCGGCAAAAACACGGTTGATTTTGTCCACGGTTTTAAAAGACGGCGCAAAAATCAAATTGTGGATACGATACGTTTTTCCTTTTTTTGAATAAATACTGCTGATCTCGGCGGTAAGAAGAAAATAAACGTCTTTATATTTAAACAGCCCGCTATCCATAGGTTCTAATTTCGATTTTAAATGCGCCAGCCAGAGATGGTGCGTAAAATCTCCCGTAGCTAAAAGCTTAATTCCCTTTATTTTAGCCCAGTCGCTTAAATGGTCTAAATCCATGCTTTTTGAAGTAGCGCGGCTGTATTTGGAATGGATATGAAGGTCTGCGATAAATTCCATAACCGGCATTAACTCCTCTTAAACAAAATTATTCAATAGTTCCGCCACATTGCCCCAATGCGTTCCCGGCCAATATACGCGCCCGCAACCGGAACATTCCAGAAACTTATCTTGCGTATCAAAAACATAAAGCGGCACTTTATTTTTTATTTTTTCTTTGACTGCATTTCCAAGCGCCAGATTGCATAAAATACAGCGTCCGAAAAATCTGCGCCCCTCAAGCTCCAAATCCAACTCCTGGATGATTTGCGCTAACTGTTCTTTAAAAAAATCGCTTTTTATTTTCACAACGCGCATGCCCTGACGCGTACCGATATGCGTGTTTCTGGTTACCAGAATACGATTGTCCTGTAAAGTCTCGGCGATTAAATGGCTCATCGAGAGCAGGTCTGGTGAGTATTTAGCATCAAATCCAAGTATCCGCAACCATTTAGCCAATCGGCCTAATTCTCTGGTGACGATGAATTTAATCTCCTCATTCACTGCTCACCGCGCCAATATTAGATTTTTCACGCCTTATAAACTATCCTGCCGGAAACAACGGTTAATACCGCTTTCCCCCTTAAACGCCTGCCGATAAACGGGGAATTCTTAGACTTGGAAACAAGCTCCTCTTTTCTCACCGTCCATTCCTGTTTCGGGTCAATGATCGTAATATCGGCAACTGCCCCCTTTTCCAAAGAACCCCGAGACAGGCCCAAAATATTTGACGGATTTAAAGACATCTTTTCCACCAGCTGTTTCCAGCTGATAATACCCTTATCGACAAGTTCTGAGACCACAAGCCCCAAAGCTGTTTCTAGCCCAATAATCCCAAACGGGGCGGAATCGAATTCCACATCTTTATCCTCTTCCGCGTGCGGCGCGTGGTCGGTAGCGATACAATCAATCGTCCCGTCTTTTAAGCCGTCTTTGAGCGCCGCGATATCTTCTTGCGTGCGCAGCGGCGGGTTCACCTTTGTATTGGTATCGTAATTGATCAGGGCTTCCTGCGTCAAAGTGAAATGATGCGGGCAGCATTCACAACTAACCTTCAATCCGATACTTTTTGCTTTTCTTATAAGTTCGACGGATTCTTTGCAGCTAATATGCGCGATATGCAACCGGCTATTGGTAAACCGCGCGATCTCAATATCCCGGGCAACAACAACTATCTCAGAAGTTCTGGGAATACCTTTAAGGCCCAACCTCGTGGAAATATAACCTTCGTGCATTACCCCGCCCGCGGACAATTGCCTATCTTCGCAATGTGAAATAATCGGCAAATCAAACATGGCGGCGTATTCCATGGCCCGGCGCATAAGTTCTGGATTCTCAATGGGATTGCCGTCGTCGGATAAAGCCACAACGGCGCTGGATTTTAAATCCGCGATTTCAGAAAGCTCTTCCCCTTTTAATCCTTTGGAAACTGCTCCTATAGGGAACAGGTTTACAAAAGCGGCCTTTTTGTTTTGAGACAGGATAAATTCGATCACGCCCGGGTTGTCCGCGACCGGATTTGTATTTGGCATACAACACAGGCTCGTGAATCCGCCGCGGGCTGCGGCCTGCGTCCCGCTATAAATTGTCTCTTTATATTCAAACCCGGGTTCCCGCAGATGAACATGCATATCAATCAATCCGGGAACAACCGTTAATCCGTTCGCGTCAAAAATCTCCGTGTTGTTTGCGGACAAATTATCGCCGATTTCGGCAATTTTATCTGTTTCGATAAGAATATCACATTTCTGGTCGATATTATTCTTGGCGTCAATCAATCTTCCATTTTTTATCAATAGTCCCATTTATTTTATTCCTCAAGGATACTCTGTTCTTCCACGCCACCGGCCTGCGCGACCAGATACAGCACCGCCATCCGCACCGCAATTCCGTTAGTTACCTGCTCTAAAATAACCGAATACTCTCCGTCGGCCACATCCGGAGTTATTTCCACTCCCCGGTTCATTGGGCCGGGATGAAGAATCAGGATGTCTTTTTTGGCAAAACGGTTAAGCTTTTCCCGAGTAACGCCAAAACAAATAGCATATTCCCGCAGTGATGGAAACAATATCGCTTTTTGCCTTTCCCGCTGAATTCGTAAAATATTGAGTACATCTGCGCCCTTTAGCGCCTGAGTTAGGTCCGTAGTAACCCGCACGCCCATTTTTTCTATATCCTGCGGGATAAGCGTACGCGGCCCGCAAACCGTTACTTCCGCCCCCAGTTTTTTCAAGCCCCAAATATTACTGCGTGCCACCCGGGAATGAGCGATATCGCCGATTATGGAAACATTAAGACCTTCAACTTTACCTTTTTTCTCTTTGATTGTAAAAATATCCAATAGTCCCTGTGTAGGATGCTCATGGCAGCCGTCGCCGGCGTTAATAACCGAAGGAGCGACGCATTCTGACAGCATCTTTGCCGTACCGCTGGACGAATGCCGGATAATAATAATATCCACCTGCATCGCTTCAATATTCTTAAGCGTATCTTTCAGCGTTTCCCCTTTAACTATCGAACTTGAAGAAGTGGCTATACTCAACGTATCCGCGCTGAGGCGTTTTGCCGCCAATTCAAAACTGGACCGGGTCCTTGTCGAAGGTTCGAAGAAAAAAAGCACTATCGTTTTTCCTCTTAACGTAGGAACTTTTTTTACGGTACGGGTGGAGATTTCTTTAAAGGAAGTGGCGCTTTCCAAAATCAGTTCGATCTCTTCCCGGCTTAAATCTTCAAGCCCTAATAAATCTTTCCTATTCCAGCCATTCATTTTTTATTCTTCCCCGGAACGATTAAAACCACCTCGTCCACTTTATCCACTTCTTTCAATCTTACCTCAACGCTTTCCCGAAGTGTAGTCGGGATATTCTTCCCCACATAATCCGCACGGATAGGCAATTCCCGATGCCCGCGGTCAACTAATACCGCCAGCTGTATATTCTTGGGCCGGCCCAGATCAACAAGTTCATCCAAAGCGCAACGGATCGTGCGGCCGGTAAAAAGGACATCGTCGACCAATACCAGTTTTTTATTGCTTATATCAAAATCTATCTTGGTACTATGTACAATCGGACAAGAAGAAATCATCGTTAAATCATCCCGGTAAAGCGTGATATCCAGTATCCCCACCGGAACTGTTATTTTTTGCGCATCGATCTGTTGAATAAGTGCCACGATCCGCTGCGCCAGATACGCCCCCCGGCATCTAATCCCAATAATCGCTAAATCCCCAGTCCCCTTATTGCGTTCCAAAATCTCATGACTGATACGCAACAGCGTACGTTTGATCATCTGTTCATCCATTAAGCTTGTTTTTACCTTTAATCCCATTTTGTCCGCTCCTTATGGCAAAAAAAATCCTGCCTTCCGTTTTTACGTCATAATCGGATTGACAGGATTCTGTTCATATTTTACTCCTTGCTGGCCTCGCAGGACCAGCTTAAAGGCTACTTGTTGATAAAAATATAACACATAACTTTTCATTTGTCAAGTATCTATAAAATTTATGTTATTGCAAGGCAAAAATGTCCTGTTTCTAGCAAAGCAAGAATGTCCGGTTTTCATGTTACTGTTAATAGTAGCCCTTTTTCTTTTGGGGCTACCTTTTCTTTTTGTTGATACTGTGGATAGTGTGTGCCGAATCTGAA
>JAHJAO010000097.1 GCA_018813905.1 Candidatus Omnitrophota bacterium
AATTATAAATATCCAGAGCTCGCATCCTGGCTTTTTTGCCCAACCGTATTTTCAAAGGTTCGTCTTCCAAAAGTTTCAAAATACCTCTTGCCAAATCTTCTGGATCCCCCGGCAAAGTCAATATCCCCGCTCCACCCAGCATATATTTGACTTCACCGACGTCACTGGCGACAATGGGCTTTCCCGAAGCCAAATATTCAGCTATCTTCAAAGGGCTCTTACACCTTGTAATATCATTATCTTCAAAACAAGCTATAGTAATATCCGCAGCGGCAATATATAAAGATATTTCATCATGCGGTATTGAACGAGTAAAAATTAAATTTTTTGCCACATCCAGTTCCTCGCTTAATTTCATAAGCTCCGGCAGCCGATAGCCATGGCCGACGACCATAAAACAAACGTTTTGTTTTTGATTTAAAACGATTTTAACGGCTTTTATAAACTGTTCCGCATATTGGCCACCATGCAACTGACCGATATATGTTACGACAGAACCGCTAATATTATACTTTTCCCTGACTCTGACCCCGGAAGTCCTGGGGTGAAACATCTCTAAATCCGCTCCTACTGGTGCCGGGTATATATGCTCTTTCGGTATCTTATATTTTTGGCATTCTTCACTTAAACGACGGCTGGATACAGATATGGTATCGCAAAGCAGCGGGATAAACCGTTCCAACACCCTCATAAATATACCGATAAGCAGGGGTTGTCTGGCCGAATAATGAAAAATCTTAACTTCCCAATCGTCCCAATCGTAATGAAGCGGCTTTTTAGTAATATGCGCCGCGATTACTGCCGGGATGGCCGAATAATGGTGGCACTTTTGAAAATGTATTGTATCCGCCCAATCGCTTTCGCCCAATAGAATTTTGATATTACCAAGCAAATTCCTCAACCCCACCCGCCTGGACAAAGGGACGAATTCAATGCCGTTTAAATTAAAACGTCTTTTCTCTTTATCCGTTATGAGGGGGAAAAAGACGATTTTTACGTTTTCCCCTTTCTTTTTCAACTCACAAGCTATATTCATAATCCGCACCGTCCATGGCTCTTCTTCGGAAAATAAATCATGCGGATGAATCATTAATATATTCATTAATTAACTCCCGGGGAATATTACAGAACCTCTAATTTTTTTAATCAGCAACAGATATAAATCGGCAACAACCGCAAAAAGAAGCAAAAAAGATAGTGTAAGTATTTTGTTTAGCTTTTGATGACGCCTGAATTTTCTGTTTTTTTTGTCACTTCCCAAAATATTTATCCCCTCTGCTCTAGATGTGGGTTTATTAATGCCTGTTCTCTGGTTTTTGTGCTGGGGGTTTCCAGTAATAATCTTCTCCTTTGAATCGTTTTCTTGATAATTTATGATTAGATTAGGAATATTCAATTGGCGAAGACAAATACGCGTCTTTTCTACACGTTCATTCCTGGTCTGTGCCGTCAATCCATTTTCATCCGTCCATTCCCCGGGCGCGTCCGGGGCAAAATATTCTATGCCGAATCTATGTGGATATATAGCTAAATCAGAACCAGGCATTAAAACAAAGGCCGAAACGTTTGTGACCTGCTTTATAAATCTTCTGTTTTCGCATATAAAATCTAATGTTTCTTTAAAATCCGCTTCGGTTTCCCCAGGGAAACCGACAATAATATTTATACTAGCCTCAATTCCAGCCTCATATGTCCTCACCAGCAGTTCCCGTGCGTCGCACCTTGTATAATGTTTGCCCATTTTCTTTAAAATTCGGTCAGAGCCGCTTTCAATTCCATAACAAAGTGCATGACAGCCGGATTTTTTAATTTTTTCAAATAATTCTTCTCCCATCCCTCTCACTATCGCCGCATAGCTTATCCAGTTAACGTTAAGATCGGCGTCAATTAATCGGCCGCACAATTCTTCCAAAGCCCGGAGGTTTCCGTTGCAAAGCAAATCATTAAACTCGACATGCGTTATTCCGTATTTATCTACATGATGTTTTATTTCGCGCACCACATTACCTGCCGTCCGCCGGCGGTAAGGATAACACATATACCAATCGATACAGTAGCTGCAACGGTTAATACAGCCGCGGCTGCTGAGCAGTGGCAGCGGCCGATATGTCTTGCCCTGATTATACTGATCTAAACAAAACTCCTCAAAAGTCGGAAAAGGCAAATCATCTAAATTCTCCACATATTGTGCGGGTGAATACTTTATGCACTCCGTTGTCCGATTGCCGATTAACCCGGGAATTTGGATTTCTTTATCTTTTAAACTTTTATCCTGTTTTTCCCAGTTTAAAAGTTGCTCCAGTGCGATCTCTCCTTCTCCAATGACAAAAAAATCCACAGCGTCTTTAGAAATGACTTTTCGGTCCCAACTGTAGAAACAACCTGGACCGCCACAAATTATTAGTTTATCGGGCCATTTATCTTTCAAGCATTGGCTGACTAAGCCGGCAAAGGTTGTACTTATAAGATTATTAGCGGAAAAACCGATAACATCAAAAAATTCAATTTTTTCAATAAATCGGTCTATAACTTCTTTAAAATCATAGAATAAATGGCGTGCGATATCGACTGGCGGCATTTTATTAATTGTATCTAAATTCCAAAATTCTTTTTGCGCGAGACCTGCCTTTTGAAAAAGTTCAAGGTTCAAATCATACACATCCACACCATGCCCCTTGCTTTTAAGATAACTGGACAAATAAGCTACTCCCAAAGGCGGCATAACTATGCCCCAAGGCGGACAATTTATTAAAATAGTCCTAGTCATTATGCCCCTCAACTATTATCTCTCCTGAAAAAAACCTGTATTCTCCCGGCAAAAATATTTTTGCCCGATTTTCTTCAACACGTCTTGCAGAAATAATCCGGGAATCGATGATTCTATCCGAATTTTGTATCTGAGGATAGATATCCCCAGGTTCTTTTTTAAAATTGAAACATATGTGCGGCAAATAACCCTCTTTATATTTTATCTTTTCTATGCAAACGGACTTTGTCGTAGAATTATGTATCTTACTGTCTTCCCAATCCATCGCGGACAAAAATTTTCCTTTTTCTTCACCAACACGCCATTTTTTATAAGCGGGAGAAAGCATAATACTAACTTTACTCTCTTCAATTTCAATCTTCGATTGTGCAAATAGAGTTATTTCCCATAAAATATTTCCGTCTTTACCGAGTTTTATATGCCATTTTTGCGCGATAGGAATATTATGCCAAACATTCCGAATTATAAATTCATTGGCAGCATCTCTTTCTATTTCCCAACGCGCCTTTGACGAATCATGCCACAGCCCGAATATATTAACCGACGCGTTCAGCCCAACACTTTGCGTAAATTCTTCACCCGCCCAAAACATCTTTATGCCTTCCCGATGTAAGATAATCTGCAAATCATGCTGCTGCATTTTCCGTTCAATAGTTGATTTTATCCCTTCAATACCGCCACTAACTCCACCGTCATTTTTTTTATGTCTGATAAATCTTCGAATTTTCGCGATCAGTAACAGACATCGCAAAAAGTAAAATTCTAACGAGGTCAAAGACTGAATTTTTTTATGCATATTGATATTGCGCGCCAAGTCATCGCAACTTTTATAACATCCGACTTTTTTCTTAGGGTCATTACCGATAAATGAGAAAAATGCGTCATCTTTATGGGCACATAAAGCCCGTCTTCTGAACTCCTGCTCTTTTTTCCCGTTCCAGATAGATGAGAAGTCTTGAGCGTAGATATTTCCTACCGGTATCCGGTGAGCCTTTAAGCAAAAGTTTACATTACCATCGGCTAAAATTCTCGTAAAAAGCCACCCGACATAACAAGGCATCTCATCTAAAATTCCATCGTCATAATTAGCATTTTCTGCCCCTAAATTACCTACTCTTCTTATAAACTGTTCCAATTGTAAAATTTCAATTCTCCCCTTCAAATCTCCGGCAAGACGCTCTTTTATTTTTTTACAACTTTCTAGAACCTCTGCCTGTTGTTTTTTATTTAACAGCAGGCTGTCGGTGCCATCCGGAATAGTATCAATTACTGTAAATTCAAGCGAATCGGAATTAGTATCGATGGCGAATTTAATCATTTCTTCGAGTTCATGATAATTCTTGTTCGAAATAACATTATAAATATTAACCTTAGTATTTTCTTGTTTTAAAGCATTTAGCAGTGTCAGCATCCCCTTGATTTGATAAAACATCCCCTCTGACTTATTAGGGTGTGTTGCCGCATAAGTCTGGGCAGTCCCCGCCCAGACACTCACGACAAAGTTGTCCACTTTTATCTCGGATAATTTTTTAACCGCATCTTCTAAAACTAAAGTGAAGTTAGTATTAACGTAGCACCTTAATCCTTTTCTTTTTACGTATTCAAGAACCTCTAATATTTTAGGATGCATAAAGGGCTCGCCGCCGCCGGAAAAATAAATTTCCTGCGTGCCTATTTGAGCTAATTGGTCGACAGTCTGTTTAACTACCTCGAAAGGAAGCGTCTGATTTTTAACATTATCTTTTATGCGTTTATCGCCGAGAAGCAGAGAATTGCACCAACAAGCAATACAGTTATTATTACAGTTGTTGGTCAGGTCTATTTGCGCAAAAGCCGGTCCTTTATAAGCATATGTTCCATCGATAATGCCCATTGCGTCCAGATAATAATTTTTTAGTTTTACAGGACGTAAGTGCTTAAAAACTTTAAGCGCCACAGACAAAAATCCATTTGCTTTTATTTTTTCTTTAAAAAATCTGAACGGGATTCTCTTTTTGTAATTTGAAATTGATTGGGTATCCGGTTTATTTTCTTTAATTTTAATTTCCAAATTAAAATTTAGATAATTCCCGGGCAAAAACTGGTCAACTCTTAACCTGCGCATTTGCAAAATTCGGGCGTTAATCCGTGATGATGTGTTTTGCAGCTGCGGATAAATATTGCTGCCCAGTTTTTCTTCTAATTTTAATTCCAGCTCTGGCAATCTATCTTTTCCGGCCAAGTCATCGCTCATTGTTTCTAAAATTAAACTATCGGAATTATACAGTTCTATCTCTTCCCATCCGGTTATTTTTGGAAACCGCCCTACTCCTAAGTCATCTTTCCAGATATTATATGCGTCCTGAACCATAATTCCCGCTTTACACTCAAGAATTTGCACATTTTTTTTAATCTGCATACAAATTGACCATGTCACAACATCCCCTTCTATAGAGATCTTCCAATCCTGCTGCATCGGCACATTAGCCCATTTCAATTTAATACCAATTTTATTTTTACTTTCCTTTTGCAGTTTCCAGTCCCCTTGGGAAGAATCATGCCAATTATCATCATAGTAAAAAGAGGTTGTCAGGCCTACGCCCTTGGATATTTCTCTCTTTTTCCAAAACAATTTAACATGTCCGGCATCAAAAACAAGCTGCAAGTCTCTGTCGCCAATTGATTCTTCTTGCATACATAATTTTCTGCCGAAACAATACATTAGTTTCAGCGGAAGAAAAAACATAAGTTTTAAAATATAGCGCAAAACTTTTAGACCAGTACGTTTAATACCAAAAAAATGTAATGAATACAAAAATCTTTCTCTCAACGTTCCCTCAATCTTAGCCACTTTTTTGTTTTTCAAATAGCAAAATTTGTCCCATTCCAAATATGCGTTTTTCTTTGCTTTCTGTAAATATTCGGCCGATAAATTTTCAGTTTTTATTACACTGCAACGATTGCCGTAATATTTTTCCCAATCCTTGGTCAAAATATGCCCCTGCCTGTCTAATTGTTCAAAAAACCGTGTTCCCGGGAAAGGAGTAGCCAGCGAAAATTGTACGGATGTCGGATTTAACTTAATCGCATATTTGATTGTTTTATGAACCGTATCTTTAGTTTCTCCCGGCAATCCGAATGTAAAAGTAAGATGTGTTTTTATCCCCAAAAATTTGGTATGCTTGACAATATCTTCTACTTTTTCAAGATTTGTGCCTTTTTCGATATTATTCAATAAATGTTGCGAAGCAGATTCAATCCCATACTTTACCGCGTAAAGCCCCGAGCTATGCATTATCTCTAAAAGTTCTTCATCCATTAACTCTGCCCGGGCCATAATTGCCCACGGTATTTTTAAGCCTCGCCGCATTAGCTCCTCGCAAAATAAAATTATCCTTCCTCGGCCAATATTCCACGTATCGTCATCGAAATAGATAGATTTAAATCCCATTTTTTTTATTAAATATTCTATCTCATCTACCACGCATTTAACTATTCTTGTGCGATAACTGTTGCCGGCATACATGACCTGCGGCCAAAGGCAAAAAGAACAGTGAAACGGACACCCTCGGCTTGCCCACATTGAAGCGCAGGGACTAGGTATTCCCCCTGGGGCATCATGGTATTTTTTCATCGGAAGCTGCCCGCGTTCCGGCCAAGGCAGCCAATCAAGGTCAGAAATTAAAGGGCGTGCTTTATTTTTTACAATACTGCCGTTATCCCGATAAATAATCCCGGCTATATTATTCAAACTCGCCTTTTGTTTTAATGCCTTTGCCAACTCAAGCAATGTAGCTTCATATTCTCCGTAAAGAGTGAAAGTGATGTTATTTATCTGCTTTAAAAAATCAGAATCTGCAATATGAACATCCGGGCCGCATAAGGCTATGGAGAATTTATTTTCAAAATAAGACAAAATTTCAAGATCATGTTTTAAGGTAACGGTTGAGGTTTCAGCAACAAGCAAGTCAGGTTCAAGCGAAGCAACATCCTGAAAAAATTTCTTATACGGCAATTTTTCGGCGATCGCATCAATGATTTTTACTTCAAACCCGTTCTCTTTTAACAACGCCGCCGCATAAGCCAGATAGAATGGAAACGGCAGGTAATCATCCTCTATATAATCTTTTATATGCGGCCAGCGCGAACCGGCACGTACTCCCCAGCGATTGCCTTTTTTCCATGGTAAGTTTACTAATACGATTTTCACAGGATAATATTCTTTTTGTTTTCTTTAATTATGTTATTTCGGTTATCATTAATAAGCGTTTCTAATTTCCCTTTAAGCAGGTTATATATGATCCGTGCAATCACTTTATTGCCTTTTGAGTTAGCATGACACGCATCAACAAATGAATCAGCTATGTCGTATCGAGGGAAATATCCCGCAACATCCAATACTTCGCAAGCATATTTATCTGCTAAAATTAAAAGTGCTTTTTTATACCAATCGATATGTTTGATGGAATGTTTTTCGCGAACAATTTTAAACGGGATAATAAAAACAATTTCAAAATTATTACCTTTGGCAATTTGCAACATCTCTTCGCAATTTTTATAAAAATCTTCTGGCGCAACTCGTGGCCTTTGGGATTTTACTTCATTCATTAAAAGAGAAAAATTTTTGATGAGCAAATATAAATGGCTGCGTTCCAATATCGTCCTTTTATTTTCATCATCATCTTTTGATAATTTTTGCTTCTTATCCGGATAAAAAAATGAGTCCCCAGCATCATTTATCCCAAACCAGCTAATCACTAAATCAGGATTAAACTTCAGCAACCTCTGTTTTAAATATACTAACCCTTGATGAGAACTATATCCGCCAGAACCGGCATTAATAACTTCTATTTTTTTTGATAAAGATTCCTTATTTACTATCTGTTCCAAATACGAAGGGTATGGATAAACTTTTAAGCGAGACCCCGAGAAATAGCCTTCTGTTACCGAATCCCCAATGCATATTATTCTAAAAACACCATCTTTCTTTTCCCGGGTAGGGCTGGTCTTAAATGAAGGCTCCCATAGCAGCCCTTTTACCTGCATTTCTGCGGGAATTTTTTTATAGCCTAAACACCGGAAGATCATATATTCTTTTCGCAATGGCATCTTTATAAATTTTCTTACGGCTAATTCGCCGATTAACAAACTAAAAAATACTCCGAACAGAAACAATGCAACTTTTCCCCCAAGTTTGAGTTTATATTTTTTATCTTTTATTAAAAAAATCAGCTTTCTGTTCATCTAAAGTAAATATTTCTTTAAGCCGTATAATTCAAACTGGCCCCACACGTCCCGAATTACCTGGTGCGTATCGCAATGCTCACAATATTCATCAAAAAGTGGGGTTCCATTGATAAATTTAGCATCTTTATATTTATTTAAAAATTTTGCTTGATAACGAAATCGGCGATATTCGTCTGAACTCCAAATTTCTTTAAACGATTTTTCTTTTAAATAACCTACGGTACGTAAATGGCAGCAAAAACTAATCGCCCCGGAGGCCGGGATAAGAGAGAAATTCCATCCTAAAGTACATCCTTGGTTCTTGAATATATCCTTTGACCAGGCTCCGCTTTCCTGTTCAAAATGGGCGAGCTGAAATTCCGTTGTATCTAACAACTGGATTCTCTTGCCTTTGATATATTCTTTTATCTTCGGCAAAGTCGCTTTAATTGTTTCAATATCTTTTTTCTTTAATTTTAAAAACTGTATATTATCATCGAGCCGGATGAGATAGAAACGCGCCACATCCGCGTCGATATCCACATCATTCTTCGCCATTTCCAGAAGTTCATGCGCATTTTCCGTATGGATGACATGGGTCATAACTAATCGCGGGCTAATTTTTGACATTTTTTTTCTAAAGCTTGTTAGATATTTTAGATTGTCTAAAATTTTCGCAAAAACTTCTTTCTTTTGTTTTGCATTAATCTGGCCGTATGCCTTAGCTGTTCCCGCGGGTAAACTGCAAAAAATCTCGTTAATTCCTAAATTAACAACCCGCTGAGCAATATCCTTATCCAATAAAATCCCATTGGTAAAAAAAGCGCATTGGATACCTTTTTTGCGGGCATACTCCAGCATTTTAAAAAAATCTCTATGCAATAGCGGTTCCCCATCTCCTTGAAAAATTATCTTATCCACCATTAAATCGCTTAAGTCATCGCATATTTTTTTAAACTGCTCAAATTCTAATTTTTCATCATAAAATCCTTTAGCGTGCGTGACTTTTGGTGTATGCACCCAGCAATGCACGCAATTTGCGTTACACTGGTGGTAGGGGTCGATTACCACTATCTGGGGCCCGATAAAAGCATGTTCGCAAATTACTCCCAACAAACGCAATAATTGACGTTCATTTTCTATTCCTACCTGCGTGTATATTGATGTAATCAGCTCAAAAAGCAGGCTATCTGCCAACACCAGCTCTATATCTTGGGTCTTCGCCAGCACAAGCCTTAATTCTGTTAAATATTCGATAAAATTCCGCCGCAGTTTTTTTAAAGGCATTGCACTCAACTTTAATGAACGCAGATCAATGCGTATATCTAAAAGCTCAAGCACAAATTGTACGATCTCATTTAATTTAAAAAAGTTATAACGTGACACGCCAATTTTTATCTTTATGCCCTTGTTTTGCCCTCTCAAATTTTTAATTTTTTCAATCTTATCTGCAAATTCACACACTCCCGCTATCCGGTCACTTAACTCTTCCGAGTCCCCATAGATATAGATTGCTTCCTCCTTCAAGACCAACGGCTTTGACTCATCCACAAACCTATCTATTTCCTTCTCGCTTTCAATGATTTCTATCTTGCCTTTAAAAAACTCAAACTCTCTCGCTTGATATTGCTTTGTCTCGTCTATTTCTAAGATTTGCGCTTGTAAAGCGCGACCATTAACATTTTTATCTGAATTCTGTATTAAAGACAAATGGTTACCATCTACAGTAAACATAACTGCCGGCCGGCCATCTTCGGGAAAAACACCGAAAACGTCTCCGTCCCGATTGCGAATTACATCATGCCATATAGTGAATGCTTCCGGGAACAAACCTTGTTCGAACGAATTAAACCATCGCTTATACTCTGGCCTAAGAATCAATCCTGTCTTGCGTTCCTCAATCGACACAGTTTTTTTCAACTGCATCATGATATTCCAATTTATAGCTTTACCGCCTGCGAGTTTTAGATCCCATATCTGTGATGCCGGAAAAAACGGTTCAAAATTCAATGTTATCTTAAAATGATCGTTCGAAATTTTATTCACCTGCCAATCGACTTTAAGATAGCCGGAATAATACCACTGATGATTCGAAGATATAGCTGTATGCATGCCAATGTTTGTTGTAAGTTCTTTATTTTTCCAGAAAATCCGTAACTTTTGTCCATCAACCAACAATCTCAGATTTCCCTGCTCTATCCCCCGCTGCATAATTATCTCATCCATCTTTTTTTCAAGATGCTTTACTATCTGCTCAGAATCCTCGATTAGCGTTATTTCTTGTGAAAAATCATAATTAGAATCTTCTTTCTCCGGCTGTTCCGATTTCGTGTTTTTTATCGCCTGAATAAATCGCGATTGATAATTACTATCGCCATTTTGAACAATCAGTTCGGAATGTGCGGCGCAATTATTTTTAAACATGACCGCAGGATAATGTCCGCTTTTTTTAACTCCAACTCCTGCATTTGAGCCGTCTTTAATCACCGGCAGCCAATCTTTAAACTCTTCCGGAAAAACACCCTGTTCATACGCACCAAACCATTCTTTATATTCCGCATTTAAAATTAATCCTAAAGTTTGAGTTTTAATATCTAAATTATTTTCATTTACCAAAGTTTTAACCTGCCACATAAATGAATTTTCATCTTTTATAGTTATCTGCCAAATTTGCTCAACCGGCAACGGTTGCCAGTTGAGTTTCAGATAAAAACAGTTTTGATTGATCTTTTCGATGTTAATTTTGCATTTGCTCGAATCATACCATTCGTTATTCACAAAAAGCGCTGAATGCAACCCATGATTAGCCGTAAGTTCTAAATCCTGCCAATATACTTTTATTTTAAAGTTATCCAATACAACCTTTAGCTTTCCTTCTTCTATGTATTTCGACATCAATGATTGTTTAATTTTATCGTCTTTGAGCTTAATACTTTTTTCTTTATCTTTCGAGATAAAAAAATCCATGCTAAAATGCTTATAACGATTTGGCTTTTGAACTTCACTGTTTGTATTTATTTCAATATGCAATAGGCGGCTTCGCGACAAATTTTGGGGCATATTTTGTATTAGAACTTGTCCGTCCCGTAAATTTTGGCAAATGATATCCGGCAAATACCCATGCCCGCTTACCCCGCAAACTTTGCTATTTATATCTTGCAAGAAAATATCGCACCAGGAATCACAAAAGTCGGGGAAATTACCCTCTTCGATGCCGTTAAACCACCGTTCGTATTGTTCATTCAGCATCATGCCTGATTGCATTTTTTGAATTAAAATTTCCTCTTTTATATCCGTATAAACCGTCCAATTAAAACCCTGTTTGATTTTCCTGATCTGCCACAATTGCCGGAGAGGATACTGCTGCCAATCGACAGTTATATATAAAACATCATTTTTTATCTGAATTTGCCAGATACCTCGATGCGAATCAACCCAACTACCATTTATTAAAAAAGAGCTGTAGAGGCCAAGGTCATTCGTAATTTCGTTATTTTTATAAAACAGATTCAAGCATTGATCAACACATAGTAAGGCCATATCTGTGTTTTCAAGGAACCATTTTTTCCTTTTAGATCTAGCCATTAGTATATTTTTCAATAACATAACATGTTCTCCTTGACCATTTTTCGTTATGTAAAAGATTAATTTTCTTCGTCTTGAAAATAACAACTAACCACTAAATGACAATTCCGCGAACACTTAATAATCTCATCTTTGTGCTGATCAACATTTTTTGAAGATAAAATCTCCCCCAATCTCTGCCCCGTTTTTACATTACCAATAATCCCAACAAACTGGCAAATTGATATATTGCCCGGCGGATCAATATTTAATATATCCGCCTTTGCCAAATTGCACCGGTTCTGTTTTATAAACGTCAACGGGCTCAAAAAATATCTGCGAAATGCGTTAAATTGTGCGGTGCTATCGACAACCTTGCATTCCTTTCCTTTAAACTTTATTAATTTATCCATAACTTTATTTATTAATTCTTCATCATCGGGCCATAGAAATCGATGCTCCTGCGCCTCAAACCACCTTTCATCCTGATGCCCGGTATAAGAAAATGGTTGCGCAACTGCCTGAAAATTCATATAAGAAATTTTCTCATTATTCTGGACCCATTCAACAAGGTCGGGAATTTCTTTTAAATTGAGTCTACTTATAACGGTATTTATTCCAATCTTTATTTTTTTTGAAAATAATGCCATATTTTCTATCGCATTTAATACCTTTGTGTGGGATCCTTCCATCCCGCGCAGATAATCGTGTGTTTTCGAATTCAAACTATCTAAAGACAAGCATAAAAATTTAAGCCCTGAATCAGCTATCTCCAAAGCCATCTTCCCATCAATCGCATAGCCATTTGATGTAACCTGCATTTTAAGCTTTAATTTTCGACCATATCTGATCAAATCCAAAAATCCTTCCCGCAAAAAAGGCTCGCCCGCTCCGGAGAAATTTATCATAAAATCTCCGCTTCTTCGAAGCATAGATACTTCTTCAAGTATTTGCATCCATTCTTGTATGGATACCACATTGCTTTCGTTCAGTGGAGAATCTTTCCAAAAATAGCACATCTTACATCTGAGGTTGCAGCGATAAGCTATTCCCAGATCGCAATAGTTTAAAATAATTGCCGCGGATTTATGATTTAAATGCTTAATGTCCTTTATCATTACTATCTTCTTCAAAGAAACAGTTGATTAAAAAATGGCAGTTCTTTTTGCAATTTTTAATTTTGTCTCTAACTTCTCGCGCTTTATCCGAATACAAAATATTTCGCATATCATCAGTATTTTTTATATTGCCAATAATTTCGTAATTAAAACATATATATACTTGTCCGATAGAACTAACGTGAACAGCTTTATACATATTGCAATGAGTTTTTTTAACGAATTTTTCGGGGTAGATAAAATAGTCTTTTGCAGCTCTAAGCTGGCCAATAGTATTATTTATCTTATAACCCTGCTTTTTCATCTCGATTAACTCATCCATAAGACTAGATACAGCCCTGGTATCCTTGGGCCATAAAAAACTGTATTTACCTTTCCACCAGCGGTTTTCTGGATATGTATTATTCGGCTGCATCGGCGCCATTATCAAAACATGCTTAATCTTCTCATGCCTATTTATCCATTCAATCAGCTTAATAAATTCCCGGTAATTATGCTCATAGACCACGCTAATCAAAGAAATTTCTATTCCAGGAGCGTATCGGGCAAGATTATCGATAGCCCGCATAAGTTGGTCATAAACACCATTGACACCGCGTAGATAATCATGCATTTTTTTATCTAAACTGTCTAAAGATAGCTTGATATCGTGCAATCCCGCTTCATAAAAATGGATTGCGTTATCTTTATTTATCAAAAATCCATTGGAATTTAGATTGGTACGAAAACCAAGCTGTACGGCATACGCAATAATCTCAAAAATCCCGTCAAATAAAAGCGGTTCTCCCCCGCCAAAATTAACAACAAAATTATCATTAACCAACTGGCGTAATCCTTTCAAAAAATTTTTGTACTGTTCTATAGTCGGCACTTGTTGAGTCTTTTTAATAAAAATATCTTCTTCCCACTTATAACACATCTTGCAACGCAGCATACAACTGTCCGTAATACCCAAACAAACAAATTCCGGTTTAACCATATTATTGTCAATGACCTCATCATTGGCATCTATCCCCGCGGCTTTAGCGGGATAATAATTATTATTTACTTGTGATTTCATAAATTCATTCGACATAATCTTCTGTCTCATCAAAATTACAATTCACTAAAGCCTGGCAATTTTTACGGCAGTGTTTTATCTGCTCGCGTACACTTTTTGCTTTTTCCGAAAACCAAATATCCTGAATACGGGAAGATTTAATATTGCCAATCGACGGCTTATAAAAACAAAGATGCGCTTCTCCGTCCGGGGTAACATTCAATGCTTGAGAATATAAATGACATCCGCTTCTTTTAACAAAATCTTCTGGTTTTTCAAAATATCGCTTATATATTCCAAATTGACGCGTTGGATTTCTGACAGCAAAACCCCGCTTTAAACTTCCGGCAGTCTTTAATTCGATTAATCTATCCATAACCAAATTCACAAGTTCCAAATCTTTAGGCCAAAGGAACGAGTATTTAGGATTTTCATACCATTTTTCTTCTTCTAGGGTATTAAAAGGCTGGGTTACAGCCTGAAAAGCTACACCATTTATTTTACCGCTTTGGCTTGCCCATTCCACCAATGCCACTATTTCATTAAGGTTTACTGCGGAAATTACAGCTGCCAAATCAATCTTGACTTTATTTGCATATAGTTGAAGAAATTCGATTGCTCTTTGAACTCTTTCAAAACTGCCGGCTGTCCCGCGTAAAAAATCATGCGTATTTTTATTTACCCCGTCTAAAGAAATAACAATATTCTTTAAATTTATTTCATTAATTCTCAAAGATATCTCTTTCTCTATTAAATAAGCATTAGTGGCTAATAACGTATCCAGGCCCAATCTTGACGCAAAAGCAATTAAATCTAGGGTCTCTCCCCGCACTAGCGGCTCACCACCAGCAAAGTGAATTGTAGGCCTTATATCACCCATGCCCGCTAAATCAGCTATGAATTGTTTCCATTGAGCAACTGTTGGCTCATCAGGAGAACGTAAGTTTATATCGGATTGCCATTTATAACACATCTTACATTTCATAAAACAACTTTCTAAAATCGCTAGGCAGCAATATGTTGGGGTATCTAACTTGGTACTATTTATTTTTTCCGCAGATACATTCATAGTAAATACTTTAGCTTATCTATCTGTTTTTTAAACTAGAAGTTATGCGATTATTATCATTTTTTTCCGGAAAATCTTCTTCAAAGTCTTTAAAGCAATTTAGCAGGTGATGGCAATTTTTTCCGCAGCTGGCAATCTGCCTTCTCACTCTGCCCGCTTTTTCTGAATACCATATTTCCGAAAGAGAAGCATTTTTTATATTGCCAAGACTTTCAAATTCATAACATAAAAAAATATCTCCAACCGAACTCACCAAAACAGCCCTATCCAAATTGCATTGTTTCCGTTTTACAAATCTTGCCGGGTCTTTATAATATGCTTGAAAAGCCCTTAGCTGGCTGATAGGATTGCCTATCTTCAGTCCTTTGTCCTTTAAGAATATAATTTCTTCGATTAAGTCAACTGTCTTCTTTGGATTTTTTGGCCACAAAAAACTATAGCGGCTCTCAGACCACCAGTTATTTTCGCAATAGGTATTGTTTGGCTGCATCGCCGCCATAAAACTAATAACCCTGATTCGTTCGTCCTGATTCGCCCATTCAATCAAATCCAAAATTTCTTCCTGATTAATTGCATATATTACACAGCAGATATTGATCGGCATTTTTCTGCAATATTTATGCAAATATCCAATAGCATCCATTACTCTTTTATAAACGCCGTCGACACCGCGCAAATAATCATGCGTTTTTTCTTTTATGCTATCCAACGAAATATTAATAACGCTTAAACCAGAATCGGCTATTCTTCTCGCCATCTCCTCATCAATAATATATCCATTTGAAGCTATGGAGGTATAAAAATTATTTTTAACACTAAAACTTACGATATCTAAAATTCCATCATATAAAAGCGCTTCTCCTCCTCCCAAATCCAACTCAAACGGAAATTCTACAATTTGCGTCAAATCTAATATGCCCTGCTTCCATTGCGTAATGCTGGGAGCAACTGTACCTTCCTTAACCAGCAAATCTTCGCGCCATTTTAAACACATCCTACAGCGCAAAGTACATTTATCGGTAATCCCAAAACAACAAAATCCCGGTTTAATCTTTTTTTCTATCATCTTATTTATATTTAATCCGTGTATTTAATTTTTGAAAACTATGCTTTTAACTTTATTCTTCAAATTTACAATTCAATAAAAAGTGGCAATTTTCCTGGCATCTTTTAATTTTCGCCCGGATATCTTCGGCTAATTCGCTCGTCCAGAGTTTTTTAAGATCGTTTTGTCTTACCGAGCCAATCTCTTCGTGCTGATAGCACATAAAAACATCCCCGATAGAGCTTATGTGTATCGCCCGGCCGATATGGCAGACGCCTTTTTTAACGAATTCGCGGGGATTTTTAAAATATGCGTTAAACGCCTGAAGATGTTCTACGGTATTGCAAATTTTAAAACCTTTAAGTTTTAAATCAATAAGCTCATCTAAAACTTCTCTCACTCTTTGATGGCTACTTGGCCAAAGATGAGCAAATTTTTCTCGGTTCCAATTCTTAGTAGGATGTGTATTGTTGGGCTGCATAAGCGCCATTAAATAGATCATCCCGATTTTTTCGTTTTCCTGCACCCATTTGACCAAGTCCACTATGCCGGATAAGGTCTGCTCCATAATTATCGAACAAATGCTTATAGCGGTATTTTTAGCATGCTCATGAATTAACTCAATGGCGCCTATTGCCTTCTGGTAAACCCCGCTTACCCCGCGCAAATGATCATGTAGCTGGGGATTCCGGCTGTCAAGCGAAATGTTGACATAATCCAATCCCGTTTCCGATATTTTTTTGACCATATGCTCATCAATCAAAAATCCGTTTGTGGCAATATTGGTTTTAAATCCCAAAGTACGGCAATACTGAATAATGTCAAACAGCCAAGGAACAGTCGTAACCTCTCCCCCGCCAAAATTTATAACAAAATTATCCGGAGCGAATTCACGCAATGAGTCCGCGCATCTTTTCCAATCATCTAAACCCATTTTCTTCCAGCCTGATTTTATATAAATATCATCTTTCCACTTATGGCACATTTCACATTTTAAAAAACAATCATCGCAAAGGGTAAAACAGGAAAATGTTGGCACCTGAATAAAGCTATGTTTTTTAATTTGATTTAACAACATATTATTGTATCTTTTTCCCAATTGATATCAGGTAAAAATCCCTTTTGGTAATATTGGTTCCTTTTTATCGGCGGTCAAAATTATTTTTGCCGAAAAAATATCATGAGAACCTTTATCTAACACTAACCCGTCCTGTCTTATAATCCGCTTAACACCATAGCCGACCATATCTTTTCTTTTGTAGTGCTTAAAAATATTTAAACTCCAGTCTTTGCTGTCCCCGAGCAGATTAAAAATCACTGCCGGCTGTTCATAACATATTCTGTCCATATTTGCACCAACAAAACTGCCCCGATGGTCAAAAAATACAGCCCCCTTATCAATATCAGTTTCGAAATTAACTTTTCCGCATTCTTTTTCAGTAAACCAGGAATTAAATAGTGCTATCAATCTAACATCAATAAGCATTTCCTTTATTATAAAACATTTTTCTACTTTGAATGTAACTTCCCAGACAATTGCATTATCGCGGCTTTCAAAAGACCACTTTTGTACAACAGGAAATACATCTCTATACAACTCTACATCTATTTTATTTTGACAAATTTTCTTGATTTGCCATACATTATTTTGTGATTCGGATTTGCCTTCATCATTGGAAAATGCCACACGCAATCCATCATCACAAGTTATTTTTGTATTTCTCCACAATAATCGCACTTGTGATGGCGCGACAAATAACTGCAAATCTTTTTTTGGTAAAATGGTGAAATTGGATAATCGATATTTATCAATATGTTTTGCCCAGCTATCTCTTTTTAAAAATTTTATATTTCCAGAAATAATTTTGGTCATTTTGCCCAAATCCTTTTCGGCCAAAGAGCTTAATTGAACTTTAGATTCCACAACATGACCGCTTTTTTGGCATTGCGCCATTATCCCCTCGATATTATTATCGTTCGTTTCAAATAGAACTACATCTGAATAATCATCTTCTTTTTTTACTGCAAATAAAATATCATCCAGCCCCACTCCCCGAATCGTATAAGGGGTATTTTTATATTCGACGAATTTCCCGCATCTGAACGAATCCTCCCATTGAGTGAAATCGGATTTTAAAATCATCCCAAATTTATAATCAGATCCGGCTAATTCATCAAAACACTCCAACTTCACCGTCCAATGTATCGTATCTTCCTCTAATTTAAACAGCCAAAATTCATTCAGATGCGGTTTCTTTCTTTTTATGCAGATCTTAAATTCGTTACCGTTTTTCTTAAACTCTTTAATTATTGGAACAGATTCATGCCAACGGCCCTCAGAAAAAATACTGCTTTTAAAGCCTTCCATCTCGGTTATTTCTATACCATCCGAACAAACT
Source organism: Candidatus Omnitrophota bacterium (assembly GCA_018813905.1). Taxonomy (GTDB): domain Bacteria; phylum Omnitrophota; class Gorgyraeia; order B26-G9; family B26-G9; genus JAHJAO01. Next base: position 18,207 of record JAHJAO010000097.1, read on the forward strand.
CTTATCGCATTCCTGCGCAATTCCATGCTTAACTTATTATTTGACAAAATATTGTCCGCCATTAAAGCGCCTTGATACGCGTTAATAAAATCTTCCTTTTCCTCATTCGTCTTGCATAAGATTAATTTGCCGCTGCACGAATTGGTTTGAAAACTACGCGCAATTAAAACTCTTGCCGATTCATAAAAATCGGTATTTTGTAGTTCTATGCGGCTATCATCTTGCGCTATAAATATTACTGCCGGGGAATCATTATCATCTGTGCTTAAGCATATAAAATCGGTATTTGGACGATTTAGCATTACCTGCTCGGTATGTTCAGTAAAGTTTAAAAATTCAAGCTCTTGTCCAAAATCATAAAATTTCCTGAATTTTTCTGATAAAAATAAATTTGCCGATAAACCTATCGGCCCCTGGCCGTTGGAATATTCCACGCTCATTTTCCAATTCAAAGCTTGTGGATCTGCCTGTAAACTCAGCCTTAATTTTACACTTAAATTCTCAAAATTAGAATTAACCATAAGCTCGCCAATTTCGGTTCGTTGCGCCTCCCATGCCCCTTCAAATATATTTATAAAATACCCGCCCCGGTTAAATCCAAACTTAAACCCTTGATTTTTGGTTAGTTCGGCATGTTTATAAAATATATGGATCCGGTCTTTTTTTATCTCTATATTCAATCCATTTGCGTTCAAAGTTCTTTTTTCTTTTTCGTGTTTTAAAACTGTCCTAAAATCATCTTCTTTCAACAATTCTATATTTGCCCGGCAAAACACAGCAACCCGGCTATCTCCTGATGCCAGGCTATTTTTTGGCAAATCGAGCTGTATTTGCATAACACAGGCATCCAGGTTTTTGTCCGTATGCTGAATTAACCTGACTCCTTTGGCTTCGGTCATATTAAAATGCGCGGCGATTATGGGTAATTTATCCTTTCCCAACAGCACCAAAGGCGCATTGGTTTCATTTGTTCTGTATAAAACCTGCCATTTAGCTGGTGCATCATAAGCATTACGCAGCTCTTCAATAACCTGTTCATTTAAGAACCGACCATAATCTTCGCTAACCATCAAGCCGCATACAAGCTGTTTTATATTAGCTGCATGCGGCATATCAACAGTTACCTGCCATTTAAATCTCCTTTCACCTTCGGCATATACTTCAAAAATTATCCGCGCATTGATTTTAGCTACAATTCCCTCTACCCTAAAATGCTCGCTATCCGCTTCGTACACCTGCCAATCTGCCCGCCAGGACATAATCAGTTCTTCAGTTGTCTTTAAGCTGAGATATCCGCCAAAATTTTTTGTTAAGGGCCGGCCATCCCATAAGATTACAATCTTGCCATTATTGAAAATTAAACTTAAACGGCCTTTATCAATGCAGGCAACAGATTGCTTATCTCCTACAGCCTCCACATAGCGCACTATAATCTTTTGCATCGAATCATCTTTTATTAAACGACCGGATTTCAGCAGCAATCCCCGGTCGCAGATTCGGCTCAAAGATTCTAAATCATGAGAAACAATAATAATCGTTACGCCGGTTTTTTTCAGTTGTTCAATTTTATGATAACATTTGCGCTGGAACTCTTCATCGCCTACCGCCATGGTATCATCAATTAAGAATATATCCGGTTTTACATGAATGGCTACGGAAAAACCCAGTCGCAACAGCATCCCCTGAGAGTAAGTTTTAACCTGCGCATCTATGAACCTATCTAAACCTGAGAATTTAACGATATCGTCATAAACTGCTTCGATTTCCTTTTTATTCATGCCGAATAAGGACGCATTAAGATATACATTTTCCGCACCGGTAAGCTCGGGGAAAAATCCCGCTCCCAAGTCTAGAATTCCTGCAACCTTACCCCCTACTTTCACCTCTCCCTTTGTCGGTGTTGTTATGCCGCTGATAATCCTCAAAATTGTCGTCTTGCCTGAAGCGTTTTCTCCGATTATTCCAACTGTTTCCCCCTGTTTGACCGAAAAATTTATGTCGTTTAATGCCCAAACCTCTTCTTTCCTAAGAATACCTTTAAGACAAGACAGTAAATTTTTGGTTACCGAACGTCTCGTAACATCAAGAGAGTATTTCTTGCTTATACATTTTAAGTCGATTGCGTTTTTTGACATATTTTTAAATTATATCTATAAACGTTTTTTTAAATTTTGAAAAAATATATCCGCCAAAAAACAGAAAAGTTAGGCTTAACAAAGCGCAAGCAGTCAATAAAATCAGGTCTGGGGTTCTTTTGTAAAGCAATATATCCCGGTAAAACATTATAAATAAGGTTAGGGGATTAAAATAAAATAGGGCTCTAAAGCGTTCCGGCACCAAAGTTACCGGGTAAAAAATTGGCGTTGCGTAAAACCAAATAACCAAACCCAGTTCCACTGCATACTTTATATCTCTAAACATTGTGTGCAAAGTGCAGGCAACAAGCGAAACCCCCAATACAAATATAAATTGCGATACCACAACTGCTGATAAATACAGCGCATTCATCGTCGGATAAATGCCAAAACAAACCAAAAAGATTATAAACAGGATAAGCGAAATCAAAAAGTTAAAAAAGTTTGCGCCTACAACCGATATTGGAATTACCTCAAGCGGGAAATAAGTTTTCTTTAACAAGCTCGCATTGTCCACGATAGAAACAGTTGCCATGGTCACCGATAAGCTTAAAAAAAACCAGGGCAAAAGCCCGCAAAGCAAAAAAACAGGAAACTTTTCCACATCTACCCGGATAACATACGTAAAAATAAAGGAAAAGATTAGCATCAAAAGCAAAGGGTTTAGTATCGACCAAAGCCAACCCAAAACTGCAGATTTGTACTTTATTTTCAGCTCTTTTGCCGCCAAAGTTTTGATTAAATAACGGTAACTGTAAATCTGCTGTAAATAGGCAATCATCATATTTATTTTAAAAAACCACTCAACCTTTTCCCTTCCAACATGGCGTCCTCCATGGACATATACCGCCAAGCGCCGAAACGGCCGGCAGGATAGATATTGTATTTATAGAGATAATCTTTTATGGTTTTCACGCTTATGTGGTAGTTTTTATCATAAATCACATAGCCGTATTTGATATCGTTAATATGTGTAGTTAAAATCTTGTCTTCCGGCTTTAAGATGCCGGCCGCGATTAAATCTGTATATATTTTCTGCGCAACATCACAATCCGGCAAAGGCTTTGAATCGGAATAAGAAAGCTCCGCATAGAGCGAACTTGTTCCGGCAGGCGCTACATATTTTGAAAAATTCGTCGCAAATCCCACACGGAAAAAGCAGTATTTATCTTCCGGAAAATATATCCAGTGTTTATCGGATACCATCTTTCGATTTATGCCCAGATTGCAATTAAAGATTGATATGTATTTAAGGCGAGAAAAAGCCCTTTTGATATCGGCAGGCAACTTATTTACAATCAGCTCGTTCAGTTCAATTAAAGGTATGGTTGAAACAAGATGCCTGTAATTGGCCGATTTGCCGTTTTTAAAAAATACCTTGTTCTTTTCCATGTCCACTGCGCATATCTTGTGCCCAAGTTTTATATTTCGTATATGTTTGGACAAGGCTTGCGGCAATTGTTCGATACCCCCCTGCTTGGGATACCAAAATCTACTATTGTAACCAAACTCCTTTGTTTTTAAACTAAAAGCGCCGTTTACCACCTCTTTTCTCCTTACCAGCGGCACGTACTTTTCTGCCCAATCGGGAATTAATTTTTCAGGCCTGATTGTCCAAAATTTTAAATTATATGGATACATGAAATGGTTGGTTATCCCAAAACCAAACTTTTCGAACATCCAATCCTTAAGATTACTTTTTTTCCCTGCCGTTATTTTTTTTCTGTTGTTGAGCATGCCCAAAATACAATTTTTTACAACCGAATTTGGCAAGCCGTAGGTATTTGCCTGAAAAGGGTACTTTGTGTAGGTATTGTGGGAAAAAATCCAAGCGTTGCGTTTATGAACTGTCAAGATCCTGGGCAAAAGCCGGTGAACAAGCCGGCGGGCATAATCCGTTTTGAAATGTAAAAGATGCCCGTCGCAATCAAAAACAAAACCTGATTTCTTAAAAGACGCAGCCAACCCTCCGACATAATCGTTTTGCTCGTAGATATAGCAGCCATTTTCAAGATGATACGCTGTGCTTAAACCTGTCAGTCCCGCTCCTAAAATTACGATCTTTTTACTCATTTGTTCATTTCCAACTTACTAAGTTTTATGCCGAAAGAAAATAACGCAGCCATTACTAAAAGAAAAATTAAGGAACCAATAACATTTGATGCTCTATATATGATTGCCGCGCATAGATTCGTAAATATAGAAATTAACAGCATTACCTTTAAAACCAAATTGTTAGACATCCCTGTTTTCAACATGCGGAATACGAAGTGATCGTTACTTTTTAAAAATATTGATTTGCGCTGGTATAGGCGCATAACAATTACAAAAAACAGGTCAAAAAGCGGTACAGCCAGAATCATGAGCGGAATTACTATCCCTATTTCATGGCCGCTTTCAGAAAAACTCAGGTCCATAGATATCACGGCCAGGCAGAAACCTAAGAATTGGCTTCCCACATCACCCATAAATATGCTGGCCGGAGGCAGATTATAACGCAAAAAGGCAAGCATTGCCCCAGCAAGTACAAGGCAGATTAAAATCACAAAAACGTTACCCGTTAAAAAACCGAGCAGGAAAAAAGAAGTAAAACTAATAAGCGCAATCCCGGCCGCTAAACCATCCATAATATCTAAAAGATTAAAAGCATTAGTGATTAATATTATCCAAACAACGCTGATTAAGATATTACTGAATTTATTAAGAAAGATTATTTCGGTCCTAATCCCGGAAATTACCAGAATGGATGCCGCAACACACTGAGCAATAAATTTATAGAGTGGTTTTAGTTCTTTTATATCGTCATATAAACCAAAAATTACTATTAAAGATACGGGCGCAATAAAAATTAAAAGTTTGTTTAAACCATAATCCGGGTTTGAAAATATATAATAACCTGATACAACTACCAAAAAGGAAATGTAGATGGCTATACCTCCTAAGTAAGGCAGGCGCCGCGTGTCTAACTTGTTAGGATGTAGCGCGGTAATATACCCTTTTTTTTGGGCAAAACTTCTAAAAACAGGCGTGAGTAGATAGCAGGCCAGGAAAGAAAAGAATATCAAGGAAATCATTTCCAAACGCATAATATAAACCAAACAATTAATCTTTTAAATAGCAAGAAAAGTGCTCAGATTTATCCACCGATTTAAACCATATCAGTTATTCAAGGCAGGCCAACCTTGATTCCTATAATTCCAATCCTTATAAATATCTTGAGGTTATACTGATTACCGCAAAAATTTTAAATAAAAACTGACAGTTTTTTACACAACTGCTTGAAATTATAAATGGTTAGATTAATTTATCGGAACATAATATAACAAAAAAATAATTCTTTGTCAATTGTAAATGAGTAGGGTGTTATTGCAAGGCAAAAATGTCCTGTTTCTAGCAAAGCAAGAATGTCCGGTTTTCATGTTACTGTTAATAGTAGCCCTTTTTCTTTTGGGGCTACCTTTTCTTTTTGTTGATACTGTGGATAGTGTGTGCCGAATCTGAA
>JAHJAO010000098.1 GCA_018813905.1 Candidatus Omnitrophota bacterium
CACAGTATCAACAAAAAGAAAAGGTAGCCCCAAAAGAAAAAGGGCTACTATTAACAGTAACATGAAAACCGGACATTCTTGCTTTGCTAGAAACAGGACATTTTTGCCTTGCAATAACAAATTAGCGTATTTGGCTTGACTAAAATATAGAAAAACAGTAAAATAATACTACTCCATTTTAACAGAATCCGGAAATTTCAAAAAAGTAAGGGAAATTTTTGTTTTCCTAATGTATGCCCGCAAATCAATAAACTTTTATCTGGATAGTGTGGCTAGCCGCCGGCCCACCCCGGGGGGCGGAAGCGTGGCCGCACTATGTGCCGCACTGGGCGCCGCTTTGGACAGCATGGTGGTAAATTATACCTTGGGCAATAAAACTTACGCCTCAGTCGAGAAAGAAATGTGCGGCATCCGGAAAAAGAATGAAAATATCCGAAAAAGATTGATCGGCTTACTTGATAAAGATACGCGCGTATATCAAAAACTCAACTCCGTATTGGCCCTGTCCAGGCAAAACAAAAAAAGGACGGCGCTTGTCCAGAAATATTTAAAAGAGGCGGCAAATGTGCCTTTTGAAATTTGCATTTTGAGTTTTAGCGCCCTCATTTTATGTGGCCGGATAGTAAAAATCGGCAACCTCAATCTGATTACGGATACCGGCTGCGCGGCGTATTTACTTGAGAGCGCGTACCAGTGCGCGGTTTTGAATGTTAAGATAAATCTCAAATACATCAAAGATAAAAATTTTGTACGCAAAAAGAGAGAATATCTAACCGCCCTTTTGCGGAAAGTTGTAAGATTAAAACAGGCAACGATTAAACAGCTCGAGAGGAGTTTGTAATATGGCCGAACTTCTATATGGCAAGGAAATCGCGGAAAAAATTAAAAACAGTTTAAAACAGCAAATAACTAATTTGAAAGATAAATACGATTGCGTGCCGGCGCTTTGCGCGGTACAAGTCGGAGAAAATCCGGCTTCCAGCGTATATTTAAGGGCGCAGCAGAAAAATGCGGATAATCTGGGAATAAACTACAAATTGCACACTCTGGATGCCGGCATAGATGAGAAAAAGCTTATCGATTTTATTTTGAACTTAAACGCAGACGATAAAGTAAACGGGATAATTCTGCAGCTGCCTTTGCCTGCGTCTTTAGATGCGAAAAAAATAATCAGCTTTTTCGACCCGATTAAAGACGTTGAGGGGATGCATCCGGAAAATTTAGGCAAGATAATTTTAGACAAGGCTCATCTTGCTCCGTGTACGGCGTGCGCGGCGATAGAGATTTTAAATTCTACGGGTATTGATTTTTATGGGAAAGAAGCGGTGGTGGTCGGCCACAGCGAGATTGTAGGAAAACCTTTAGCCCTTATGCTGCTGAATAAATTCGCCACCACAACCGTCTGTCATATTGCTACCGGAGAACGGGGGCTATTGCAAAAGCATGTCGAGACAGCGGAAATTCTGATTGTCGCCGTCGGCAAAGCCAATCTTATAAGCGGTTCCTGGGTGAGGGAAGGCGCAATAGTCGTGGATATCGGGATAAACCGGCTGGGGGATAAGCTGGTGGGCGATGTGGAATTTGACGGTGCTCAAAAAAAAGCCGCCTATATTACTCCGGTACCCGGAGGCGTCGGACCGGTAACCGTTGCGATATTAATGCGCAATTTAGTTGAAGCCGCAAAATTACAACTATTTAAACGCGATGGCAAAAGAAAAAGATAAAGTTATAAGTCAAATACCGGTTATCTGGTTGCATGTTTCCAGCTGCAGCGGCTGCTCTGTTTCCGTTTTGAATTCGGTCAGCCCAAAGATAAAAAATTTAGTGGTGGACGAGATTATCCCGCAGCGAAAGGTTAACTTGCTTTTTCAGGAAGTATTAATGGCGGCTTCAGGCAAGACCGCATTAAAAATTCTTGAGGACTGCGAACAGGCAAAGCCGGGCAATTATATTTTAATCGTTGAGGGGGCGGTTCCGGTTGGGGGCAAAGGTATTTTTGGCACGATCGGGGAAGATAAACAGGGCCAGCCGCGGCCGATGTTCGAACTACTCAAATCCATTTCTAAAGAAGCAATGGCTGTAATCGCTTTGGGCAGCTGTGCTTCCTTTGGCGGTATTAGTGCCGCTTATCCGAATCCTACTGGATGTGTCAGTGTGCTTGAATTTTTCTCCCAGCAGAAAATAAATAAGCCGGTTATCAATATCCCCGGTTGTCCGCCGCATCCAGACTGGTTTATGGGTACGGTAGTGGATGTGCTTTTATCCGGGTTGCCGGGAAAAGAATGCCTGGACGAACTGCGCCGGCCAAAGATTTTTTTTAGTAAATTGATTCACGAGAGCTGTCCGCGGCGGGCGGATTTCGACGTAGGACGTTTTGCCCGTAATCTTTCGGAAAAAGGGTGTTTATACATGTTGGGTTGTAAAGGGCCGACTACGTATGCTGATTGCCCGGTGCGCAAATGGAATGATTCGGTAAGCTGGTGTGTAGAAAGCGGAACGCCGTGCCTGGGCTGTTGTGAGCCGGAATTCCCGGACTTTAATGCGCCTTATTATGAAAAGACAATTCCTTCGTCAGTAAACGAAGAACAGGATAGTGAAAAAGGGGAAAAATAATGTTGGTTTCAGAGCTTAAAAGCATGGATGAAATCAAAGAGATTTTAAAACAGGAACAGAAAATTTTCTTTCTGGCCTGCTTAGGCTGTTCGGACGCCTGCAAGAGCTCAAGCAAAGAGGAGCTGGATAACTTGGAAGAAGCGCTTAAAAGCGATGGGAAAACGATAACCGGCAGAGTGGATGTTGACTTTTTATGTAATAAAGTTTTGGTAAAAATTAAATTCTTGCGTAACAAAGACAAATGGGAAGGGGCGGACTCTATCCTGGTTTTTTCCTGCGGCGTCGGCGTGCAGGCCGTATCTAAAATTATCCGCAAAACCGTGTATCCGGCAGCAAATACAAAGAACCTGGGCGGGTTTCAGGGTGTCTGGCCGGGCGAGGAACGCTGCGCTCAATGCGGCAATTGCGTTTTGGACCTTACCGCGGGCATTTGTCCTTATACCAGTTGCGCTAAAAGCATGCTTAATGGCCCCTGCGGCGGTTCAAACGAAGGAGAATGCGAAGTAGAAAAAGGAAGAGATTGCGGCTGGTACCTTATTTATGAGCGGCTTAAAGCCATCAATAAATTAGCGGATTTTAAGAAAATCAGGCCGTTACGCGATCATTCACGGATGTTACCGAAAAAAGAGACAAGAGGTTTGGATTTTTACGCTATAGATAGATAATTAAAAATGAGTTTTAAAGAAAAGTTAAAATCAGGCAAGTTTATTATTACTTCCGAAGTCGGCCCGCCGAAAGGCACGGATATCCATGTGCTTTTGGAAGATGCCGAACTACTCCGTGGCCGGGTCGATGCGATTAATGTAACGGATTTGCAGAGTTCGGTGATGCGGGTAGGTTCGCTGGTTGTCTGCCATCTTTTAAAACAAAAGGGGCATGAACCGATATTTCAGGTAACTTGCCGTGACCGCAACCGTTTGGCCCTGCAGTCGGATTTGTTGAGTGCTTATGTGTTGGGCATTGAGAATGTATTGGCGTTAACCGGAGACCATCCGGTTTTAGGCGATCATCCCCAGGCCAAGCCCGTATTTGATCTGGATTCCGTATCTTTAATCCAGGCGATTAGGAAATTAGAAGCGGGATATGATTTGGCGGATAAAGAATTGCAGGGCAAGCCAAAATTTTGTGTGGGCGCGGTTGTCAACCCTGGTGCTGAGCCACTAGAGCCGCAGCTGATTAAGTTTGAACAGAAGATACGGGCCGGAGCGGAATTCATCCAGACGCAAGCGGTTTATGAAACCGATAAGTTTGTTAACTTTATCGAGCAGGTAAAACAATTTAAAGTTCCAATTTTTGCCGGAATTGTTCTTCTTAAATCCGCGGGCATGGCGCGGTTTATGAACAAAAATGTGGCCGGGGTATATGTGCCGGATAATCTTATAAAAGAAATGGAACAGACTAAAGACAAAAGCGCCCAATCAATAGAGATTGCGGCTAGGTTAATAAAGGAATTAAAACCACTTTGCCAAGGTATCCATATTATGCCGATTGGGTGGGATAAAAAAGTACCATTGGTTTTGGATGCGGCCGGGTTATAAGTTCTTCAGCATAATAAATGCCGCCCAACGGCAAAATAGATTTTTTAAAGAAAAGAGAAAAACGGAGGAAACATGTCTAAGATAGAACAAAAAAGTATTGATTTAGCCAGCCAGGAAATGCTCAAAAAAGCGCAAGCCGAAGGTTTAAATACCTGCTGGGACAGGGTAGATAGCATGCAGCCGCAGTGCGGTTTTGGGCAGCTGGGAGTCTGTTGCACAGTGTGCAATATGGGCCCCTGCCGGATTGACCCTTTTGGGGAGGGGCCGGAATGCGGAGTATGTGGCGCTACGGCAGATACTATTGCGGCCCGGAATTTAGCGCGTAAGATTGCGGTCGGCGGCTCAGCGCATTCGGATCACGGACGCGATGTAGCCAATACCTTACTGATGACCGCGAAGCATGGCGGACAGGATAAAGCAAAAGGTTCGCATAGTCACGATTACGATATAACGGACGAAAATAAGTTAAAAAAAGTGGCGCAAGAGATCGGCTTGGAGATAAAGGGCAAAGATAAATTTGAGCTGGCCAAAGAGGTCGGCGAGTTAATGCTGGGCGAGTTCGGAAAGCAAAAGGGAGAGCTTTTATTTATCAACCGGGCGCCTAAAAAAAGGCAGGAAATATGGCGCAAGCTAGGCATTGTCCCGCGGGGCATTGACCGGGAAGTAGTTGAGCTTTTACACACTACAACCATGGGCGTGGATAATGAATATCGCAATCTGATGCTTACTGGTATGCGCTGCGCTCTGGCCGACGGCTGGGGCGGTTCAATGATTGCTACTGATTTACAGGATATATTGTTAGGCAAACCTGTTCCTATTCGCAGCAAGGTAAATCTGGGTGTCTTAAAGGAAGATGAAGTTAACGTGGTCGTGCACGGGCATGAGCCGGTTTTGAGCGAAATGGCGGTAAAGGCGTCCCGTGATCCGGAACTGTTAAAGTTGGCCAAGGAAAAAGGGGCCAACGGCATAAATTTAGCCGGGATTTGCTGTACGGCAAACGAGGTATTAATGCGGCAGGGGGTGCCGGTCGCGGGAAATTTTTTACAGCAGGAATTAGCGATCATCACCGGCGCGGTTGAGGTGATGATGGTTGATGTGCAGTGTATTATGCCGGCGCTGGAGCAGTTGGCCAGTTGCTTTCATACCAAATTGATTACTACCAGTCCTAAAGCGCGTTTTCCGGGAGTGAAGCATATTCAGTTTACGGAAGAAAAAGCTTATGCGGTTTCTAAACAGATTATCCGGGAAGCGATTGATAACTATCCTAATCGCATAAAGGAAAAAGTGAATATTCCTAAACAGACGATGGATTTAGTTGCGGGATTTACGAAAGAAGTAGTTTTTCAAATCCTCGGGGGTACATATCGAGCCAGTTATCGGCCGCTGAATGAGGGTATAATCTCCGGACGCCTGCGTGGTGTGGCCGGAGTAGTTGGTTGCAACAATCCAAAACAAACCCATGATTTATTTCATGTGGAATTGGTAAAGGAGTTGATGAAGAAAGATGTGCTGGTGTTACAAACCGGATGCTCGGCGATTGCCTGCGCTAAGGCCGGATTCTTGGTGCCGGAAGCGGCAAAGCAGTATGCGGGCCGGGGGTTGCAGGAGATTTGCGATGCGGTCGGTATTCCGCCGGTATTGCATCTTGGTTCCTGCGTAGATAACAGTCGTATTTTAACCGCCGCTTGCGAGATTATTAAAGAAGGCGGATTAGGAGAAGACCTTTCGGATATTCCGGCCGCGGGAGCAGCGCCGGAATGGATGAGCGAAAAGGCGATAACGATCGGATTTTATTTCGTCGCTTCCGGAGTGTATACGGTTTTTGGCGCTGATCCTTTTTCCGTATTTGGCAGCAAGAATTTAACGGAGTATTTAACAAACGGTATTGAAAAAGATGTGGGCGGAAAGTTCGCTTTCAGCGATAATCCGCAGGAAATGGCAAAGCTGATGATCGAACATATCGATAATAAGAGAAAAGCGTTAAATCTGAAGCCGGCGATGTATGCATAGAACTTATCCGTTAACATTGTGGAAAATATTATGAAAAAGATATATTATGACGTGGAAAAATGCTTAGGCTGTAAATCCTGCGAGGTTTATTGTGCCGTAGGAAAAAGTGAAAGCAAACAGCTTTTTCGCGCTGTTTTTGAAGAGGCGCGGGCCTATCCGTGCGTGGACGTAAAACAGGTGGGGAAAAACAGTTTTCCTATTGCCTGCCGTCACTGCCAGGACCATCCCTGCGTGGATGCGTGTATTGCCGGGGCTTTATGTTTTGACGCTAAAGCCGGCATTGTTCAACACAACAAGGATAAATGCGTAGGCTGCTGGCTATGTATTATGGTATGCCCTTACGGCGCTATCCGGCAGAATAGTAAATTAAAAATTCCGGTACGTTGCGATCTTTGCCAGGATGAGCAGGCACCGCGTTGTGTCGAGGCATGTCCTACGGGCGCGATAATTTTTGTTGAGGAAGAAGAAGTTAGTAAGCTCAAAGAAAAGAAGAAAGGCAAGAAATGAAGCATATCGTAATTATCGGCAATTCCGCAGCGGGCATTAATGCCGCTAAAGCGATAAGGTCTCAGGATGAGAAGGTTAGCCTGACGATTATCTCGGATGAAAAATACTTTGGGTATTGCCGCTGCCTTATTTCTTATATGCTGGCCGGGGCGCTTAAGGAAGAGAATTTGATTATCCAGCCGGAGCAGTTTTATAAGGATTTAAATATCAACCTAATAAGAGGCAAAAAAGCCGAGAAGATTAACCCGAAAAAAAACTGCGTTTTGCTTGAAGATAAAACGAAAATCGATTATGATGCCTTAATTATCGCTACCGGCGCAAGCCCTAAAATACCAGAGGATCTAAAAGGCGCGGGCAAGCACGGGGTGTTTGGCTTTAGAACTATCAATGACGTAAAAGATATTATGGAACTTGTTCCGATTTCCCGGACCGCATGTGTGCTTGGCGGCGGATTGATTGGACTGAAAGCAGCCTACGGGCTAAATAAACGGGGTTTAGAGATAAAGGTGGTTGTGCGTTCCAACCGCGTCCTTTCGCAGATGCTTGATGAAGGAGGCGCCGCGCTGTTTTTGGCGCGTTTTGCCGAGCGCGGCATTGAGGTTTTGACCGAGAGCGATGTCGTTGAAGTTGTGGGCAACGGTGATGTAAAGGCAGTTAAACTTAATACGGGCAAAGTAGTGGGTTGCGGTATTGTCGTCGTCGGTAAAGGCGTTTCTCCGAACGTGAAACTGGTAAAAGATACCGAGATAAAAGTAGATAAAGGAATCGTAACTGACGATTTTATGTGCACAAGCATAAACAATATTTTTGCGGCCGGAGATGTGGCGCAAACTTTGGATATTATCTGGCAGGCGCCGGAACTAAATGCCCTGTGGCCGGTGGCCGTAGAACAGGGAAAAATTGCCGGTTCTAATGCCCTCAAGCGTATTGGGGGCAAAGAAGATAAAATGATAAAATACGCCGGATCTTTAAGTATGAACGCAATAGAATTTTTTGATTTACCCGTGATATCTATGGGTATGGTTAAAGTGCCTAAAGATAAGGCGCAAAGTTACGAAGAAATAATTGCGGCCGATAGGGCAAAGGGGATCTATAGAAAAGTTATGCTCAAGGACAACTGCGTTGTGGGATTTATCGGGGTGGGGCAGATCAATAATAGCGGTGTTTTTTTAAAGTTAATAAAAGAAAAAACCGACGTGCGCAAGATAAAAGATGATTTATTATCGGATCAGTTCGGATATGCGAGGATTCGTGAGTTATTAAGTAAGGAGGAAACTATCTATGTCTAAAGTTGTTGCTGCCGCGGTGATGCGGGGAACGCAGTCTGTTTTTAAACAAGCGGAAAGTATACTGAATAAGGCAATCGAAGAGAAAAGCGAAAGCACAAAGGTTGGTTTTCCGGAAACCGCGTTTTATTTCCCGATGGCTAATGCGCTTCTGGCGGAAGAAGTAAAAACTTTGGGTGATGCCAAGAAGATTTTGGAGCACGCACGGACATTACTGCCGCGTGAGTTACCGCAAGACAAAGTGTGGCTGCCGTATTTAGGAGATGTCTTAGATAGCGGTATTGCTACACTTTTGTGTGAGGAAATTATCATGGCGTTACGCTATTTATCCGGCGAAGAACCGCAGGCGGATTGTAACGGCTTTTTTTCGGATACGGTGTTGCGTTCATTGGGATTACAGCTTGTCGACGGCAGAATGCCGGGTTTTGCCGCAATATTAGGTGCGGCGCCGGATAATAAAACGGCAGTAGAAATCGTGCGCCAGCTGCAGGAACGCAGTATATTGATTTTTGCCGGCTCAAGTTCCAATGGCCGGTCCATTATCGATCAGTTAAAAGAAGAAAACGTGGCTATGGGCTGGGATAATTATATTGTTCCTTATGGCCGGGACACGCTTTCGGCGATTTATCCGTTAAACTGGGCGATACGTTCGACTTTGACGTTTGGGGGACTCAAAGCCGGGCAAGCGCAGAAATGTCTGCTCTATTGTAAAGAAAGGGTATTTGCTTTTGGCTTGGCCCTGGGGCCGCTTGATGATATCAAGTACGCAACCGGCGCCGGAGCGATTGCCATGGGCTTCCCGGTGATTGCGGATACGGATATCCCGGAGATCCGACCGACCGGAGTTGCGGGTTATGAGGCCCTGGTGAAAGAAAAAGACCATTCTAAAATTGTGCCGGTAGGAATTGAGATTCGGGGGATAAAGATAAAAGTATCAAAAATTCCGATACCCGTGCTTTACGGCGCGGCGTTTGAGGGCGAACGCGTGCGCCGGGAACAGGTTTATGTCGAGTTCGGCAGTAAATTCTCTGCTTCTTTTGAGTTTTTGAGAATGAAAGACTCGGATAAAATAGAGGATGATAAGGTGGAACTTATCGGGCCGGATATCGAAGCGGTCGAAAAACAATCTAAGCGTATTATGCCGTTGGGGATAGTCGTGGAAGTGGCCGGCCGGAAGATGCAGAAGGATTTCGAGCCGATTCTAGAACGACAGATACACCGCTATATAAACGGCGCTATGGGGGTAATGCATATCGGTCAGCGCGATATGAACTGGATTAGAATTAGTAAAGAGACTGCGGCAAAAGGGTTCAAGTTAAAGCATTTGGCCGTTATAATCCGGGCTAAAATTCTTGAAGAATACGGCGCGATTGTGGACAAAGTGCAAACCAAAATTTATACAAAAGAGGAAGATGTCGAGAAATTCAGCAAAGTCGCCAATGACTCTTATAACGAACGGGATGAACGTTTGGGCGGGATGACGGACGAAAGCGTGGAGGTGTTTTATTCCTGCGCCCTGTGTCAGAGTTTTGCTCCCAATCATGTCTGTATTGTTACTCCGGAAAGGCTGGGTTTGTGCGGCGGGTATTCCTGGCTGGATACCAAGGCATCGTTTGAAATTTTACCTTCCGGGCCTAATCAACCGATTGAAAAAGGGCAATGTTTAGACGAAAAGAGCGGGATATATAAGAATGTTAATGAGTTTATTTATCAAAAGTCCAATAAAAGCGTGGAAAGCGTTAGCATGTATTCATTCATAAATTCTCCGCAGACCTCCTGCGGTTGTTTTGAATGTATAGTAGCGATTATGCCGGAGGCAAACGGCGTTATCGTGGTCAACCGCGATTATACGGGAATGACGCCCATTGGCATGACGTTTACGACCCTGGCCGGTTCGGTCGGCGGCGGCGTGCAGACCCCCGGGTTCTTAGGCGTGGGTAAACTCTATTTGATAAGCAAAAAATTTATCTCGGCCGAAGGCGGCCTGAGGCGCGTGGTCTGGATGCCGAAGGAATTAAAAGAGGCCTTGGGAGAGAAGTTAAAGAAACGCTGCGAGGCAGAAATAGATGCCGGCTTTTACGAAAAGATTGCCGATGAAACCCAGGCGACCACGTCAGAACAGTTACTTGAAGTTTTAAATAAGGCGAGCCATCCGGCGTTAACGTTGCCGCCGTTGATGTGATTGTTCTAACATATAAAAGCTAACGCGGGCAGAAATTAAATCTTCTCGGATAATATGTAATTATAGGAGGAAAGTTATGGCGTTGACGGCACTGGAGATTTACAAATATCTTCCAAAAACCAACTGTACCGAATGTGGCAGTCCCACATGTCTTGCCTTTGCCATGCAGATCGCCGCGAAAAAAGTGGAATTGGCCAAATGCCCCCATATCAGCCAAGAAGCAAAACAGGCGTTGGAACAATCGTCTGCTCCGCCGATAAGACTCGTAACTTTAGGCGGCCAGGATAACAAGGTAGAGTTAGGCAATGAATCGGTAATGTTTCGACATGAAAAGACGTTTTATCATCAGAGTGCGCTCGCGGTTTATATTGATGATAACCTGCCGGAGGAAGAATTCGAGCAAAACTTGAATAAAATTAAGAGATTTTCTTTCGAACGCGTCGGGCAAAATCTCAAAGTAGAACTTGTCTTTTTGAATTGCCGTTCCCAGGATAAGGTAAAATATTGCAAAAGAGTAGAACAGGTGTTAAAAGAAGGTCTCCTTTTGATTTTAGGTTGTGAAAAACCGGATATCTTGGATGCGGCCTTGCAAATATCTAAAGCAAACCGGCCCCTTATTTATAAAGCCGATAAGAACAATCTTGATGCGTTTTGTGAGGTGGCCAAAAAGAATAATGTGCCTTTGGCTGTTGAGGCGGAAAACCTGGAAGAGCTGTCGGGCTTGACGAAAAAGGCGAACCAAAATGGGGTTATGGATTTGGTAGTACAGATAAAGGCAAAAGATTTGGTGAGCAATCTTTGTAATTTAACTCAAATCCGGCGGCTGGCTTTAAAACGCAATGACCGCAGTTTTGGCTATCCCAGCATTGTCTTTGCCGAAGGCGAAGATTTAATCGCAACCGCAATGCCGGCCGCGGCCTATATCTGCAAATACGGTTCCATCGTCGTATTGAAAAATGCCGAAGACTGGCAAATCCTGCCGCTTTTGACGTTGCGGCAGAATATCTATACCGATCCCCAGAAACCCATACAGGTAGAATCAAAAATATATGAAGTTGGCGCGGTAGACGAGAACTCACCGCTGTTGATAACCACTAATTTCTCATTGACTTATTTTACGGTAGAGGCTGACGTGGAAGCAAGCCGGGTCCCTAGCCGGATTTTGGTTGTGGATACCGAAGGCACTTCCGTTTTAACCGCCTGGGCCGCAGAAAAGTTGACCGTTGAAAAAATTGTAGAGGCTTTGAAAAAAAATGAGATTGAAAACAAGTTAAAACATAAAACTTTAATTATACCCGGCTATGTTTCGGTTATGAGCGGTAAGCTGGAAGATGAATCCGGCTGGAAAGTGGTGGTTGGCCCCCGGGAATCTTCGGGGATTCCGGCTTTTTTGAAAGGTTTAGGCAAAGCGCAAGATGCAAGTTGTGAAAATAATTCTCTATCCCGATAAGAAAATCATAGAAGCTGATACCGGCAGCGACCTGCTGGATGTTATCCAGAAGGCCGGAGTGGATATGAATTCCGATTGTGCGGGTGAGGGCGTTTGCGGTAAATGCAAAGTATTGGTAAAATCCGGACAAGTGCAAACACCGCCTACGGCTTTGCTTAGCCGGGAAGAAGTACGGCAAGGTTATGTCCTGGCCTGCAAGACAAAAATTTTAACTGATTTAGAAGTTGAAATCCCTCCTCATGCGCGGTTAGATGAAATAATTCCGCTGACGGCAACGGAACGTGAAACTCAACTTGTAGGGTTTTACTCTAAAGCGGAAGAGGTTGCCACGCCCGATATCATCGCCGAAAGCAGAATTTTTGAGCATAGCCCGCTAGCGACAAAACTATTTTTGAAATTGCCGCCCCCGACCTTAAAGGACAATGTAAGCGATCTGCAGAGGATATTCCGGGAAATAAGACGCAAATCTTCAGTTTCGATTATGCAGACGGGGCTGGCCAATCTTAAAAAACTCGGTAAGCTCTTGCGGGACGCGAATTGGGAAGCTACGGTCCTGTTAGGAAAAAGAAACGAAACGACCGAGATTGTCCTGATCGAAGCGGGAGATACTTCCGGCGAGAACTACGGTATAGCCGTAGATGTGGGCACAACCACGGTGGTTGCGGAACTTGTAGATTTAGACAGCGAGAAAGTTTTAGGGGCACAAACTACTTACAATAAACAGGCCAATTTCGGGGCAGATGTTATTACCCGGATTATCTATGCCAGCGAAGCTGCGGGGCTAGAAAAATTACATAATGTCGTGGCCGAAAACATAAATGAACTGATATCATCGCTTGTCCGTGCCCATCAGATAAAACTGGGAAAATTAACTTCGGTTATGTGCGCCGGGAACATGACCATGACCCACTTGCTTTTAGGCATTGACCCCACGTATTTAAGGCGCGAACCGTATGTGCCTACGGCTAATTTTGTGCCCGTAATCCGGGCGATTGAGGCGGATATAAAAATTAATCCGCGGGGACTGCTTTTGTGTTTGCCGGGCGTATCCAGCTATGTGGGCGGCGATATCACCGCAGGAGTGGTGGCCAGCGGTATTTGCGAGCAAAAAGATATTTCTCTTTTTATTGATGTGGGGACCAATGGCGAAATAGTGTTAGGTAATCGTGATTGGTTGGTTTCGTGCGCTTCCAGCGCCGGTCCCGCGTTTGAGGGCAGTGGCGTAAAATGCGGGATGAGAGCGGTTAAGGGAGCAATACAAAAGATGCGTTATGAGTCAAAAACGCAAGATTTTAAATATGAAACGGTAACGAAAGATGCGACTTTGCCGCGGGGGATATGCGGTTCCGGATTAATCGATGTTTTAGCTTCTCTTCTGCGAGCGGGGATTATTGATAAAGCAGGAAAATTTAAGGTGATAAACGATAACCGTCTGCGCGATACGGATATCGGAAAGGAATTTGTTTTAATTGCCCAAGATAAGACCGATACCGGCCGGGACATAGTTATAACCGAGGCGGATATCGAGAATTTAATCCGTTCCAAAGCGGCCATCTATGCGGCGGCCGCAGTTCTGGTTCGTAATATGGGGCTGGATTTTAAAAAGATAAAAAATATTTATATTGCCGGCGGGTTCGGAAATTATCTGGATATCGAAAATGCCGTTTTTATCGGTCTTTTACCGGACTTGCCGCGGGATAAGTTCAAATTTATCGGCAACAGCAGCTTGGCCGGGGCGAGGCTCGCGCTTTTGCATTACGAGGCATTGAAAAAAATTAATGACGTTGCACGGATGATGACGTATTTTGAACTGAGCGCGGACAACTCGTTTATGGATGAATATACCAAAGCGTTATTTTTGCCGCATACGGATTTGGAAAAGTTCCCGACGATTATGCAAAAAATGTTGAATAATTAGATAAAGGAGTAATGCTGTGGAGTTAGTAAAGGAAAAATGGGTAAGCAAAGTTAATATCTTGAGCATTGGTGCGACTGGTGAAGAAGGCGGAACGCGCAAGACTAAAGTGCAGGTCGGAGGCGAAGATACGTTGCCTTTTCTGCATTTTGAAGGCAAGATGCCTCACCGGCCGGTTATCGCGTGTGAGGTGTTGGATATGGTGCCGGAAAATTGGCCGCAGGCGGTGGCTAAGCCCTACAGCGATGTCTATCGTGACCCGGCAAAATGGGCTAAAAAATGCGAGACTCAGGGCGCAGACCTGATCTGTCTTACATTTACCGGAGCCCATCCTGATAATAACAATAGTTCGGCCGCGGATTGCGCAAAGGTGGTTAGAAACATTTTGGCGGCGACAACTGTGCCTTTAATTGTTATCGGATGCGGTAATGATGATAAGGATAACGAGATTATTCCGGCCATAAGTGAAGCGGCAAAAGGGGAAAATGTTTTACTGGGCAAAGCGACGCAGGATAATTATAAGACGATCGTCGCTTGTGCTTCTGCCGACGGGCATGCGGTGATTGCGGAATCGCCTATTGATATTAATATCGCCAAACAAGTCAACGTCCTGATTTCCGACCTTTCGTTTGCGCTTGACCGGATCGTAATCGATCCGACAACCGGTGGATTAGGGTACGGCTTGGAATATTGTTATTCTATAATGGAGCGCGCACGGATTGGGGCTTTGGGAGCAGATAAGATGCTGGCGATGCCGTTTATCGTTTTCCCGGGTCAAGAAGCCTGGCGGTCTAAAGAGGCAAGGATTACCAAAGAAGAAATGCCGCAGTGGGGGGATGAGGAGAAAAGGGGTATTGTTTGGGAGTTGACGACGGCCCTATCTTTACTTCTGGCCGGGGCGGATATTTTAGTTATGCGCCACGCTCAAGCAATTGCTAATTTAAAAAAAGTGATAAATGCTTTGATGAATGAGGAGGGCAAAAAGTGTTAATAATCGGCGAAAGGATAAACGGCCTGTTCAACGATGTAGCGGATGCGATTAAGAAAAAAGATAAAAAGGTAATACAGGATTTAGCGCTTAAGCAATTAAAAGCCGGAGCTCAGATGTTAGACGTGAATACCGGCCCCTCAACCATGAATCCGCAGGAAACGATGGTTTGGTTGGTGGAGAGTGTTCGCGAAGTGACGGACGCTGCCTTGGTAATCGATAGCCCGAAAGTTACGGTCTTGGAAGCCGGGATTGCGGCCGCAAAAGATAAGACGGTAATTAATTCTACTACGGCTCAGCAAGATAAATTGGATAAGATTGTGCCGTTGGCCGTAAAATATAACAGTTTGCTTATCGGTTTGACCATGAATGAAAAGGGTATCCCTTCGGATATGGCCACAAAGTCGGAATTAGCCCTCGTGATAATCGCGGCTTGCATGGAAAAAGGCTTGCCGCAGGACAATTTACTTTTGGACCCCTTGATTTTACCCGTTAATGTTACTCAGGCACAGGTGAAGGAAACGTTAGAGGCGATAAAAATGATCAAAACTTTATCAACGCCTGCGCCGCAGGTAATTCTTGGCCTTTCCAACGTTTCTCAAGGTACGAAAAACCGGAGTTTGATAAATGCCGTATATCTGGCTATGGCGATGGCCTGTGGTTTAGACGGAGCAATACTTGACCCGATGGATAAAGAGGTTATGAACATAATGTACACCGCCGAAATATTATTGAACAAGACTATTTATTGTGATTCATACCTTAGGGCCTGAACGGGTTGATATAGTACAAATAGCTTATGGCTGAGTTTATTGAAGATACAATTTTTATTAATAATACCGCTATCCAAACCTTTCTTATAAAACTACCGCATGCCAACCTAATCTTAGCGGTTGCACCGAAGGGTATAGTAATGTGCGGATATCTGGATATAGGCGTGGCGCAAAAATTGAATGACGCAGCGGGTATAGTTAGCGGCGTAAAAACCGTAAAAGAGCTTTTGGAAAAACCAATAGTAAAACTTACCGTGCAGGCGGAAAAGTTAGGGGTAAGAATTGGCTTAAGCGGTGAAGAGGCTTTAAGGCTTATGGTCTAATGGTCTAAAACTATCTTTTACCTTCCTCTCAACTAAGTCATTGCCATAGCAAGAGATATTTGTTATACTATCAATACAGGGCCAGATATGGAGAGAAAGAAAATTACTATACCTGATTTATTAAAGATGAAGCAGCAGGGCATAAAGATTACTATGCTCACTGCTTATGATTATCCCTTGGCTTCGATCATCGATGCTGCTGGCGTCGATATGATTTTAGTCGGTGATTCCGTAGGCAATGTGGTTTTGGGGTATGAATCGACAATCCCGGTAACCATGGACGAGATGATTCATCATACAAAAGCGGTGCGCCGCGGGACAAAATTTGCTTTTTTGGTCGGGGATATGCCATTTATGTCTTTTAATGTAAGCCCAGAGGATACGATCTCTAATGCCGGCCGTTTTATAAAGGAGGCGGGGGCAGATGCCGTTAAATTAGAAGGCGGTGGTACAGACGTAATTCGGATGGTAAAGGCTGTGGTCGGAGCCGGGATTCCGGTGATGGGTCATTTGGGGTTAACACCGCAAACAGCGACCATGCTGGGAGGGCTTAAGGCGCAAGGTAAAGATGAAGGGGCGGCGAGGAAAATTTTGGAACAGGCGCTTGCGCTAGAAGCGGCCGGGTGTTTTAGTATTGTTTTCGAATGTATCCCGGCTAAATTGGCGGAATTAATCAGCAAAAAATTAAAAATAACCGCAATCGGTATTGGGGCAGGCCCTGCCTGTGACGGCCAGGTTTTGGTTACCCACGATATGCTGGGACTTTATGGGCGTTTTGTGCCTAAATTTGTAAAGCAATATGTCGACTTATCCGGACAGATTAGTGCCGGCATCA
Organism: Candidatus Omnitrophota bacterium; assembly: GCA_018813905.1. Lineage (GTDB taxonomy): Bacteria > Omnitrophota > Gorgyraeia > B26-G9 > B26-G9 > JAHJAO01. The sequence continues at coordinate 16,421 of JAHJAO010000098.1, forward strand.
TAAAATATATCGAAGAGGTCAGGGGAGAGCAGTTCCCGGGCGTGGAACATGTTTTTAATATGGATGAAAAGAAATTGAAGGAACTGAAAAATTAATATTGGTTAAAAAAGAAGGAGGTGGCTATGGAGAGTTTGTTTTTTGACCCAGTACGGGAGATGGTCGAGAGGATACTTAGTTTTGTTTCCCTGACCATGGTGGCTTTTCTGGTTGTAATTATTGGGTGGATAATAGCTAAAACAATCCGTAGTTTGGTTGCCCGAGTTTTAAAGGCTGTAAAACTGGATAAGCTTTCAGAGCGCGCCGGGATTGCCAAGTTTCTTTCAAAAGGCGAAATAAAATACAACCTATCTGACCTGATCGCGATTCTAGTCTATTGGCTGCTTATGCTTATCGTGATCATGGTTACGGCGAATGTGTTGGGTTTGACTACGGTTGCGGAATTAATGGACAAGATAGTTTTTTATATCCCGAATGTTTTGGCCGCGCTTATTGTGTTGGTAATCGGAGCGTTACTTGCGGTTTTCGTCCGTAAAGTTGTGGAGACTACTTCCAAGAACGCCGGACTTACTCACGCCAAAGGCATGGGTATGCTTGCGCATACCGTGATTGTAATCTTTGCGATTATTATCGCTTTGGAACAGTTGAAAATCGGTATAACTATTCTTTCTCAGTTTATTACGGTTATTTTAGGCTCTGTAGGTTTGGCCTTAGCGTTATCGTTCGGACTGGGTTGCAAGGAGATAGCTGCGCAAATCGTAAAAGATTTTCTCGAAAAGAATAAGATAAAAAAGTAAACACACAGTACGGATTTTGATTTTAATGTAGCAGATAGTCCACGGTTTTAGTTGCGGGAGGGGGTGACCTCTTGAAAAATTAAAACCGTGGACTATTGAATATTTAAGGGAAAACAATGAAAAAAATTGTTATTGTCGGTCCCGGCGCGATTGGTTGTCTATTTGCGGCGTATCTTGCCCGAGGTAAATATGCTGAGGTCTGGGTGTTGGATAAAGACGTAAGGCGCGCGAGGAAAATTACGGCTTCCGGCATTACCGTGGATGCTTTAAACAATAAAAGTTTTAAAGTAAAAGTCAATATTACCGCGGACGCCGCAGAGATAAAAAGTTGCGACCTGGTGATAATCTGCGTTAAGTCTTATGATACCGAATGCGCGGCGAAATCGATTGAGAAGCTTTTAGGGGAAAATAGCCATGTTTTGACTTTGCAGAATGGCCTGGGAAATATCGAAATAATCGCGGAAATGGTCGGCCGGGAACGGGTATTGGCCGGCGTAACTTCACAGGGCGCGACTTTGATTGAAGACGGACATATTCGTCATGCCGGTTACGGAGATACGGTTATCGGTCGCCTCGACGGAAAACTTACGGTTGCCATGCGTGATGTCCGGGATATTTTTGCTCGGGCCGGATTTCCCACGCGGCTTTCTAAAGATATCAATAGTTTAATTTGGAGCAAGCTTATTATCAATGTTGGTATCAACGCACAAACGGCAATTACCCGGCTGCATAACGGGCGTTTAGTAGAATTTGTTGGTACAAGAGAAATTTTGTCTCTGGCTGTATCGGAAGCAGTGCGGGTGGCCAAGAAAAAAAGGATCAAGCTGATTTATGATGATCCGATCCAAAAAGTAGAATCCGTATGTTTGGCCACATCCGCCAATATCTCTTCAATGCTGCAGGATGTATTAAAAAAGAAAAAGACGGAAATCGATTATATAAATGGTGCGATTGTGCGCCAGGCAAAGAGTTTTAATCTGCCCGCGCCGGCTAACTTAATGCTTACCAACTTTATTAAAACCATAGAATCGACTTACGATAAACAAGTGAGATAAAAACAAGCATATCTTCTTAAGAGATGACTTGTGTCGGAGGTAATGCGTGATTATTATTGGAGAACGTATTAATAGTTCCCGTTCGCAGATAGCCAAAGCGATTGGGGAGCGAAACACAGATTTTATCGCGCATGAAGCCAATCTTCAGGCTGACTTGGGAGCGCAATATTTGGATGTCAATTGTGCCGCAGGTTTGGATAAAGAAATCGAGGATCTTGAATGGGTGATTAAAACTATCCGCAAAGCGACCACTACGCCCATCTGCTTAGATAGCCCCAATCTAGAAGCGCTGGAAGCGGGGGTGTCTTTGCTCGCCGGTGAGCCGGTATTTATTAATTCCATAACGGCAGAGCTAGATAAACTTAATCAAATTATTCCGTTGCTCAAAAAGCGTGATGACCTAAGAGTGATTGCTTTAACGCTCGATGAGCGGGGGGTGCCCAAGACGGTACTTGAGCGTATCGAAAACGGCCAAAAGATTATAGAGTTTTTTAAAAAACAAAATATTAATCCCGAACGCCTCTTTTTTGATTTTTTAGTACAACCTTTAAGTACCCAGCAGGAGCAAGCCGCTATTTTTCTGGAAACACTTAAACAGGCAAAACAGTTAAGCTGGAATACGGTATGCGGTTTGAGCAATATCAGTTTTGGACTGCCGCGTCGAACAGTGCTTAATGCGGCTTTTTTGGTGTCGGCGGTTGCGTCTGGTTTGGATGCGGCAATTATTGATCCAACAGATTCGGTTATGACCGAGATGTTAGCGGCGATGGAAGTAATTTTGAGCCGGGATAATTATTGTTTGAATTACATAAAAAAAATGAAGAAAAAAATATATGAGTATAAAAGTATTCATTGCCGCCACGCAGCAAAACGACGGCAAAACCACAGTAAGCTTGGGTCTGATCTATTGCTTAAAGAAGATTTTTAAAAGAATCGGGTTCATAAAACCGGTTGGGCAGCGTTATCTGATTGAAGAAGGCTATAAAGTGGATGAGGATTCAGTACTGATAGAACATGTTTGTCATATGAAAGATACCTTAAAAGATATGAGCCCGATCGCGGTCGAGCGCGGTTATACCGAAAAATACATCAAAAAGCCAAACCGCATGCGCCTGGTAAAACAGATAAAAAAATCATTCAGTCAGATCGAAAAAAATAACGATTTGGTGATTATTGAAGGTACCGGTCATGCCGGCGTGGGCTCGGTTTTTGACCTGTCTAATGCTTCTGTTGCGCATCTATTGAAGGCGAAAGTTATATTGATAAGTTCGGGCGGAGTGGGCCGCCCGATAGATGAGATCTTGTTAAACAAAGCGCTTTTTGATAAAGAAAATGTGGAAATCATGGGCGTAATTGTAAACAAGATTTTACCGTCTAAATACGAGAAGGTGAATGAACTGGTTAGGAAAGGCTTGAAAAGAAAAGGCATAAAAGTTTTAGGCGCGATTCCTTATGAGCCGATTTTAAGCAAACCCACAATGAAACAGATTTATGAAGAAATTAACGCTAAGATTTTACATGGTGCAGAATTTTTGGATAATACGACGGTAGAGAAAACGGTGGTCGGAGCGATGGAGCCCCATGAGGCACTCAACTATATCGATGACCGCAGTCTAATCATTACCCCTGGCGACCGGGAAGATATAATTCTTACCGCTATCAGTATGCAACTTATTTATGGCGATAGCGGGCCGTCGATTGCGGGCCTGGTCTTGACCGGCGGAATTTGTCCTCACCCCTCAGTGATGAACCTCGTAAAGTGTACGGATATCCCGGTATTTTTGGTCAAAGAGGATACATACAGTGCGGCTTCCCGTATCCATGATTTAACCGTAAAGATCCGGCCCCAGGATAAAACCAAAACGAACCTGGTTATTGACCTCATTAATAAATTTGTAGACATTAAAAGTATAATAAATAATTTTTAGCTTTATTCGATGAAAAAAATCTTAGTTATCAACCCTTTTGGCGTAGGGGATGTGGTTTTTACATTTCCCCTTATTCGGGCTTTGAAGAAAACATACCCGGATAGTTCGATCAGGTATCTTTGCAACTCTCAGGTCGAGCCGATTCTTAAAAATAACCACGATATCAACGAGCTTTTATTTTACAGCCGCGGCGATTTAAAAAAAATTAAGCAGAAATCTCTATTAAGTTATATAAGAAAGATAGTTGAGGCGGTATGGAATTTAAAAAAGATAAATTTTGATTTGGCGGTGGATTTGTCGTTGGTTTCCCAGTATAGTTTTATCCTATGGCTGGTTGGGGTTAAAAAAAGGTACGGATTCGACTCTAGAGGCCGGGGATTTTTTTTAACCGATAAAATCGTATTGTCCGGCTTTAAAAATAAACACGTCGTAGAATACTACCGGGATTTGTTGGCCAAGGTCGGAATCAATTCCTTTGAAAAAAGTGCGGAGTTGGCAGTGGCAGACGAGGATAAAACCTTTGCCGATGATTTTTTTAAAAATCATGGCCTGACCGAACAAGATATTGTGATCGGGCTTGCGGCATTTGGGGGTGAGAGCTGGGGAACGAACGCCAAGAATAAACACTGGCCGCTTGAAAAATACGCTCGACTTTCTCAAAAAATCATAGACCGGTTTGGCGCAAAAATTATTCTTTTCGGGACACAAAAAGAAAAAAATCTGGCCGAGAAGTTAATCCGGATTGCCGGAAGCAAAAATATTATAGATGCGGTTGGCAAAACCAGTCTCGGGCAGCTTATGGGTATAATCGAAAAACTTAATTTATTTATCGGCAACGACGGCGGCCCGTTACATATTGCGGCAGGCTTAGGAGTAAAAACCGTATCTATCTTTGGGCCTGTGGATGAGAAGATTTATGGTCCGATCGGGAATCCCGCACGGCATAGCGTGATTTGCAAGGATTTATCTTGCCGGCCGTGTTATAAAGATTTTAAAATTTCCGGCTGCGAAAAAATGGATTGCCTTATTCAAATTAATGAAGATGAAGTGTTGAAAGCTGTGGAGAGTTTATTATGAAAATTCCTTTTATTGATTTGAACATACAAGATAAGCGGATACGGATTGAGCTGAAAAAGAAAGTGGCCCGGGTGTTAGACTCTAACGATTTCATCTTAGGAGCTGAGGTACGGTGTTTTGAGTCGGAATTTGCCGCTTACTGCCAAAGCAAATTTGCCGTCGGCTTAAATTCGGGGACTGACGCTTTATTCCTGTCGTTATTGCATTTTAATATCGGGCCGGGGGACGAGGTGATTTGCCCTGCTTATAGCTATATTGCGACGGCTTTGTGTATTTCTTATACGGGAGCGAAACCGGTTTTTGTGGATATCGACGAGAAGACATATAATATCAACCTGGGACAAATCCAGGAGAAAATCAACAAAAGGACTAAAGCAATAATCGTTGTGCATCTGTATGGGCAGGCCGCGGATATGGTCGAAATATGCCGTATCGCCCGCAAGTATAATTTGAAGGTTATTGAAGACGCAGCCCAGGCCCATGGCGCTGAACTTAAAGATATACACGGGGCTTGGCGTAAAGCGGGCACATTCGGTGATGTGGGATGTTTCAGTTTTTATCCGACCAAAAATTTGGGCGCGGCCGGGGATGGGGGAATGGTGGTTACAGACAACAAATACACTTTTCAGAAACTTTTGAGTTTACGCGATCAGGGCCGAAGAGGCAAAGAACGTTATTTGCATTGGATAAAAGGATACAATTCCCGCTTGGATTCGATACAGGCCGCTATTTTGAGGGGAAAAATGAAATTTTTAGATAAATGGAACAAGTCCCGTCGCAGATGGGCGCATCTCTATTCGCAAAAATTGTCCGGGATAGACGGGGTTACGATACCATACGAGGCGCCGAACAAACGGCACATTTTTCATATTTATGCTTTAAGAATTAGAAAACGGCGGGACGATGTATGCCGGGCGCTTTTTAAAAAAGGTGTTCATGCCGCAACTATATATAATGTGCCTTTGCATCTGCAGCCGGTGTATAAAGAATTAGGTTATAGGAGGGGCGATTTTCCGGTCGCGGAAAAAGTATGCAAAGAAATTTTGTGTTTGCCGATGTACGCGTCTTTAGAAGAAAAGCAGATAAATTTTGTAATAGAGACTTTTAAACAGATTTTCGAACAATAAAAAAGCAATTAGCGGAACTGTTTTAAGATGAGAATACATAAGTATGAAAAATAAATTATATGATTTGGTTATCGTCGGGGCCGGACCGGCCGGGCTTACCGCCTGCCTGTATGCTTTGCGTTTTCGCGGCGATGTATTATTGGTGGACAAGTTAGCCCCGGGCGGTTATTTGGGCGTGATCGGTAAGCTGGAAAATTATCCTGGATTTGCCGAACCCATTACCGGACAAGAGTTGCTTGATCGTATTATGGGGCAGTTAAAACAGTATGATTTTAATTTCCAAGCGTTCGAGACAGAGGATGTTCGCAAAACAGCAGATAATTATTGGCAGCTTAAAGGGCGGGATGAATCTCTTTTTGCCAAAACAGTAATTATCGCCACCGGGTCCAGCCATAAGCAATTGGGGGCAAGAGGAGAAGAAGAATTTAAAGGCAAGGGAGTTTCTTATTGCGCGACTTGCGACGGCCCTTTATATAATAAGCAGGATGTTGTGGTTATCGGCGGAGGAAATACGGCCTTGGAAGAAGCGCTTTTACTTACCCAGTTCGCGGCAACGGTTACGATTATACACCGTCGGGATCAGTTCCGCGCCGATCAGATTTTACAAGAGCGAGTTGCGGGCAATAAGAAGATAAAGATTTTAATGGATTCGGTATGCACAGAGATAGTTGGCGAGCTTCAAGTCGCAGCGGTAAAAGTTAAGGATAAATCCGGCACGGTAAAGGATATCCTTTGCCGCGGGGTATTTATTTCCGTAGGGATGAGCCCGCAAACACGGTTTTTAAAGGATATTGTGGATACCGATAGTGAAGGTTATATTGTTGCGGACGAACACATGCGTACTAAAGCTGCCGGGGTTTTTGCAGCTGGTGATTGTCGTAACGGGGCATTGCGTCAGGTTATTACTGCCTGTGCCGATGGAGCGGTTGCCGCTAATTCCGCCTGGGCCTATCTTGCGGGAAAATAGTAAACGGATATTAGCCTAACTTATTATATTTAATAAAGTTATGTTTTAAATTTTAAGTTAGAAAATCGGGGTAGGCTATGATTATCCCGGCTAGGCGTTTTGTCCCGGGAGGGTGTTTTCTAAATTCTTTACTTTTATAGGGTGTTATGTTAAAATATAAAAACTTGGAAGGAGGTGACTAAATATATATGCCTACAAAAAATTCGCAGAAACAGAACTTAATAAATGACTTTAAGATACATGCCAAAGACACGGGTTCAGCGAGTGTGCAAATTGCTTTACTTACGGAGCGCATAAACGGTCTAACCGAACATTTAAAAATGCACAGGAAAGATTATAGTTCCCGCGTTGGCTTATTACAGCTTGTATCTACGCGTCGGCGGTTATTAAAATATTTAAAACGACAGGATTTTAAAAAACATAAAGACATTTTAGATAAACTCAATATAAGGAAATAAAAATGTTAAAAAGAATCGACTTGGAATTTGGAAAAGAAAAATTGATTATTGAAACCGGCAGATTTGCCAAACAAGCTAGCGGTTCGGTCACTGTTCAATGCGGCGGTACGGTCGTATTGGTTACGGTGGTGATGTCCAAAGAGCCGAAGACGGATATTGATTTTTTACCTTTAACCGTGGAATACAAAGAAAAGACTTATGCGGCCGGCCGGATCCCGGGCGGTTTTTTTAAACGCGAAGGCCGCCCCTCAGAGCGGGAAATACTGACCGCACGGCTTATTGATAGACCTATAAGGCCCTTATTTGATAAAGGCCTGAGGAACGAAATTCAAATAATCGCTATGGTGCTATCCAGCGACGGGAAGAATGAGCCGGATATCTTATCGATGATCGGCGCTTCTTGTGCTTTAACTATTTCGGATATACCTTTTGCCGGGCCTATTGGTGCGGTTAAAATTGGCAGAATTGATAATAAATTTATCGTGAATCCCGCTTATGATGAAATTGGGAAAAGCGATATAGAGCTTATTCTCGCTGGCAACAATGAAGGCCTCAATATGATCGAGGCCGGCTGTAAACAGGCCAGCGAAGAAATGATGTTGGAAGCGATGAAGTTCGGCTACGAACATTTAGTTGAAGTTATCAAGTTGCAGGATGAATTTGCCCTCAAATACGGGAAGAAGAAAGAAAAAGTGGTTCTTTCGAAGATACCGGATGAATTATATTCAAAAGTAAAAGAGTTGTCTTTGGCTAAATTAAATGAAGTTTATAAAATAAGCAGCAAAGAAAAAAGAGAGGAAGAATTAAGCCTAATAGCCAAGAATTTAATTACAGAGTTGATTGCTACTGATTCTTCGTATTCTGAGTTAGACGTGAAAGCCGCTTTAGTGCAAGTGGAAAGAGAGCAAGTGCGGAAGATGATCTTGGAAGATAAAAAACGCGTTGATGGCCGTTCTTATACCGATATTCGCCCCATTGATATTCAAGTGGGAGTATTGCCGCGCACGCATGGTTCGGCGGTATTTACCCGTGGTCAAACGCAGAGTCTTTCGGTTGCTACTCTGGGTACGAGCGAAGACGAGCAAAAACTGGATTTTCTTTCGGGAGAATCATTTAAAAGTTTTATGTTGCACTATAATTTTCCGCCTTTCAGCGTGGGTGAGGCCCGGCCGATGCGTGGAACCAGCCGGCGGGAAATCGGCCATGGGGCGTTGGCGGAAAGGGCGTTGGAATCGGTTATGCCCAGTAAAGAAACTTTTCCGTATACGGTGCGCCTGGTATCTGAGATTTTAGAGTCTAACGGCTCTTCCAGCATGGCTACCGTATGCGCTGCGACTTTATCGCTTATGGATGCCGGGGTTCCGATAACAGCGCCGGTAAGCGGTATCGCCTTAGGGCTGATTAAAGAGGCGAAAGGAACAGTTGTGCTTACCGATATCCTCGGGCTCGAAGATCATTTCGGCGATATGGATTTTAAGGTTACGGGGACAAAAGACGGGATAACCGCAATCCAGTTGGATTTAAAAATTGAATCCATAAGTTTTAAGATCTTAGAGATAGCTTTGCGTCAGGCAAAAGATGCCCGGTTGTATATTTTGGATGCAATGCTTAAGGTTATAGACAAACCCCGGCCGGAATTGTCTATGTATGCGCCGCGGATTACGACAATAAAAATTCCTGAGGATAAAATTAAAGATGTTATCGGACCGGGCGGAAAGATAATTAAAAAAATCATAAGCGAAACCGGTGTTAAAATCGATATCGAAGATAACGGCATTGTATCTGTAGCTTCTATGGATGAAGCCGCGGCCAGGAAAGCAGTGGATATAATTAATGGCTTAGTAGCGGAGCCGGAAGCAGGCCGGATTTGCCAAGGCCGGATAACCAGGATTATGAACTTCGGCGCTTTTTGCGAGATTGCGCCTTATAATAAAGAGGGATTAATCCATGTTTCTGAGTTATCTGACACTTTTGTGAAAAATGTGGAAGATGTAGTAAAAGTCGGCGATGCTGTAGAAGTAAAGATTATCGAAATTGATTCCATGAACCGGATAAATCTCAGTATCAAACAGGCCAAAAAAGACAAAAAGGATAAAAATGAGTGATTTGACGATAAAGGTCAGGAAGAAAGAGAGCTGTGAGGATTTGCCTTTGCCCTCTTATATGAGTGCCGGTTCCAGCGGGATGGACTTGTATGCTGATGTAGAGTCTGAGCTTGTTATTGAGCCCGGCGATATAAAGATGGTTTCCGCCGGTATCTATATTAGCATTCCTCAGGGGTTTGAGGCACAGATTAGACCCCGAAGTGGGTTGGCGGCCAAGCACGGCATAAGTATCGTTAACACGCCGGGGACGATCGATGCCGACTATCGCGGCCTGATCAATATAATCTTAATAAATTTAGGGAAAAGCGCTTATACGGTTAAACGCGGGATGCGGATTGCCCAGATGGTGATAAATAAAGTCAGCCGTGCGGGACTTGACCTCGTCAATGAATTGGATGCGACTGCAAGAAACACGGGTGGGTTTGGCCATACGGGAGTTTGAGTTTATGAGCGAAAAGCAGATCAGGGTGTTATGGTCAGTAGTGTTTTTTGGGATATGCGTTTTTCTGGTTGTCAGTTTTGTTTCTTACGATGCCAACGATATCCGCTTTAATACCTCAAGCCCCAATTTCCACATTAAAAATTTTGGTGGTTATGTCGGAGCGTATCTAGTCTGGTCATTATTTTTTAGCGTAGGATTTAGCGCTTATTTCATTCCGCTGCTGTTTTCGTTCTGGGCAGTGAGTAAGATTATTGGTAAAACCCCCCAGAATTTATATGTTAAAATCTTAGGATTTATACTGGTGATTTTTTCTTTTTCTGCCTTGATGAGCACTTTAAACGCAGCTTATAACGTAAGCCGGGTAAAGACAGGAGGGGTAGTTGGTTTTTATATTTCGTTATTTTTGACCAGATACTTTGGCCAAATCGGGACGATTGTAATCTTAGGGACAATTTTTCTTCTGGCGTTACTTTTGGCTTCTGAATTTTTAATTCTGCCGATAGTTATGGTTGCCGCGCAGAGTGCGATGAATTTATTGAAATTAGGCGGTAAGGGTAAAGAAGCTTCTTTGATTAAGCTACAACGCGTTGCTGAAAAAAAGGTTGTTAAAGACAACAGCAGAGAAAAAACAGAAAAAGATATCTTGGCAGATAAAAGGCAGGTTAAGGATAGCCGTTCTCAAAAAGAAGTTGAGTTTCAAGAAATCGAAAAATCTAAGCTAATAATAAAAAAAGCAAAACCGCCCAGGCCACAGCCCAAACAAACAAGACCGATTGCGCCAAAATTTGTCGGAGACTATAAGTTGCCATCATTGGATTTACTTATTACGCCGCCGCCAATTGAAGAAAGAATTATCAAAGACGATTTAGAGGGCAATTCCAAGGTTTTAGAGGAAACGCTGCGCGATTTTGGCATTGAAGTGAAAGTGGTAGAAGTGGAACAAGGCCCGGTAATTACGCGTTACGAATTGCAGCCCGCCCCTGGAGTAAAAATAACTCAGATTATGAACCTAAGCGATGATATCGCGCTCAATTTAAAAGCGCCGAGCGTACACATCGTTGCTCCGATCCCCGGCAAAGGGACAGTGGGTATTGATGTTCCCAATACCAAGGCAGCGCTTGTTTATCTTAAAGAGGTTATAGAATCGGCTGAATTCCAGAATTCCGAGTCAAAACTTACTTTGGCACTGGGCAAAGATATTTCCGGGGTGCCGCTGGTAACCGATTTAGCCGACATGCCGCATTTTTTGATTGCCGGCACTACCGGTTCGGGCAAGACTGTTTGTGTGAACTCATTGATTATGAGTTTGCTTTTTCAGGCCAGCCCCGAGGAAGTGAAACTTATTTTGGTAGATCCCAAGATGGTGGAAATGTCGATGTATAATGGATTGCCCCATTTAATTTGCCCGGTGGTAACCGATGTGAAAAAGGCCGCGGCGGCATTAGACTGGGCGGTTTCGGAGATGGAAGAACGGTATAAATTACTGGCCAAAGTCGGCGCCAGGAATATAATTGCTTTCAACCGCAAGGTAAAAGAAGGACTATTAAAAGATATCGATGATGGGGATAAGAAAGTTAGCTTGGAACCTATGCCGTATATCGTAATAATCATCGATGAACTTGCGGATATGATGCTTTTAGCCGCAAAAGAAGTCGAGGGCTCCATTACCCGGTTAGCACAGCTTTCGCGTGCGGTGGGTATCCATCTGATTTTAGCTACGCAGCGGCCTTCGGTGGATGTGGTCACTGGCGTAATAAAAGCGAATTTTCCGGCTCGGGTATCTTTTCGTGTTGCTAGCAAAGTTGATTCCCGCACCGTTTTGGATATGAACGGAGCGGATAAGCTTTTAGGCCGGGGGGACATGCTTTTTTTAAAACCCGGTAATTTTAAACTTATCCGGTCCCAATCAAGTCTAGTCTGCGATAAAGAAATTGAGGCGGTTGTTGCTTTTGCCAAGGAGCAGCGTTCCGCCGTATATACGGAAGAAATTTTAAAAGAACAGGAAAAAATTTTTAGCTATAAAGATCGGGCGAAAGATGAACTGTTTGAAGAAGCCGCAAAACTTGTTATTAACACAAAACAAGCCTCGGTTTCTATGCTGCAGCGCCGCCTGCGTCTTGGCTATGCCCGTGCGGCGCGTCTGATTGATATGATGGAAGAAGAAGGGATTGTTGGCTCATTTCGCGGTTCAAAACCGCGGGAAATCCTGGTGGACAGCTGGGAAGATATTACGGCGGCCAAAGGACACGATGCCGAAGACACAAGCGGTGAGGAATTAGAGTAACGCTGGATTATACCGGACAATTTTACACTAAAGCCAAAGACCAAAAGATAAAAAAAAGATAACGGTCCTTGGCTTTAACTTTTAAGCGGTTAAAAAAATAAAAATGGAAAACATTTTTTTGCTTAATTTAGGTTGCGCAAAAAACCTTGTAGATTCCGAAATTATGCTCGGATTTTTGGAAAAGGAAGGGTTCCGCCAGACACATTATCCTGAACGCGCGGATTTAGCTATTGTCAATAGTTGTGCGTTTATCCAAGAGGCAAAACAGGAATCTATAGATGCGATTTTTGATTTGGTAAAGTTGAAAAATAAAGGAAGATTAAAAAAGATAATTGTGGCGGGGTGTTTGCCGTCGAGATATAATGTGCGTCTTTCCCGGCTTTTGCCGGAAGTGGATGCTTTTTTAGGGCCGGGGGATATTGATAAAATTTGTCAAATTATCCGAGCAAGTTTGAGCGGGCAGAACTTATTTCTGGCCGGGGCGGGGCATTATTTGTATTCACCCCGGACCCCGCGGAAAATGCAGACCCCACGCCATTATGCCTATGTGAAGATTGCTGACGGTTGCAATAACCGTTGCAGTTATTGCGTTATACCTAAAATCCGCGGTGACTATAAATCGAGACCGATGGAGTCGATAGTCAAAGAAGCCGTGTTTTTGGCTGAACGGGGCGTTAAGGAAATTAACCTTATAAGTCAGGACACCACATTTTATGGATATGATTGTTATGGCGATTATAAATTAGAGGTGTTACTCAAGAAATTAGTAAAGATTAAAAAATTAAGATGGATAAGGATTTTGTACACCCATCCCCGCCACCTTACCAAAAATATTTTAGATATCATTAGTCGGGAGCCCAAAATATGTAATTATATCGATTTGCCTATTCAGCATATCAGTGGTAATATATTAAAACTGATGCGCCGCCGGGTTACAACTTGCTTTATTAAACGGTTAATAGATGAGGTTAGGCAAAGTATCCCAAATGTCGCTTTAAGGAGCACGCTTATTGTTGGTTTTCCGCAAGAGGAAGAAAGAGATTTTCGGGAACTTTATGATTTTGTCCGGAAGATAAGGTTTGAACGTCTGGGGCTATTTAAGTATTCACAGGAAGAAGATACCGCCGCGGCCGCTCTTGTAAAACAAGTGCCGGACAAAGTAAAAGAAAGTCGTTACCGGAAAATCATGCTTTTACAGCAGAAAATAAGCCAACAGATAAACCGGAGCTTTATTGGTAAAGATATGGAAGTGATGATCGAAAAAAGTGACCGGCACGGGCTTGCACTAGCGCGCAGCCGGTATGATGCGCCGGATATCGATCAGCTTGTGTATGTGAAGGGGCGTAATTTGAAAGCAGGCGATTTAATCGGGGTGAGAATAAGCGGGGCTTCATCATACGATCTTTTGGGAGAACGAATATGAATTTACCAAACCGATTGACGGTGTTGAGGATAATTCTCACTTTTATTTTCATGTTTTTACTTTTTTCCGAAGGGTTGTTGGCTAAGATAATGGCCTTGGTCGTATTTACGCTTGCGTGTGTGAGCGATTTTTTCGATGGATATCTGGCTCGCAAGTACAATCTCATTACCGATTTAGGAAAACTTCTGGACCCGCTTGCCGATAAAATCCTGGTGTTATCGGCATATCTGGCTTTTTTGGAAATGCGGATTATTGCGGCCTGGATGGTAGCGATTATAATACTACGGGAACTTATTATCTCCGGGGTGCGCTTTTTGGCTACAAGCAAAGGAAAAATTTTAGCCGCAGCCAAAGCGGGCAAACATAAAACCGTTTCTCAAATGGTCTCTATTTTTATCATATTGGCTTATATAATCATAAAAGAAATTTGCCTGGGTTTTAACTTCTGGAATGCAAAAATAGAATTTTGGGTAAAATTCGCGATTTACCTATTAATGCTTATCACCGTGGCTTTAACTGTGATTTCGGGGATATTTTATCTTAAAGAAAACAGGGGAATATTTAAAAATGCAAAAAATAGTTAGGTGCCTGGCCACATTTTTTTATATCGGGTACTTGCCGAAAATGCCGGGTACATACGCAAGCTTTATCGGTATACTTATTTATTTTTTTATAAGAAACAGCTTTTCGGCCTACCTTATTGTTTGCGCGCTTTTAGCCATTATTGGTTTCTGGACCGGGACCCGTGCGAAAAAGATGTTCGGCGAGAAAGATTCGCGCCTTATCGTGATTGATGAAGTGTGCGGAATGGTGCTATGTTTTTTTCTTATATCGGCGAGTTTTACTAAACTGCTTCTGGGCTTTGCCCTGTTTCGGATTTTTGATATTATTAAGCCCTTTCCGGCGAACATCGTCCAGAGATTAAAAGGGAGCCCGGGGATAATGGGTGATGATATTATTGCCGCACTTTACACTAATCTGGCTTTAAGAGTTTTTATGGCCGTGTTCGGGGATTTTTAACCCTTCGACAGAAATCACCGGGCTCAAGCCCGGTGGGATGAATGCAAAATTGTTTTTCTGCTCAGGGAGCCTCGGCCTTTAGGCCGACGGGCTCCACTCAGGCGGTTAGTTTTTTCTCGTATAACTTCTCATATATCGCACCCTGGGGAGTCAGTTCGCTTTTAAATAAGATAATTCTATCAATATCAGCGGATAAATTCTTTGGTTTAATTTGAGAGAATATCCCGCTAATTTCGTTCCGGTTTTCAATAGATTTAACTCTAGCCAGGGTCAGATGCGGATAAAACTCTTTAGCTTCTTTTTTAAATCCTGCCCGGGATAATCTTATTTCCAACTTATCCTGGATGTCTTGAATAATCGCGATAGCGTTATCTATGCCAACCCAGATGATGCGCGGGGTGGTTATGTCCGGGAAAGCGTTAATCTGGGCGAGCGAAACAGAGAATGGTTTTTCTTCCCGCGCGATTCCATCGAGGGTATTCCCGATATAGTTTAAATGGGTTACGGTTATATTGCCTAAAAATTTTAGAGTAAGGTGGATGTTCTCCGGCTTTACCCAGGTTAATTTCCCGCGTAAATGCTGTTTTAATCCGTCCTGAATAATTTTCAATTCCTGTCGCAGTTCTCTACCGATGTCGATAGCGATAAAAGCCCGGATAACTTTATTCATGAGGCCTATTATAAAACCGGCAGCCGTTTTTGTAAAGCATTACCTAATGACGGGTTAAGAATTTAGTTTTAAAAATGGGCTTGTAAAATTACAGATTAAGCGGTAAGATAAAATAACAGTTAAAAATCCAAGGAGGTAAAAGTGGGTGGAATGTATTTTTTGATGCCTACGCTACTGGTTGTATTTATTTCTTTTTTAGTTGTGCGGGCAGCGGCAATTGCCTTAATGATGACGGGTATGGACGAAAAAAGGGCGCGTTTTCAAGCCATATCCGCCTTTACCGGAACCGGATTTACGACCCGGGAGGCGGAATACGTGGTCAATAATCCCCGGCGAAGGCAGATTGTAAGCTGGCTGATGATTCTGGGTAATGCGGGTATTGTTACTCTGATCGTAACCGCTACTTCGTCTTTTGTTTCGACGCAGGGGCATTCGTTTATTTTTAATTTCCTGGTGCTTGTGCTCGGCGGATTTCTTATTTACCGCGTTGCAACCAATCGTGGATTTATCCGCCGCTGGGAAACTTTTATCGAGGATAAGCTGGCAAAATCAAAAGGCGTGGAAGAAGGGATAACGGAAGATTTACTTCATCTGCTCGAAGGCTATGGTCTTCTGCGTCTGATTATAACGGAAAGCTCTTCTTTGGTCGGCAGCTCTCTATTGGAGCACAGGTTGACGGAAAAAGGGTTGCTGGTGCTTGGTATCGAAAGAGATAAGAAATGGATGCCGATTCCAAAAGCAAAAGAAGTAATAAAGGAGGGAGATCGCGTTGTGGTTTATGGCCCGATAGATGTTATCCGCAGCGTGTTTAAGTCGGAACCGAAAAAAAATGATGAAAAGCTAATGGAAGATATTTAGGAGATATTATGGCTTCTTTGGGGATGAACGGTCCTTATGTGCTTAGCCCCGATAAAATTAACGAGGTTGTGACTAAAAAATCAGCCGGTAATTTTGCGTTAGGCTATATTGCCGACATTGATTTTATTGTCAGATATATCGGTCGTGCAGACGAAGACTTGAATGCAATTTTGCAAGCCTGGATTTTCCGTAAGAGCGATTGTATATTTTTTAAGTTTTTATGCGCTGATTCGTCCCGGGCCGCGTTCGAAAAAGAATGCCGGAATTATCATGATTTCGGGGAAAATATGGGTCTGAGCAACGAAAAGCATCCCCAGCGCAAAGACGATACGGACTGGAAGTGTCTGGCATGTAGTTTTTATGGCTGAAAATGCAATAATATGAATAAACACGATAGAAAATTTATGCGGTTAACGATTGAAAAGGCAAAAGAAGGCATTGGCAAGGGGCAAACCCCTTTTGCGGCGACGATAGTGAAAGGCGATACTGTTTTGTCCTGCGCTCATAATATTGTCTGGCAGACGCAGGATATTACCGCGCACGCAGA
>JAHJAO010000099.1 GCA_018813905.1 Candidatus Omnitrophota bacterium
GGCGGGATTTTATCCAAAAGGGTGAAATCTAACCCTGCCGAATTAAACCCGGATTTATCTTTTATTTTTTGACTACCCATACTTTAACCTGCGCCTTTATTTCTGGATGCAACTTGACATCAACCTGATAAACACCCAAATTCTTTATCGGCTCTTCCAGTAATATATTTTTTTTATCTATGTCTATCCCTTCCTGAGACAAAGATTTCGCGATATCCGCATTCGTTACCGCTCCATAAAGCTGTTCCTCCTGCGCCTGCATAACTATCGTGCAAGATACATGTTCAATGCGTTTAGCCAGTTCTTGAGCCTGTTGTTTCTCTTTTTGCCTGCTCTTTTCCTGCGTCTGCTTATATTCTTCAAACACCTTCATGTTGCCTTTATTCGCTTCGAGAACTTTACCCTGTGGTATTAAAAAATTACGGGCATAACCGGCCGCAACTTCTATGATATCGCCGGATTTGCCGATATTGTTTATATCTTCTTTTAAAATTACTTTCATTGCTATTACCTCTTATTGTTTGAAAATTCCCAAAAAAAACAATTGAAATCTTAAAAATTATTCTGCGGTATACGGCAAAAGCGCTATGAAACGGGCGCGCTTAATGGCCTGAGCTAATTTTCTCTGATGTTTAGCGCAAGTTCCGCTGACCCGGGAAGGAATAATTTTACCCCGTTCGGTAACGAATCTACTGAGGCGGCTTGTATCTTTATAATCGATCACTTTTACTTTTTCTAAACAAAAGCGGCATTTCTTCTTTCGGAAGAACCCGGTTTTTCCTGTTTTGTTTAATTTGCCTGTCTTGTCTGTTTTTCCTGCTTTCCCGGTTTTTTTCTTTTCCTGTCTCTGCATTTTTAAAACTACTCCTTTTATTTAAAATTAATTGATTAATTTGTTAGAAGGGGACTTCTTCATCCTGCGGCGCACTCTCCACCGCTAATTCATTAATATCTATCGATTGAGGATTGTCTTCCGGACTTTGGCTCTCTTGCGGCTGATCCGCTGTCTCATGCGCAGCCGTGCCTATTGTTTTGCCTTTACCCAAAAACTGCACGTTTTGAGCCACAATCTCAAGCGTATTGCGCTTTGTGCCATCCTGCGCCTGCCAAGAACGACTTTGCAACCGTCCTTCGATAAAAACCGGCCGGCCTTTATAAAGGTACTCACTGCAGATTTGTGCAAGTTTTGCCCAGCAAACTACGCGCACATAACACACATCCTGTTTTTTTTCTCCCGTCGGGCTGATATAAACGCGGCTGGTAGCGATAGAAAATGTGGTCACCGCTGTTCCGCTTGGTGCATAACGCAATTCCGGATCCCTGGTTAAATTACCGATAAGAAAAACCTTGTTTAAACTAGCCATATTCCCTCCCTAAGATTCCTTCCTTACAATCAAAACCCTTAAGATCTCATCTTTCAATTTATACGCGTTTTCAATTTTAGCCACAACCTGCGGCAGTATATCGAATTCGATAAAATAGTACAAAGCTTCATTTTGCTTACTCAAGGTATAAGCTAGCTTGCGTTTACCCCAATTATCAAAATGCCCGATCTGGCCTTTATTTTTAGTTATTACGCCCTGGATATCTTCATCAATTTTTTCCTGTTTTTCTTTATCCAGGTTCGCCCGGACAAGCACTACCGCCTCATAAGTATTCATGATTTTAACAATCCTCCTTTTTTTTATTGAAATTGTTCATTGTAAAAATTATTCCTTTTTCAAGCCAACAAAGAGCCGCGCATGATGCTTCATGCACAGTTTTTTTTATCAAATTAAAGTCTTCTTTTTTTCGAAAAGGAGTTAATACAAATCCGGAAAGATCTGCAGCCCTTTCTCCGTTCTTTATCCCGATACGCAAACGGGCAAGATCGCGGCTTCCCACGCACTCAAGGACAGAAGCAAGCCCGTTATGTCCGCCCGCTGTGCCGTTTGGTTTTATACGTATTGTGCCTACGTCTAAATCTATATCGTCGATGATCACAAGAATATCTTCATATCGTAGCTTAAAGTAATCTATCAGCTTGCGCACCGCTTGTCCGCTCAGATTCATAAAGGTAAGCGGTTTAGCGATAATAAATTTTTTATTCTGCCCGTAACGGCTTTCCCCCCATTGGGCATTGAATTTACGCCTGGTTAACGCAATCTTTTTCTCTTTTGCTATTCTATCAATAACCCAAAACCCCATATTATGTTTAGTATTTCTATATTTAAACCCAGGGTTACCCAGACCAACAATCAATTTCATGTTTTTATAAATAATACAGCTGTATGCGCAAAAATCGCTCCGGTTTCTTCTCTTTCTTTTATTTCTTTTCCTTCTTTTCTTCTTCCGGAGCTTCTTCTTCCGGCTTTTTCTGCTTTATAACCTCAGGCTCAACTGCTTCTTCTACCGGCTTTTCCTCTTCTACTTTTTCTTCCGCTACGAATTTTACGTGAACAGTTATCTGTTCTTTGTCCGTAAGGAGTTTAATACCTTCGGGGATTTTTAATTCCTTTACATGAATCGCATCGCCGATATTTAAAGTGGATGTATCCACCAAAATCTCTTTCGGAATCTGGGTAGGCAAACACTCTATTTCAACCTCCCGCAAGATATGCTCCACAATACCGCCTTCTTTAACGCCAGGAGCTTCCTTATCCCCAACGGTTCTTAGCGGCACATAGACTTTGATATTTTCGGTAAGTTTAATTTGCTGGAAATCCACATGAAAGATGCTTTCTTTTAAAGGGTTATACTGTATCTCCTTAATAATAACCGTCTTGCTCATCGTCTTGCCTGATTTTACAAGCTGCAAATCAATAATAACGTTTTCGCCCTGTTGATGCAAAAGTTTAATAAATTCCCGATACCCGGTCTGGATATGCACAGGATTCTCTGCTTTGGCATAGACCACCGCTGGTATTAATCCCTGGCTGCGTAATTTGCCAGTAATAGATTTGCCGGTTCCTATCCTGATTTCTCCTTTCAAGCTTACTCGTTCCACGATACAATCCTCCTTGTCTAACAAGTTAAAAATTGTTTATTTTAAACAAATAAAGAACTAACCGATTCTTCGTTGTGAATACGCTTTATGGCTTCTCCCAGTAATGCCGCGACAGTTAACACTTTGATTTTTGAATGCCCTTTCCCGTTTTTAAAAGGAATCGTATCGGTGACGATAACTTCCTTTAAGCAACTCTTATCGATGCGTTCCAGCGCCGGGCCGGCAAAAACCGCATGGGTTGCGCTGGCCGAAATCATTTTTGCTCCCTGTTTTTTCAAAGCGTTGGCCGCCTCCGTTATCGATCCCGCCGTGGCAATCATATCATCGACAATTATCACATTTTTACCCTCTACATCTCCCAAAATATTCATAACTTCAGCGCTTTGCGCATCAATACGACGCTTATCGACAATCCCCAGCGGCGCCTCAAGCAACTTGGCAAAAGCCCTGGCCATCTTTACGCCGCCCACATCCGGGGAGACAATCACTAAATCTTTACCCATATATCGGCGAAAATATTCTATTAAGACCGGTGCCGCAAAAAGATGGTCCACGGGTATATCAAAAAATCCCTGAATCTGGCCCGCATGTAAATCCATAGTTAAAATCCTATCTACACCCGTCCCGGTCAAAATATTAGCAATCAGCTTTGCCGTTATCGGCACCCGCGGCTGGTCTTTCCGATCCTGCCGCGCATATCCATAGTAAGGGATAACCGCGGTCAATCTGCCCGTAGAAGCGCGCTTTAATGCATCAATCAATATCAATATTTCCATCAGATTATCATTGGTCGGCGGGCAAGTAGGCTGGATAACGAACACGTCTTTGCCCCGCACATTCTGGTTGATTTTTACCTGTATTTCGCCTTCGCTGAACCGCCCGACAAGCGCATCTCCTAATTTGATCCCCAGAAACTTACAAATATCCTCCGCCAATTTCGGATTCGCATTACCTGTAAAAACCATCACTTTATCCTGCATAAAAACCTACCTCTTCTTTTTATTAAGTTTTTTCGCCGGGATACCTACAACTATTGTCCCCGCAGGAACATTTTTATTTTTAGGAACTACCGCTCCGGCACCGGTTACAGCCCGGCTGCCGATTTTCACCGGAGCAACCAAAATTGTACCGCTGCCGATAAATGCATTCTTATCTATAAATGTCTTGTGTTTGTTTTTCCCGTCATAATTGGCCACAATAGTTCCGGCGCCGATATTGACTTTTTCTCCGACAATCGTATCCCCCAAGTAACTCTGATGCTTGATCCGCGTGAATCCCGCTACCTGGGTACGGTTGAGCTCCACAAAATTACCAACGATCACATCATCAGAAATTCGGCATCCGCTCCGTATTCGGCAAAACGGACCAATAGAACAATCCCCCCCGATCACAACATCGCGTTCAATAACCGTAAACGGGTAGATTATAGTTTCTTTGCCGATTTGTACATTTTCATCAATAAATGTCGTCTCTGGGTCCAGAACAGTAACACCGGATTCAACAATTTTTTTAATTACACGATTTCTGAAAATCTTATAAGCCCGGACCAGACCAAACCGAGAATTAATGCCCAGAATCTCATCGGCATCATCGGTTTCTACCGAGTCAATAGTTGAATTGTTGCGGCGCATTATTTCTACGACATCCGTTAAATAGTATTCTTTCTTTTTATTGTCCGGTTTTATCTGTTTAATCGCTTTAAAGAGTTCCGCGCTTTTAAAGATATAAACGCCGACATTTACTTCTTCTGTTGCCCGCTCATAAACATTCGCTTC
Organism: Candidatus Omnitrophota bacterium; assembly: GCA_018813905.1. Classification (GTDB taxonomy): domain Bacteria; phylum Omnitrophota; class Gorgyraeia; order B26-G9; family B26-G9; genus JAHJAO01. Next base: position 4,762 of record JAHJAO010000099.1, read on the forward strand.
TTGTTCTTCGATAATTTTTAGAATCTCTCCTCGTTCATTACGAATAATCCGACCATAACCGCTGGGGTCTTTTATGCGAACGGTAAGCAGGGTTACGGCCGCCTCACTGTTTAAATTTTGTTCAACCAGGCGTTTTATCGTCACCGAACTCACAAGCGGCGTATCTCCATAAATCACCAGCAACCGCGCATCTCTATTTTTGAAAACCGCTTCATTCCTTATCTGCCAGACTGCATCTGCTGTCCCCAGCAATTTTTTCTGTTCTATGCACTTCGCATCTGTTCCTACATGCTCTTTTACGAGTTTCGATTTAAATCCGGTAATAACAAATATTTTTTTAATGCCTACAGCATGTACATTATCGATTACATACCCCAACAGGGGTTTAGCCCCCAATTTATGCAAAATCTTGGGGTAATTTGAATTCATCCGGGTACCTTCACCGGCGGCTAAAATAACGGCGGCAGTTTCATTTTTCATCATAATGCGTTTAAAAAATTTTAAAAGGTGTTTTTGTTGCTGCTTTAATATAATGCAGACAATAAAATCCGATGATTTTTAAGATTTCAGGTCCGGACCTTTTTACTGGCAACATTAAACTGCCCGGCCAGGGCTCGAACCTGGAATGCAAGGTCCAAAACCTCGTGTGTTACCATTACACTACCGGGCAATATACCTAGTTTTATTATATTTCTGTATCTTCCTCTTCTATATCTCCAACCGCCACGATATCATCGCGGACAGAAGAGCCTGGGGTCTGCGACGAACCAATCGATTCTTCGTACGCTTCCAAAACTTTTTTCTGGATATACTCTCGGCATTCCGGGGTAATCGGATGCGCAATATCCTTATGTTCATTCTGGCGGCTATCTTCCGCAGATATGCCGGAACGAACCGCTTGTTCAACAACAGCACCGCACTGGTTGCAATAGTTGCTCCTAACCACGTTTCTATGAGCGCACTTAGGGCAATTGGTCTTCATCTTTGCCGAAGGCATCGCCACAAATAATCCTTTGCTCCCTTCGATAACTTTTACGTCGCGAACAACAAAACAGTCATCGAAAGTCACTGTGACATAAGCCTTTAATTTTTTATTGCTATCCTTATTTCTCAAAAATACTCTTACTTCCGTAACCTCCATTATCAGATCACTCCTTTCCCAGATGTCTTTAAAAACTGCTACATGCTTTGCACAACCATAAGCCGACAATTAATACCTCGAAGTTTATTCCTGATGCGTATCGCCTCCTCTCTGTTTTTAAAAAATCCAAACAGTACCGCACCACTTCCAGACATTAAAACCGCCCTTGCACCCAGGGCGGATATTTTATCTTTGAGCTTTCCTAACCATCTATATTTATTAAAGGTTACAGATTCAAGCCGATTAAACAAAAGCTCACCGATTGCCGAGATATCGACTTTTCGTAAAGCGCAAGTGAGTAGTTTAACATCATCTCTTATATTTGTCAAGTCTTCCGTAACCGCCTGGTAAATCCTTTTGGTTGAAACTTTTATTTTAGGAACAACCAGTAGAATCCAGTATTTTTTATCAATTTTTAATGGTTTCAATATATCTCCCCTGCCCGTACCATAAGCCAGGGAATCCGTTAGCAAAAAAAATGGGACATCCGCGCCGATTTTCTTAGCCAAGCCCATTAGCACCTTAAGGCTCAGATTAAGCGCCCAAAGGCGATTAAGACCAAACAAGGTTGCCGCGGCATCGCTTGAGGCACCACCCAATCCTGCCGCAACCGGGATATTTTTTTTGATATTAATGGATACCCCGCAATCTAGACCACCGTATTTTTGCATAAGCCGGACCGCTTTAAACACGAGATTCTTCTTATTCACCGGCACGTTTTTAACATTACAGGATATTTTTATGGTTTTATCTTTGCGGGCGCAAATATTTATCTTATCAAAAAGCCTTACTTTCAAAAATAGGGTTTTCAGGCTGTGATAACCATCTTTTCTTTTCCCCAGGATTTCCAAAAACAGATTGATTTTTGCCGGGGTCAATAATCTCAGCATCGAAAATATTTATCCTTTATATTTTTTTAAGTCTTTTTTAATTATTTGCGCGATGTCCGCAGCTGTCAATCGGTATAATTTAAGCAGTTCATCCGGTTCTCCGGATTGACCAAACTGGTCATCCACGGCGATACGCCTTACTTTACAGTTGGTACCCGCATGCGCAACAACTTCCTCCACAGCACTTCCTAACCCGCCGATAGTCGTATGTTCTTCGCAAATATAAAATGGCGCTTTCGTTTTCATGAATGCCCCGATTGTTTTTTTATCTATCGGTTTTACGGTATGCATATTAATAACCGCGCATTTAATGCCTGCGGCGCGAAGGTTGCGCTCCGCCTCTAGGGCGTTATTCACCATTACCCCGCAGGCAAAGATTGTTGCATCTTTACCTTCAGTTAAAATATCCGCTTTGCCGATTTCAAATTTTTCTTTTATATCTATCGTCGGAAATTTAGCACGCCCCAAACGGATATAAACAGGACCAGGCATCTCGGCGGCCGCGATTACCGCAGCACGGGTTTGCGGGCCATCACAGGGGACAATCACTTTCATGTTCGGGATGACCCGCATCAAAGTCATGTCTTCCAAGGCTTGGTGCGTAGCGCCGTCCGGGCCGACCGTAATACCCGCATGCGTAGCTACAATCTTTACGTTTAAATTGCTATAAGCTATGGAATTTCTTATCTGATCCCAAGCGCGTCCGGTAGCAAACATGGCAAAAGTCGAAGCAAATACAATTTTGCCGCAGCTAGCCATTCCCGAAGCTGCCGCCATCATATTCTGCTCCGCTACGCCAAAATTAAAAAATCTGTCCGGGAATTCTTTCCCAAACAAAGCCGTACGGGTAGAACCGGAAAGATCGGCATCCAAAACAACAATTTGCGGATTTTTCTTACCCAGCTCAACCAATGTTTTTCCATAAACATCCCGTTGATACAGCATTTCCTTACTCATCAGACAGCTCCTTTAATGCTATTTCCGTCTCTGCTTGCGTAGGCGCCCGGCCATGAAAATCCGCAACATTCTCCATAAAGGAAACATCCTTTCCTTTGATTGTCCGGGCGATAATCATCGCGGGTTTATTCTTTATCTGCTTTGCTCTTTCAAAGGCTTCCAGAATTTGTTCTAGATTATGGCCATCGATACTTTGTACTTCCCAGCCAAAAGCTTTCCACTTATCTTCAATCGGCTCGATACCCATTACATCCTTGACCCGCCCGTCGATTTGAAATCCATTATAATCTAAAATTGCGCATAAATTATCGCATTTGTAATGGGCAGACGCCATTGCCGCTTCCCAGACATTACCTTCCTGGATTTCCCCGTCTCCTAAAAGACAATACACGCGATAGTCCCTTTTATCAACTTTAGCCGCTAAAGCCATTCCCAAAGCAACAGAAAGTCCTTGCCCTAAAGAGCCGCTGGCAACATTCACGCCCGGCGTATGCACATCCGGATGCCCTTGCAGCAGGGCTCCCACCCGGCGCAGCTTCCACAGTTCTTCCTGCGGGAAATATCCGCATTCCGCCAGAACCGCATACAACAGGGGACAACAATGCCCTTTGGACATATGAAATCGGTCCCGGTTAGGATCCTGGGGATTTTTCGGATTATGCCGCATTATATTGAAATATAAGCAGGTCACAATATCGGCCGCGGAAAGTGACCCTCCGGGGTGCCCGGAACCGGCCTTAGCCAGCATTTTAATAATAAGCCGGCGGATCTGTTTTATTTTTTCTTTCAAACGATCTAATTCCATGCTCTGTACTCCTATTCGCTAAAATTTATATTTATGAGTAGCTTTATTGTTTTATTTTTTATTCAAGCTTACATACTCTTCTAAATCGCCTGCTTCAATAAAAACTGATTTCTTGGTAAAAAGATTTGCAACTTCCACGCCTTTAAAATCCTGGAATTTGTAAGCGTTTACCACTAAGACCACTTCCCGCAAGATTACCGGCAAAAACTTTTCCCGGAAATCACGATCATCGCTAGCCAACAAGGTAAAATAAAACTGAAATTTTTCCCGGTCAAAAGCGGACTTTACTTGTAATTTATATTCAAGCAAAGATTCAAACTCCAAATTTATCCGCTGGGCGATCTGTTTTGCCAGAAATTCAGGCAGCCGGACCGGTTCAACCTCAAATTTGAATTCAGCATCTTTTAGATACTGCGGGTCGAAATTCCTTTCCCATAATACCCGCTTGCGGTATTCGTCCCGGCCAATCCAACCGTTCACTAGTTTGCGCAAATCGTTAATATATTGAATCGATACTATTTCAACCGCAGTAACTTTAACATCAGCCGCAATCACCATATAAAAATCAATTTCCGCGTCTGTGCTAAATACCACGCGGGAAGTGACCTGAATTACATCCCCGATTTTTTCCACCGCTTTCGGAAGAACATCAAGTTTGGTGTCATAAAATTCATCGAGCGGAATGAACACAACCAATGTCTTATCCACAAGCTTTGCTTGGACATCAAGAGCGTATTCTTTCCTGCAGACATCAATGAGCGCTTCTTCTAATTTCTCTTTCGGGTAAGTAGGCGCGCATCCTGAACAACCTATTCCAAAAAACAGAACAGTTAACAATAGCGTAAAAATCAGTTTAGGCCGCGCCGTGACAGCTCTTTTTCCCATATTCCTTAAAAATAGCTTCTATTTCATCATATTCCAGTTCTTCTTTTTCCAGTAATTCCCGGGCAAACCGGTCCAAAATTTCTTTTTCTTTTACCAGAAGTTCTTTTACTTCTTTGACGCATTTCTGCAAGATTTGATTGGTCTCTTCGTTTAACCGTTCTTTAATCGTCTCCGAAAGCTGTTCCGGAGGGATCATCGTATAATCTCCGATATGCCCCGAGATTCCCATGCCAAACTTCCAAACCATATGATGGGCCCAATTCATGGCTTGTCGAAAGTCGCTCGAAACTCCGGTAGTGGTAATCCCAAACTGAATTTTTTCTGCAGCATATCCAGCCAATGAAACCTTTATCTGCGCAAGGGCATGATTAAGATTCAGAGAGTGAAATTCCTCCCGCGGTTGATGATGTACGACACCCAAGGATCCTTTGCGCGGAATAATCGATGCCTTAAAAACATCATCGTAAGGATGTAAAAAATATGTGACAATAAGATGCCCAGCTTCGTGATACGCCGTCATCGTCCTTTCCTGGTCGCTCATTTTCATCCTGTGTTTTAACCCCAACTCGATTCGCTCCATGGCCTCACTTAGTTCCTTATGACCAATAGAATCTTTCTTATAACGCGTCGCGATTAACGCTGATTCTTTTATGATATTTTCAATATCCGCGGGAGTTTTTCCCACGGATTGTCGCGCTAGCCGGCTAATATCCATTCCCGGATCGCATTGTACCTTGCTTAAATAATAACGGAATAGTTGTTCGCGACCATCAACATCCGGAAAATTAAAATAAATTTTTCGGTCAAACCGCCCCGGACGTATCAATGCCGGGTCAAGATGTTCTTCCGCCGCGTTTGTCGCGCCGATAATAACAATATTTGCACTTCCGGCCAAGCCGTCCAATTCCACCAGCAGCTGGTTTAAGGTATTATTGGTTTCCTGCCCCCCGCCGAAACTAAACGCACGCACACGTCCTACGGCATCAATTTCGTCAATAAAGATGATGCAGCCGTTGTGGGAATAAGCGAGGCGTCTGGCCTTATTAAACATCTTCCGAATCCGGCTTGCGCCGACACCAACAAACATTTCCACAAACTCACTGCCGGACATGCTCAAAAAAGGCACCCCGGTTTCCGTAGCGATTGCCTTGGCCAGATACGTCTTGCCGCAACCGGGCGGGCCGACCATCAAAATGCCCTTTATTAATCTACCGCCGATTTTTTTTAGCCGCGTCCGGTCAAGTAAAAGCTGGACCACTTCCCTGGCTTCTTCTTTGGCCTCATCGATACCAATCACATCAGAAAACAGAACATTTACTTTAGACGGATCGACCTTTTGCTGTTTCATTTTCCCCATATACCCAAACATAACGGAAACATAAATAAACGCCGTAATCGCCCCGCTAATCAGCATTACCAAAATCCACAGCGGCATATTGGCTAAAGCGGAAATCCGGGCATACGATTCCAGTTTAGACATCCCGATAGCGGAAAGCATAAGCAAAATGCCCGCAACAAAAATGATCGCCATTACCACCCAATGGTCTTCTACAAATATTTTTAGTTTCCTCAAAAACGAATGCCAGAAATTCACTGCCCCCTCCTATTCAATTTTTTATATTCGACACCGGGTCATTTTCTTTTAACTTATCTAATTTTTCCCTAACCCCATTTTGCGCAGGATCCAACTCTAAAGATTTCTGCCATTGCTCAATTGCTTTATCGCGCTTGCCTTTCTCCCAATATGCGTCTCCCAAATGGTCATAAATTATCGGGTCGGTAGTCAGAAATTTTACCGCGCGTTCAAGCTGGATAAGGGCATTATCCAGATCGCCTTTCTTGAAATACGCCCAGCCGAGCGAATCCACATAAGCTCCATTGTCCGGTTCTATCGTTAGCGCCCGGCTAATCAAATTTATCGCCTCATCAAGCCGGATCCCCTCTTCGGCATACATATATCCAAGATAATTGCACGCATCAGCGTTATTTGGATTAAACTCAAGTGTTTTAATAAATTGTTTTTTTGCCAACTCCGGCATTTTTTTCTTTTCATAGAGAGCGCCGAGATAAAAATATACCAAATCGTCCTTGGGGGCAAGCTCCAACGATTTTTTATAATAGCCTTCCGCCTCTTCAAAATCCGACCGGAGGCTATAAGCCAAGCCCAGAAGTAAAAATAAACGCGACTTTTCCTCGATTATCGATTCCGCCTTATGCAGTATTTCTATGGCCGCATCTATCTCGTTATTTTTAAGATGGATATGGGCTATTTCAAAGTAGGTATCCGAAATCTGGGGATTTAATTCCAATACCTTTTGGAACTGTTCCAATGCCTGCTTGTAAGAATTCTGTTGAATATACATTTGCCCCAGGCGAAAATAAGCGAACGCATTGGACGGCTTTATCTGAATCGCTCGCTCATAGGCCGCCCCAGATTTATCCGGCTCATTCTTTAACTCATATACAAGGCCCAGGCCTAATTGTGCCTCCAAGTAGTTAGGGTCAAGCCGGATCGCATGCTCTAAATTAACCACCGCTTCATTTAGCCGATTTATTTGGACATAAAGCATGCCTAAGTTAAAATAAATATAAGACAAATTAACATCCGGCAATTTTAGAAGCTGTTCGTAAATAAAGATAGCTTTTTCGTTTTTGTTCTCTAATACATAGATATCCGCCAGATTAAGCAGGGATTGTTTGTTTTCCGGCTCGATTTCGATTATCTCTTCGTAAATTAAAGCGGCATCCGGCAAGTTACCGCTAGTTGCATAGATAATCCCTAAAAGCGCCCGAACTTCAATATTATCCGGTTCAAAGCTCAGGACTTTCTTCAGTTCCCTTATGGATTTATCGAAATTACCTTTTTTAAAATATGCCGTGCCTAACTTTAACGCGATCGCCGAAGATCTCCGGTCATAATTGGAAGCGCGGCGGTATTCTTCAATAGCCAGTTCGAGTTTGTTCTGTTTATCATATAAAAGCCCACGCAGATAATGTGCGTAGGCTCGTGTAATAAGGTCCCGCGACCTATATTTCTTAATAGGGCTACTATGCGGAGTATCCGCAATTATTCTTTTTCTGGCGTAGAGTTTTCCTGCCGTACAACCGTTGCAAAAAAAACTTAAACTGGATAGCATAAGCACTATCCAAAGCACATGCTTCCTATTTATACAGCTCATTACGGATGTTGCCTTTATTTTTGACCGGACTATTAAGCTATTAATTCATCTTGTGCTATCTATTTTTCTTTTTATGTCTATCTCTTCTTAGGCGTTTTTTTCTCTTGTGGGTAGCTATTTTTCTGCGTTTTCTTTTTCTCCCGCACGGCATAGTCTGTCCCTCCCCAAATTTAACGTTACGGTATAACTTTAGTTAAATTATATTCGATTATCGCTTCCGCTCCGGCTTTTTTTAATGCCGGGATTAAACTCCGCACCACTTTTTCATCGGCTACTATTTCCACGGCAAACCAACCGGTACGGCTAAGATGGGAAATAGTTGGATTTTTCATCGCCGGCAAAAGAGAAAGAACTTTCTTGAAATTCTTCTCCTGCACATTTAATTTCAATCCGACTTTTTCCTCAGCGCCAATCGCTCCTTTAAGCAATAAAGCGATATTTTGAATTTTATTTCTTCTCCAAGCATCTTTCCATGCCCGGGGATTAGCGATAAGCTGCGTCGTAGATTCGCAAACAGTATCGATTATCTGTAAATTATGCGCCCGCAAACTCGAACCCGTCTCCGTAAGCTCTACGATCGCATCGACCAGCTGCGGAACCTTGGCCTCAGTCGCTCCCCAGCTGAATTCCACATCGACCCGAACCTTGTGTTTTTTAAGATATTTCTTGGTTACATTAACCAGTTCCGTAGCAATGCGTTTTCCCTGCAAATCCCGCACTTTTTTTATACGTGAATTATACGGAACAGCTAACACCCAACGTACCGGACTCAGCCGTTGCTTTGCATACAACAGATCATCCACTACTTCCACCTTGGCATTATTCTCTAAAACCCAGTCCGCGCCGGTAATTCCACAATCTAAAACCCCGTTTTCCACATAAGCGGGAATTTCCTGGGCCCGCAGCAGGACCGCCTTTATCTGTTCGTCATCTATAGACGGAAAATAAGACCGCTCGGAAACCGAAAGCGAAAATCCCGCCTTTTTAAACATACGAAAAGTAGCTTCCTGTAAACTTCCCTTGGGTAATCCTAATTTAATTGCTCTCATCACTTTTCACCTTTCATTTCCGGCAAAAATGTTAAAACCGGCTTTATATTCTATATTTTTATTAAAAATTTGTCAACTTATTCGACCGATATTGTTATTGCAAGGCAAAAATGTCCTGTTTCTAGCAAAGCAAGAATGTCCGGTTTTCATGTTACTGTTAATAGTAGCCCTTTTTCTTTTGGGGCTACCTTTTCTTTTTGTTGATACTGTGGATAGTGTGTGCCGAATCTGAA
>JAHJAO010000100.1 GCA_018813905.1 Candidatus Omnitrophota bacterium
TAAAGTAAAAGGTCGTCTTCAAATAACGCCGGTATCTTTCTTCTATGTCTCTTGACAGTTCTATCGGGTTCATTGTTTCTGCGCCTCATCTCTCATATTACAACAGCCTCCATAAGCATTTCCCACCTTCAATTCTTCATAACGATTACGAAGCCGATTAATAACTTCGGGAAATTCGTTTCTTGCCCGATGCGCTCTATCAATCCAGCGTTTTTTGGGGCCAACAATTTTATGACCCCGATCTTCATTTATTTCGAAGTAAAAAGCAATCACACATAATGCCTGCTTTATAAATTCTTCGGGTTTAGCTCGATGCCTTCTGCGTCTTTTAAAATACTTATGCCGTACTTCTTTAATCAACAAACGCAATGGTCCGTGTGTCACCTTGCGAAGCTTAGTTAGGACACCACACAACCGTGGAACTGATACTCCAGCAAGGTTTACAAATAACCTCTCGGGCTCATTTTGCTTCTTAGCTAAACGAGATGGATCTGGTGGATTAGCAGGGATAATAGCCACAGCGCCTTCAATCATTTTATCATTGATTGTAATCCAAATCTTAAGGGAGTATTCCCGCATGCGATCTGCCACTTCTTGAGAATCAGCAAAGTCACGTAGTGGAATGGCAACCGTGTTCTCAATAACTTTCAGGTCATAACGCCTAGATCTTCGTTGTTCGAATCCTACTGAAATTGCATTTGTCCAGCGAGATTTGGGAAGTTTAATCCAGATAGCCTTTTGGGAGATTGCAGTAAATTCATCACGTACCAAAATTAAACGCTTGTCCTCCCAGTGAGATGGGATTTTACTTTCTTCCGCTACCATCCACCAAACCCTTTCCGCTAATATGACTACTTCTACCTGAAGTCCGTCATTTGAACCAACAAGCCAGCAGGTTTTATCTCTTGTTGGGTTAGGAGGAATGGTTAAAATTGTTTTATTATTTTGCCGCTTAATCATCATATTACCTTCAGAGTTATCTATCGCTTGGATGTGACAATCGGATTCATGGAAGAGGTCAATAAATACCACCCCATGTCCCGATTCCGGAGGGAAAGGAGAAGGTTGTTGCATTTTAATATCCTTTAGCCCGCCTATAAACCTGAAGTCTAAACTTTCTACCAGGTCATCGTTTTCATCGTAAAACCTGAGAAAGTACCATCCGCCTTTTCTGGATGTAATTTTAAACATATCTTGTTCAATAAGCTCTTGATTTGGACTAAAAAATGTACGCCACTTCCCCTTTCCACCGCCTTCTTCTCCGACAACAATTGTTTGAATATTTCTCCATGTCAGCCCACCCAGGAGACGAATTTTTAATAGGCCGCTTCCAAAAAGAGGCCCTTTATCTTCACATGCATCAAGTAACTGATTTCCTGCTACCTCAAATTGCGGTGCGTTTGGTTTAATCTCAAATGGGGTTCCATCGGGCTTATGGAAAACAATTCGGCTGCCATTATCCTTCTGAATATCGAAGTAGTGCGCGCGGCAATTCTTAATTGACACTGGCTCTGGTGTCACAGGGGGTAAACCCGACAATTTTTCATCACGCTCCCAGCTATCCAAAGCCATCACAAGGTATAATCCAGCTGATGGATATCTCACGCGGCGTCCACTGCCCCACCCATTCAATTTGAATAAAAGGTATTCCTCCTTGCCTGACAAAATCTCAACCTCATTATTTTCCCAGCAAACTACTACATGGCTACTTAAAGCTTCCCTAAGACACCAACGGTCTTCAGTAGCTTCATCTTGTAATAAGCATAATCCCTCTTCAATAACTTCCAACCCTTGAATTGAAGAAATTTCTTCTGGAATCTCTACCGCCAGCATCCATTGTCGTTCTTTCTTCCAGCAAATTATTTCAGGTTTCAGCCGAAAAGAATTGGTATTCTTTTCTTTTTGCCGGTCATGGTTAGCGGAGCTTCTTGATCTGCCTCCTCTCTTATCAGGACTCGCCCGTCTTTCTCCGGATACCTCACGAGAGTCGACTTCCTCTTTAATATTACCTTCTTCGGGAATGGCAATAGTTCCCTGCTCTGTTTTGCACTCCTCTTCAATCACAGTCCTAATCGAAATTTCTTTTTCTAACTGTCCCAAATCTTCTTTAACCGTATTGATATCTTGTCCGCTTTGCAATGTTCCTTCTGGCTGAGAGGCCTTTTCATTCTCATCATTCGGCAACTGTTCTGCCAAATCTCGTCCCCGCGACTTCTTGCGACTATAAATCACAACCCAAACAACACTACCTATTACAATCAGTAAAGAACACATTAATATCCAGTCTACGATTTTCATGAAATCCCTTTATTAATGAAAAATGGGCTCAGATTTATTTTTTATATCTTTCCCAATAAAACGCTGGAACATGAGAAATGGATAAAAATAATTCTGACCCCATTTACGATACATATAATGCAGCTTAGGATTTTTTGCTCTTCTGGCTATTCTATAGTTACAGTAATTTGTCCTTGTGGACCTAAAAATAGATTTACTCCTATATTCTTCGCCTTTCGTTGTCCAAGATGGTACTGATTTAATTCTAATGCTGCCGCCTCAAAAGCCAACCTAAGATTTAATAGATTTTCAAATGATAATTTAATATTAATGCTTTTGCCTGTCATCATTTGAGATAATTTAGGATTGTCTTTAGCAACTTGAATAGACCCAAAACACTCTTCACGCCTTTTTATCCCCTTCAGCTTACTCTTCATAAAGCCCCCTTTTTGTGAATTACCTTATTACTTGCAAATAAACCTAATAGCGAATTTTATATGTTGTGTCTGGGTTGAATGCAAGCTTTTAAATCTATTACGCTTAATGGCTGCTCTCTGTTTCGATGGATCATTCGATGACAATTAGAACATGCCGGAATTACATTTTCTAGAGCATCCTTCAAAAATTTATTTTCTTCTTCTTCACCATATTGCAAAACTGGTTTCACGTGATGTATCTCGATATAGTTCTTCCCGATTTCTCCGTAAAAATCAAGAAAGTCAAAGAAACATACCACACATTTAATATGCCCATCTAAAGTATACTTTTTTATAGCGAAATCTCTCAACTTGCTAGAACGTTTATACAAAGTAACATTCCTGTTTCTTTTTGTGCCTTCAGTAATCATTAGATTTTCGTCATAAGTGAGAACTTTCTTTAAAGCTTCCTTAGCAATCGAGACATGTTTAAAACTAACCTTAATATCTTTATAAGCAAAATCGTTACTTAAAAGATACTCAATTATAGACATGTTTTCTATCAAATACCCCTTTCCCGTTTCGGTAATCTGAAAAATTCCATTTCCCCTTATTCTCTGATATGTTGCATATCCTAGCCTCTCTAGAGTATGATGAGAGACCAAATTTCTAACTTTTTGAGAGAATTTCGTATCTTTCCTTCCATTAAGTATTTTGGCGTCTTCTCCACTCGGATGCATTAAATGTGTAAGTTCTGCAATCAAATCTGAAGTAGTCAGGCTTTTCCTCAAATCAATTAAAAAAAGAGCTGGCAACATTAACTCTCTTTCAGCTATTCTTTCTCCGCCGGACATAAACCCTCCTTTTTATTACTTTGCATAATACCATATCTAGTAGAAATTTTATTACGAAGTGTACTAACCCTATTTTTAGCTAACTCAACATACTCTTTATTTTTTTCAATTCCGATCCAATTCCTACCTAACTCTTCAGCCGCTGCAGCTGTTGTGCCACTTCCTAGAAATGGATCTAAAATTAAATCGTCTTTATTACTTGCAGTCTCTATGACTCTTTGAATAAGTTTTAGGGGCTTTTGAGTATTATGAAGTTTTATTCCATTTTTATCGCGCAATCTCTCCGTACCAGTACAAAGAGGAAAAACCCAATCGGTATCTTTCATCTGCTTCCCGCCATTCACTTCTTTCATTAATTCATAATTAAAAGTATAATCTTTACAATCCTTGTTTTTTACTGCCCAAATTAAAGTTTCGTGATTATTAGTAAAACGTCTGCCATTTAGATTAGGCAAGGCATTAATTTTTACCCAAATAACATCGTTTAAGAACCATAAGCCGAGATCCTGCATAATTTTTCCCACTCTATATATACTATGATACATACCAATAACCCAAATTGTTCCGGTGGGCTTTAAAACCCTCTGACATTCAGTTAGCCAATTTAAAGTAAAATTATCAAAATCCGCGTAATCCTTAAACTTATCCCACTCATCATAAACAGGAATTATCTCCGAACCATCAAAACGTTTTAGTCTTTTATTGCTTGGCAGTTGGAGATAATACGGTGGATCAGCAAAAATTAAATCAAAGGTATTATCAGGAAATCTCTTAAGCTCCTGATAACAATCTCCATGTATAACATAATTAATGTCCATCTTATAATCTTTATTAATAGTTGTAGACAATTAAATGTTCAACTTCTCGATCGTTTCTACCCTTTACGTTATATAAGTATTTCTTCTCAAAACTCTCCAATTTAATCCCCTTTTTGTTACTATATAAATTATTAATGAAAGTGGTCTTTTTAATAATTAAGATAAACTTTGATTTAATATTTTGAAGATAATTTGCCAATCTTACTTGGTCATTTTTGCCAAAAGCCATCTTTTCATAATCACTAAAATCAGTGTCATACGGTGGATCCAAGAAAATAAAATCATTTCTCCCTAGCCTAGAAGAATTAAGAACTTTCTCAAAGTCGTCATTCTTAATTGCTGCATTCTCTAATAAACTTTTCACGGTTTCACTAAAGATAAAATCAACCTTTCCCCTAAAATCTTTTGAATTATAAGCAATGCCACCATAGGGAATGTTAA
>JAHJAO010000101.1 GCA_018813905.1 Candidatus Omnitrophota bacterium
CGATTTCTCTTGGGGCGGCTTACGCCATGTCCAGGTTTCCGGCTCCATTATTTTTCTCATTTCGCCGGATCTGCCGCAGCTATTTAAAGCGTAGGCATGACCCCCTTCGAAACTCAGGACATATTTAGTATATTTTCAATATACCACCCAAATGTGCGGGTGTCAAGTCTTTTAGTATTATTCCTTATTTATATTGATATATAGCCAAAAAACAGTTATAAGTCCGTCGGTTATAAAAAAACTGTATTATTAAAAATCTGCCCGTGCCTACGGAATTAGCTTAGGGGTTCGGATGGCAGATATCCGTCCTGCCACTGCGGCAGAATTCACCCAAATCAAGCAGGGGTTTTCCCGTTTTCCTGAAGCAGGAAATTCGGCATTTAAGATCAGGAGCTTCGGCGGGTAACGCCGGCATTATTTATTTGCAGCTGCTCTGCTGACTTTGTTGTTCTGTCTGCGGCTGCGACTGCGAACATGTTGGTTGCTGCACAACTGCCGGTTGCGCCGGCTTTACATTCGGCAGATTCTTTTTCTTTGGCTGCTTGGAAAAAGTTTTTTTCGCCATATTGTTCACCTCCTTTCCTCCTTACGCTCTAGATTTATTCAACCACTACGTATTTGGCTTTGAGAGTTCCATCCGCGGCCTGTTCATATTCAGCCTCAACAAACATCCCAGACACCAAATCAGACAGGCTGAGCGCGCCTCCGGCAGTTTCGATAGCTGTAGTCTCGTCTGTAAGCAGTACCGTTTGCTCTTCTGCAGTTTCACCCAGCGCTTGCACGGTAAAAGACGCCTTCTCCAAATCCACGGCGATAATCTCTCCGGTAACAACGTTATTCCCCTCGGCTATTGCTTTCGGGGATAGCGTGTTGAGGCTAGAGAGCACAAGCGCGGACACGATGAAGCCCAATAACACAACATTCTCTAATGTTTTTTTCATTATAATCACCTCCTTTCGCTTGATTTATTTCCCGATCTCATTATCAATATCGTTTTTGATAAGCAACACCAAAACATATATTATAAAAAAGAAAATAAGCAGATTTATAAGCATACATTTACCTTTCATCATCGTCAAAAAAAGTACTTTTTAAGCTACCAATATACGGAAGTAAGACAAAAGAGAAGGCTTACTTGACACCGCGCCTGTATAAAAAAAAAGAACGCTTACACATTCCCCCGGGGTTAGCGTAAAGGGCTACCTTTTTTCAGGTAGCCCTTTTATGTTTTTATTTGATTTGAATATACTATTAAAATCCGCCTTTGTCAAGCTATTTATATGTCAAATTATTCTATTTATAAGGCGAGATCTCCCTTAACCGCTTGATAACCGGCGGAAGGGATTTGATAATATAATCTATCTCTTCTTCGGTATTGTAGCGGCTTAAACTAAAGCGGATCGAGCCCTGCACAAAAGAAAACGGAATGCCCATCGTCCTCAATACGTGCGACGGCGTTAGCGAGCCGGAGGTGCAGGCAGAACCAGAGGAAGCGGCAATGCCTTTTTCATCCAGCATCAATAGAATCGCCTCCCCCTCGATAAATTCAAACCCAATATTAGAAGTGTTCGGAAGCCGTCTCTGGCGGTGTCCGTTTACCCGCGCATGCGGTATATTTTTCAAAACCGCGGCTTCAAGCTTATCGCGTAATTTCCTAATCCGAACCTGTTCATCCTCCATAAACTTTTTGGCCAACTCGCACGCAACTCCCAGACCCACGATTGAAGCCACGTTTTCCGTACCGCCGCGACGGTTTTGTTCCTGATGCCCGCCAAGCATAAACGGGCTGAATCTCGTGCCCTTGCGCACATACAAAGCGCCTACACCTTTGGCTGCGTGCAGCTTGTGCCCGGACAAGGATAAAAGGTCTACCGGCAGTTCGGTTAACTTAAACGGGATTTTGCCTACGGCCTGGACCGCATCGGTATGAAAGATTACGCCTCTTGTCCTTGCAAGCTCCGCGATCTCCTCTACCGGAAAAACTACGCCCGTTTCGTTATTGGCGTACATGATGGAAATAATGGCGGTGTCCTGGTCAATCGAGCTTTTGAGTTCTTCAAGATCGAGCATGCCCGCGTTATCAACGTTAAGATACGTTACTCTATACCCGGCAGATTCCAAATACTTGCATAAAGTCAGCACTGCCGGATGCTCTACTTTTGTGGTAATGATGTGCCTCTTTTGGGGCAAAACCCGCAATGCACTCATAATCGCGGTATTATCGCTTTCGGTGCCGCAGCTGGTAAAAATAATCTCCTGCGGGTCACTCGCACCCAGAAGCCCGGCCAGCGCTTCTCGCGAGCGTTCGATATCCTTAATAATTTTTCCGCCAAAAGTGTGCATGCTCGAAGGATTGCCGTATTCCTCGGTAAGAAACGGCCGCATTGCCTCGAACACCTCCGGCGCGACCCTGGTCGTTGCGTTATTATCCGCGTAGATTATTTTATTCACTTTTTATTTACTCCCGCACTTCCTCAACAGTAATCTCTTCGTCCACAAACTCTTTTAACTTTGCCTCGATAAAAGATTTCAACGTCACCCCGGTCGACGGGCAGCCCAAACACATACCCAAAAACTTAACAGACACTTTCGTGCCGTCTATATCCACCAGCTCAATATCTCCGCCGTCGGTCTTAAGCTGCGGCCTGATCTCTCTTCCTATGGTTTCCTGAATCAGGGAAATGCGCTGCAGATTGGTAAGCTTTTTCCGCGGCGGCTCTTTCGCGCAAGCCCCTTTTGTCGCTTCCTTGCTCCAGAATTCTTTAAGCAGTTTTTCTATCTCCGGCTGGCACTTGCCGCAGCCGCCGCCGGCCTTAGTATAATTGGTTACCTCTTCCACGGTTTTCAAATTATTCTCTTTTATCGCGCGGATGATTTTTTTATCGGTTACGCTGAAACACTTGCATACTATTCTCTCCTGCCCCACCATTTCCTGTTTCAGGGGCGCGCCGCGGTAATTGGCAATAGCCGCTTCCAGCGCTTCCATGCCCATAACCGAACAATGCATCTTCTCTTCCGGCAATCCCCCCAAATACTCGGCAATATCCTTATTGGTAACATTGGCCGCTTCGTCTATGGTCATGCCCTTGATCATCTCGGTAAGCGCGGAGGAGGAAGCAATCGCGCTGGCGCAGCCGAAGGTCTGGAATTTCGCTTCTATAATCTTCTCGGTTTTTTTGTCTATCTTAAGCGTCAGGCGCAAGGCGTCCCCGCAGATAATATTGCCCACATCGCCTACGGCGTCTGGATTTTTTACCTCGCCCACATTTTGCGGGTTCTTAAACAGTTTCTTTACTTTATCGGAATAAAACCACATATAATTTACCTCTTTAAAAAAAGTTTAATTATCGCCGTATTTTTTGTAAACCCGGCACGCGCTTCTTTCTTTCGGCTTGCAATGCTTTACTTCCCAGCAGCGGGTGGTGCTCAACATGCTTTTAACGCCTTCGATGTTGATGCGCTTTTTCTGGATCAATTCTTTGATATATTCCAGCCGGTCCACGTCACACCGGGAATAAAACCTGTTTTTTCCTAAACGCACCGGTTTGATCAGCCCTTTCCTCTCCCAGATTCTCAGCGTTGCCAGGCAGACCTTTAAAGACTTAGCCACAATGCCGATGGTATAAACCGGCTCTCTGTACCCATGTTCCATTTTAACCTCCGTTACCTTCCGCTTATATTAAACTGTATTAAACCACAGAAGCATTTACATGTCAATACTTTTTTTATATTACATACTAATAAGGTTTATATATTGTGTTGACAAACCATAATCGCTAATTTGCAATTTGCGATTTGTAATTATCTTTATATCGCCTGCTCGATAAGGTTGGTTATAGCTAGGTTCTGCGGGCCGCTGCGGGAAGAGGTTTTGCTAAGAAACCATTCTACTTCCGCTTGTGTACGGGAAGGAAACTGCATGACATCTTCGGGCGATATATTCTCTTCGGGCACACTGGTATCCACGACCAGCAGTTTGCCGTTGGATACTATTATCTTTTTGATAAAACCTTGCAGATCTTCGAGATCAACCTGGATTTCTTCAGTGCCGGCAACTGCCTTAAATACTTTAGGTTTGACAGAATGGGTATAGAGTGTCCCACCTTCGCCGATAACGCCGATGATACGGCACGCCTTTCTCTTGCGCTCCTGGTTGAACCGGGGAAAAAGCTCTATACTCATTTTAGTGGGTACAAGCTCGTATAGGGCCGTGGCCTGCGCAAATTCCAAGCTGTCCAACTCTTCGGCCAATCTCTGCTGCCGGGCCGAGTCGGGAAATTTCAGCTTAAGCTCATCGACCACAGCAACGTATTGGCGGATCATCGACCGCAGCGAAACCAGACTTTTATATGGAATCGCCGGTAACACCTGAGCCATCTCTACGGAAAGTAACGTTACTTCCATGATATAGCTTACATCCTCGGGTATCGTATCCAATCTTTCTTTAATCAGTGAATTCACGGTAAGAATCTCGCCGCGCGCGATTTCCAAAATTTTATTGTGTCCGCTTAATGAAAGATTATGATACGCGTCCAGGACCTGCCGCGCGTTCTTTCTGTCCAGCGGCGCGAGAATATCTATAACTTTTGCCTGTTCATCAACCTTGTATTTCAAAAATACTGCGGGAACGTTCATTTGAGAATCCTGCGTTATTATATCGATTCCCTTTATTGAAAAATCGTATTTTTTCGATGCGTTCAGGCTTACAAGTACGCCTCTCACTAGCCCTAAAGTCTTATCCGCAGTTGCCGGCGTAATTCTAAAAAACGTCCCGGAGGTGCCGATACCGGTAGAGGAGTCTTCGGACTCAAGCTGGATATAACTGATTTCTCCCATATGAGAAAGCGTGCGAATCCGGGAGAAAGCTTCGCCTAATGTAATATCTTTCGCCGACTCGGAAAAAAGCAATTTTTGATATAACATAAACCCCTGCCGTAAGGAACGGATAAGCTCATATTCGTCTTTACTGGAATAAGCGTGATTTTCGATTATGACGGCGCGGGGATTGCCGCGCAGATGAAAATCCGCGTGTTCAAGTACGCAGCGAAAGGCAAACGCGATATTATCTGCTCCGATCTCGTCAATAAAGTTCAAAAACGGGAGAGGTATAAATATCGTGGCAATACCGTATTGGCTCGTTTTCTGCTGCGTGCCCGCATGCTCTAAGATATCCGCGGTGTTAAAGGCGGGATGGTCCGCGAACATCACCAGATACCGGCGCTGCCTGAGTGTCGCGTTATGAGCGGACGTTTCTACCGCCTTTTTAATCCGCATAAACGACCACCGCAGGCGGTTAAGCAGTTTTTTGTCGTTTAAACGGCCAAGTAAATTTTGCCTGCCAGAATTATTAACACCAAGCACCGCCTCCTGCAGCCGCTGCGCGCTTTGCTCTAAAGACAGCGTTTCGCCAAAATAATAGGAAATATCTTTTGTGATGTCGAACGCGACGGCTTCGCCCTGTTTAATTGCCAGGTTTATCGCCTCATGAATATCTTCCTCCGGCACAGAAGCAATGCTCTTGGTGTCCAGAAAACTGCTTATGAAAGCAGGCAACAGTTGCTGCAGATACAGCTTGGGACTAAGCGTAGCGCTTTCGATACCCGTCCTATCCGCGTAAAAAGCAAAAGACGCTACCGGATTGGCAGTTATTAATAGCAGTCCTATCAGCGAAGGAAAAAATAGACGATAATAAAACCCCAAAACTTTCTTCACATAACCTCCGGAATTATTCTTTAATTTAAGCTCAAGAAGCAAAGAAGTATACCATATAAGGCTGGGGCTTGCAAATTTAGCTAGGCCGATAACCTGTGCCAATCTAAACAGTTAGGGCGATTTTTGGGCGGCGGGCGAAAATATATTTTAAACTTTTAGATTACTGCGGCAAGAAAGGTATTTCGAAAGATTCTATTGCTTTTAAAAAACTCCGTAAACAATCCTGTTTTTGCCCTGATGCTTTGCTTCATACATCAAGGCATCGGCCTTATGGATCATCTCGTCCAATGTGTAATCGAGCTTTAGGAAAGTAGCCACGCCGATACTAACCGTAACCGGTACTTTCTCCTCAACCGCCATCTTGTTCAATTGCTCGTACACCCTTTGCATTAATTGCCTAGCCCCAGCCTCGGCGCATTGAGGGCAAAGAATAACAAATTCATCGCCGCCCAAACGCGCGATTAAATCCGTAACCCGGATTTCTTTTTTGATTGTCCGGGTAAGCCGCTTAAGCAAAGCGTCACCCGCCCGGTGGCCAAAAGAATCATTGATATTTTTAAAGTTGTCGCAATCAAGATAGGCGATGGTAAGATTATACCCGTAGCGCCGGCTTCTTTCGATTTCCATTGCCGCCACTTCAAAAAAATACCGGCTATTGGCAATACCAGTTTTAAAATCAAACCGGGCAAATTCATATTCTTTCTTCAACGCCTCTTTTAACCGGGCGATCAATATGACAACTATTAAAAATAAAATCGTGCGGATTATAATATTCCAATAGAGAAAATATATGTTCGAATAGCGCTTGCCCCCGAAATAATCGATTAATGTCCAGCACCCGGCGGCAAGGCATGAGGATAAGACACTCCAGAAAATTTCCTCCTTCCAGGCAATGAAAAATACTGGAAGCAAATAAAACAGCGACAATCCTACTTCCGGGCCGCTATAGTAATCTATCGTGCCCACAATTGCGATCAGGATTAAGCCGAAAATAACCGTAAATATTCTATTCATGCCTGTTATTATATTTATATCGCTTCCATGGTTGACGGGGGCTTGGAGGTAATATTATAGGTTACGCTCACTACTCCCGGGACTTCGCTAACCATCCGGTTAGATAATTTTTCTAACGTGTCAAACGCCAAGCGTGTTGGCCGGGCCGTGCGGGCATCTACGCTGTCCCAGCAGCGGATTTCAATCTGCAGCCCGAAATCTCTTTTTCCGTCCCGGATCCCCGTAACCCGGTCCTGATGAACTATCGCCATATACTGAAACGCTTTAGTCGATGCTAATTCTTCTTCCACAATGCGGGTAGCAATACGCACTACTTCTATTTTTTCCGGGGTTACTTCGCCGATCACCCGCGCGGCAAGTGCCGGCCCGGGAAACGGTATGCGTTTGAACGCGGATTCCGGCA
>JAHJAO010000102.1 GCA_018813905.1 Candidatus Omnitrophota bacterium
ACCCAATCAATCCGAGTAACGCCTGCCACCTCCGTATTACCGCGGCTGCTGGCACGGAGTTAGCCGTGGCTTCCTCTGCCTGTACCTTCATCCCTTTGGCCTATTCGACCGCTGGATTTATTCCAGGCAAACAGAGCTTTACAACCCGAAGGCCTTAATCGCTCACGCGGCGTCGCATTGTCGGGCTTGCGCCCATTGCAAAAGATTCTCGACTGCAGCCTCCCGTAGGAGTCTGGGCAGTGTCTCAGTCCCAGTGTGGCTGACCATCCTCTCAGACCAGCTACCCATCTTCGCCTTGGTAAGCCATTACCTCACCAACTAGCTAATAGGACGCGGGCTCCTCCTTAAGTGGTAGGCCCGAAGGTCCCCACCTTTTACCTCATGCACTCATGTGCTTGTGGTCATATTGAGTATTAGCCTCACTTTCGCGAAGTTATCCTCGTCTTAAGGGTAGATTACCCACGTGTTACTCACCCTTTTGCCGCTATCCCCCGAAAGGGATCGCTCGACTTGCATGCCTAAACCACGCCGCCAGCGTTCGTTCTGAGCCAGGATCAAACTCTCCGATAAAAAGAGTTTTTTGGCTTTATTTTAATTGACTAGAGCTTGGCTATGATTTTTAATTTACAAAGAACGAAAGATAAAAAAACAAGACATCTATTGATGCCTTGTTTTCACAAAATTTTATTTTATTGGAGGCAGTTATTTTATGCTAAACCCGACCCCCTTTTTTGTGCGCAAAACATCTCTGTGTTATTACGTATTTTGTATGGAAGAATGCTAGTCTTCGGTTTGTCAATGTGCTCTCGTTGTATTTTTAAAGTTATACATATATACCATTTATTAAAGAGCTTGTCAAGTATTTTTTTTGGTTTTTTTTAAGTTTTATCTTCCCGAATATTTTTTACGCTGAAACCGATTACGGATTCGGCTACTGTTTTCCCCTCTACCGAAGCCACGGCTTTTAAAATGCCTCCAGTAGAAAGCATTTTTTCCGCTTCCACCTCAATCTGTAACACATCCCCGGGCACAACCGGCGCCTTGAACTTTATTTCCGCCTTGGCAAAATAATATCTAACCATATTCTTATCAACATGTTTGGTCTTGGCATACAGAACAATTGCCGTTTGGGCCATAGCTTCTAAAATTAAAACTCCCGGCATGACCGGCAGGCCCGGAAAATGGCCGACAAAAAAATGTTCATTTGCCGTAACATTTTTAATTGCCACGATGCGTTTACCTTCGTCAAGCTCAAGTACCCGGTCAATCAATAAAAACGGGTATTCTTGCGGCAGAATCTGTTGCAGTTCCATAATATTAAGCAAGACTTCCTCCTTTTTTAAAATCGGCGGCCACTGCCATCCGGCAAAGGTTTCTTATTTTATTATCCCGTCAGCATAAATACGCCTAAGCAACTCATCCAGGCTACAGGTCGCTACACCCACCTTGCCCACGACAATTCCCGCGGCATAATTAGAAATATGCGCCGCCTCCTCAAATGTTGCCCCGCTGGCCAAAGCTAAAGTAAACGCGGCGATTACCGTATCTCCGGCGCCGGACACATCAAAAACTTCCTGCGCTTTTGTGGAAATATGAATGCCACGTTTTTTCTTTTCCAGTAAACACATTCCTTGTTCTCCCCGGGTAATTAATACGGCCCGGGAATTAATTTTTTTCAAAAGTTTTTTGCCCGCGGCCAATAAAGTTTTATTATCCATAATTTTTATGCCCGCGGCTTTTTCGGCTTCGTGCTGATTAGGGGTAATACAGCTCACGCCCCGGTAATAAGAGAAATGGTCTTCTTTGGGGTCTACCGTCACGATAACTTTTCTGGACCGCGCTAATTTGACGATTTCTCTGATCAAAAACGGATTTACGACTCCTTTGCCGTAATCTTCGATTATAATCGCCTGTATTCTATTGATATTCTTTTTTATCTTCCGGATAATTTTTTTCGACACCGCTTTGCTGATTTGTTCCGTAATTTCCCGGTCCACCCGGACCACCTGCTGGTGCCTGGCCACAATCCGGGTTTTTAAAGACGTCTTTCTTGCCGCGTCCACAATTATGCCGCTTGTATCCACCGGGCGTTTCAGTTTTTCTTTTAACACCCGGCCCCAGGAATCATTGCCGATTACTCCGACGACAACAGGCATCCCGCCTAAATCTCTAACATTCGAGGCAACGTTTGCCGCCCCGCCCGGCATAACCGATTCTCTTTGCACGTAAACCACCGGCACCGGCGCCTCCGGCGATATCCGCGAGACATCACCCCAGATAAACTGGTCTAAAATCAAATCTCCCACCACTAAGACTTTTGATTTTTTAAAGTTGCTAAATATTGTTTTTAGCCTTTGCGCATGGATAATCATCTTTTTCTTGCCTCAAAAATTTAATGCTTCTAAAACTGTTCTATTAATGCCCGGTGCAGTAGCGGCAGCATAATCTCATGATGGCCGACAATATAATATCCTTTGCCTTTGCCGCAAGTAATCGGCCTTCTTACTACATTTTCCTGCGGCCGGTAATGCCTGATCATATCCAAACACGCCGCCGTAAAATTTTGTGTTTTGAATTTTAAATTCCGGACTGTAGACACCGCCTTCAGGAATACCTCCGGCAATATCACCGCTGAGCCGATATTTAAAACCACTCCGCCTTCGATACCGGATACGACCTCGATGAAATTATGAAAATCCGCCATTGCCGCACGGCCCAATTTTGCGCCATCGCAGCCGGGGTGCGGATGAATAATATCCGTGCCGAAAGCAACATGAATAGTTACGCCGACTCTGAATTTGGCGGCATTGGCCAAAATACTAAACTGCCGATACGGCAGCTTCTCCTGTATAATCATCCGCCCGATAACGCTGCCCAGCGCCTTACCTTCTTTTGCGGCCTTATCTATGGCCCGGTTAAAAAACTGGGAGGTCTCGCGGCTCATGCCGAAACTTCCGTCTTTTATGGAAGCCTCAACATCTTCTGAGGTATGCCCGGCATAAGCCAGCTCAAAATCATGGATTGCGCCGGCACCGTTTAAAGCAATATGGGTTATAAACCCCTTTTTCATTAAATCGATTATCACCGGGTTTAACCCGCATTTGACCACATGCGCGCCGAGCATAAACAAAACAGTCCGTTTATGCTTCTTTGCTTTTTTAATGGAAAAAATCAGGCCTTTAAAATCTTCGGCCGCCAACACCTTAGGCAGAGATTGTATAAATTTGGCGAAAGAATCTCCTCTCTTTGTGCAGCGGGCAAAGTCGGATATGCGGACTTTACTCTTCCTCTTGCTAAGGGATACCGTCTTTAATTTTTTAAGATCAATTTTCATCTCTTCTCTCTCTCAACAAATTCTATTCGGGGATTATTCTAACACACACATTACTATGCGTCAATTAAGATTGTACGTTTCGATTTTTGACAAAACGGCCTGGGCCGTGCCAAAAGGCACTTTTAAGCTCACAATCAAAGGGATCCGTTCTTCGTCGGCACTAAACCACATCTGCATCGTCCCCGGCGCGTTTAAAACGCTATCGAACTGGCGTTCGGATTCCTCTGTCGGTTGAACCAGAAATGCCCAAAACCTGCCGGCCGGAACCTTCAACAGTTTTACCCGGCGCACAAAGAGCGTCAGCGGAAAATCGCGCTTGCCCGCGTTTACTTTTAAATTTATCGGCCCGTCAAACTTTACCGGGTTAAGCCGGAAATAATAAAATATGCCCAAAGGCTCAAGAATCGGCTCTTCAAGCTTGAGCTCGTATTTGCCTTTTTTATCTTCGGCATAAATCATCATTTTATCGAAGTCGTACTTCATTTTTTTAAACACGAATTTTTTGCCTATAGTAACTTCGGAAAAATGCGATATCGGGCGGAAGGTTTCTTTTTCTATTATTGATTCTACTTTTCCTTCGACCTTAAACAATAAAGAAAATAATTTATTCGTCTGGGCCGTCAATGTAATATTATAGGTTCCCTTAATATTAGTGCCGTTATCCTTTCCATTTTTTTTATTCTTTAAATTGCCGTTAATCGCCAAGGACGCTTTGCCCACATCCACGCCCAGCCAGATAACTTTATAATGAAAAACTTCTCCGGATTCCAGCTCTCCTTCGGGGGCTTCTACGTTTTCCTTCCAGTACCTGCGATACTGCTTTTGCCTTTCCAATTTTCCGAATTTCAACATACAGCATCCCGCCCCCGAAAAGATTACCGCGAGCAATAATAAACTGGTGCAGAAGTATTTTTTAAGATTTATGGCATTCATTTTTTGTTTATAAATTGTAAAACGCAGTTGTATACGGTTTCCGGGCTTACCGCTTGCATGCACCGGTTATCCGTACAAGTAAGCTCGTAACAAGGCACCGCGCAGCCAATATCTTCCTGTAAAACTTTTACTTTTTCCTGGCCCCAAGGCCCGGTTAGCTCTGGAGAAGTCGGGCCAAAAATTGCAACGGTATTGGCGCCGACAGCGCAAGCGATATGCATCGGCCCGGAATCCGCGGAAACGACACAAGCCGCCCTTTCCATTAACGCCGCCAGTTCACCCAGGTTCGTCTTGCCGCAGAGAATATTCGGCATCCAATTCATCTTGACTTTAACCATTGCCGCAAGTTCCCGGTCTTTTTTCGCACCGACAATAACCACTCTCACTCCGGTTTCATTTATTAATTTATCCCCTAACTTTGCGAAATATCCGCTCGGCCAACGTTTGAGTGCCCAGTTTCCGCCCGGGTTGAGTATCACAAATTTATCTTCGGGGCCGATTTTAAGTTCAGACAACAACTCCCCAGCCTTCTTTCTGTTTTCGGCACTAATAAAAAACTCGTATTTTCTATCGAACGCTTCTATCTCCAGCTCTTTAAACAGGTGCAGAAAATAATCTATCTTATGCACCGGCTCATCGGGAGGCAATACCGCCCGCGTAAGCAGCCAGGCGCGTCCTTTAGTATTATAACCAAACCGGTTCGGTATCCCCGCTAAAAACCCGATCATTGCCCGCCGCAGCGAAGGATGCAGGGTAAACACGGTATCAAAACGTTTTTTGCGCAACATGAGTATAAATTTAAGCTTCGCCCAAAACGAGCGGTGTTTTCCGTATTCATCATAAATTATGATTTCGCAAATCCGCGGGTTATTCCTCAAAATCTCCTCGCACCGCGGCAGGACAAGACAGCTAATATGCGCCTGGGGCTCTTTCTCCCGCAGCGCCCTAAGCGCCGGCGTGGAAAATAAAACATCGCCTAACCAGTTTACGTTCACAACTAAAATTTTTTTCATTTTCTTTTTGCTTTAAGATTTCGCAGGAGATTATAGTAACCGGAAACTTTAAATCTGAAATTGAGCAGATTATCCGAAGAACCGGAAATACGGATACGGGTAATCGCATAAATATCGTTTAATCTTAATTCTCGCGTCGGTTTTGTCGCGCAAGCCGCTTTATAACCCGCTTCTTTTACGCTTTCCCTAACGGCCTCGTTTAAAAATCCGCACGGATAGGAAAAATAATCTATCTCCGTATTCAGCCTGGATTCAAGCGCAAGTTTCGAACGCGCAATTTCGCCCCTAACAAGATTGATATCGATTTTGTCCAGTTCACAATGACTTAACGTGTGGCTGCCGATACAAATAATGTTGCTTTTAGCAAGTTCCCGGATTTCGTCCCAGCTCATCATACCATCTTCACCTACCCAACCGGTTACGATAAAAATTGTCGCAGGTATGGCTAGGTTCTTCAGTGTCGGGTAGCCGTTTATATAATTGTCCGCATAACCGTCGTCAAAAGTAATAACTACGGATTTTTTCGGCGGTTTAACATTATCTTTCATAAACGAAACATATTCGCCAAGACTTAAAATCCGGTAATTATTCTCTTTTAAAAACCGCATCTGGCGTTCAAAACTCTCCGGGGCTACATAGAGACGAGAGTCGTTCTCTGCCGGCGCGATATGGTGATACATGAGCACCGGAGTCGCGTATTGAGCGGATAAAAATAAAAGAAGGCCGGCGCCGATAAACGCAAAAATTATAAGTTTAACTAAAGTTTTTCTTTTATTTTTGTTTATCATTCGGCTTGACTAGTAACTCCTTATAAATCCCTTCTATTTGCCCGGCAACCTGAGTCAGGTTGAACTTATATTCTACCTGCTCCCGGGCGCAGCGGCCCAACCTGATACTTAAGTATTTATTATCCATTACTTTCAAGATTGCTCCGGCCAAGGCCCGTTCATCCCGCGGCGGAACAAGTAACCCCGTTAAATTATCTTTAATGATCGTCGGGATACCTCCGACACAACTAGCGATCACCGGCAGCCCGCAAGCCTGCGCCTCCAGGATAGACAAACCTAATCCTTCCTGTAATGACGGCATCACAAAAACATCGATTTCCTGGAGCACTTCTGCCGTGTTGAAAACCGCGGGCAGAAAAATCACTTTATCCGTAATAGCCAATTTCTGCGTCTGTTTTATTAGCTCGTTTTTTATCTTGCCGTCACCGAAAATAAAAAGCCGCGCATCGCTAAATTCGCGTATAACTTCGACCATCGCCTCCAATAAATACCTGTGCCCCTTCACATAAGAAAGCCGCGCGATTATCCCTACCTTGCGGACAGGAACTTTTATATCATCACGGCGCGCGGAAACTACAAATCGTCCGATATCAATACCGTTGGGGATTAACGCAATTTGGTCGTCCGGCAGATAAAAATCTATCTTTAAATGCTTCTCGACCGCGTCGCTAATCGCCACAACTTTTCGGCCCCAACAGGGAAAAAATTGCCGGCCTAAATTGGGTTTAAAAAATCCGTGGCAGGTGGTCAGATAAGGAACCTTGGCCATAACGCTCAAAATTGCCGCTACTACCTGCGTCACCCTGGTTTGGGCATGGATAATATCTATCGACTCCTTGCGGATAAGATACAGCAGTTTAATCAGCGCAATCAACAGTAACGGGTTAAATTCGCATTTTGTCTTAATCGGTATTTGGATGTGCCGGACATCGCTTTTTTCAAGTTTCGGCACTAAATCCCCGCCCGCGGACGCGATATAGACGATATGCCCTTTTTTGCTTAAGGCTTCGGCTAACGATATTATATAGGTAGTTATGCCTCCGTAATTAAGATGCGTAGTTATGAATAATATTTTCATTTTTTTATCCCGCCATTCCCATCGATTAATTCCAGCATCGCTTTAAAAACCTCCTCTACGCTAATTGATTTTAAACATTTATGATTAAAACACAGCTTGCGATAACAGGGCGAACATGTAAGCGCTTTATTTATTAGAACAAATTTTTCTGTTTTTGGCAAATGCCGTTTTGGATCCGTCGGCCCAAACAAAGCGACAAACGGCGTTCCCACGGCCGCGCAAATATGCATCGGCGCGCTGTCGGTTGTGAGAAAAACGCGAAATTTCCCGATCAAAGCCGCCAGCTCCATAAGCGAGGTCTTGCCCGCGGCATTTACGGGTTTACAGTTGGAAATCTTAATTATATCATTGATGTACCTTGCGTCCTTTGTCATCCCCGTAAACAGGATGCGCGCGTTTAGCGCTGTGGCCATCCGGTCTGCCAGCCGCGCATAATTTTCTTTAGTCCAAAGTTTGGTTTTCCATTTGGTACTTGCGCAAGGATTAATACCCACCAGCAGCTGATTCTCGCTTACCCAATGCTCGCGCAAAAAATCCGCCACATTATCCTGGTGGCGTTCGGTTATCCAAAGCTCAAGCTTTTCATCCGCAGCTTCTATACCTAAGCTTTGCAAAAGCCGAAACTGATGCTCAACCGGCGAAAGCCCTGGCTTAGTCTCTTTGATGCCGCAATTTAAAAGACAACCCAGTTTATTATTCCTATAACCGTAACGTTTGGGGACGGCCGTAAAAGCGGCCATGATATGACTCAGATTGTTATTCTGAAAATCTATGCTCAAATCATACTCGCGGCGGCGCAGGCTAAGTATTTTTTTAAAAATATGAAGTATGTTTTTATTTTTTATAACCACAAGATTGTCAATATAAGGACAGCCCATCAGGATATCCTTGAATGCATCGGCTATTACACAGCCTATTTCCGCCTCCGGAAATTTTTGCCGCACGGCGCGCAGGGCAGCCGATATCAATATCACATCGCCTAAAGCGCTTAATTTAAAAATTAGAATTTTCTTTTTGGTCAAAACTTCCTTATAAATACTTTCCGTCTGAATCAGCATTTTATCGAGCGTAAAGCTATTTTTTACCTTGTTTAACAGATTTTCCGCGCAGAAAGCGGCGAATTGACGCTCGCAAAGCATCTTTATTATCGCCTGCGCCAACTCGTACGAATTATGCGGCTCAACCAAAATGCCATCGTGGGCGTCCTTGATAATTTCCACAACGCCTCCGACGCGCGTGGCCACGACCGGCACGCCTACCGCGCCGGCTTCCACAATAACGCGGCCGAAAGCTTCCGGAACGGTTGTGGCCATAACTAAAACGTCAAGCCCTTTCAAAGCGCCCGGCACATCTTTCACGTTACCCAGAAATTTCACCCTTTGTTCGAGATTAAGCCGGCTTACAAGCTTTTTAAGCTCTTCAAGATATTTCTCTTTGCCCGGCGAAACTTCTCCAATTACCTGCGCCTCGATATCTCCGATTTTACCGATCACCTGCGGTAATGCGTTTAAGAAATCCGCATGCCCTTTAATCGGACTAAGACGTCCGATAATACCGATTTTTGATTTGTCTTTTTGTTCTGACCGGACAAAAAAATTCCGAAATGTAAATTTTTCCGTATCGACACCGCGGTAGACAAGCCGGATTTTATCCTGCGGAACTTTAAAATCGTCGATCATATGCCGGCCAATTGCATGGCTGATTACAATCACCCGTTTTCCCCAGCCCATAACGCGGCTGAAAAAATGGCTTCCATAGTAACCGTGACAGGTAGTAATCAATACGGCCAAACTCATCCTTGTGGCGAAAAAAGCTATCCAGGCCGGCACCCGGCTGCGGGCATGAACGATATCGATTTTTTCCTCATTTATGATGCGCGCTACTTTTGGAACTAACTTCAGGATGGAAAATAACGATTTCCTGTGGACGTCCAGACAATAATGTTTACCCCCCATCCGCGTAAGGTCCTCCGTCATACGGCCGCCGCAGGAGATGACCACCGCCTTATGTCCCTGCGCGATAAGATACCGGGTCAATTCCAAAGTACCTCGTTCTACGCCGCCGCTTTCTAAGGCGGGAAGTATCTGTAAAATATTCATGTGCGACTTATCTTTATTTTAACTTATTCCGATTAACTTATGCTTCAAAAACAGGTCCAGCTGTTTGCCTTCATCTAAGCGGCGCAAGGTATTCCCGGTTTTCTTAAATTTAACCAGCGCCTCATATACCCCTTCGGCATCGACAAGACAGATCATTTCCTCGCTAGTTAATACATCGAGAAACGCATCCTGGCGTGTTTTCTTTTTCAGCTTTTTCATCCTAAATACAATCGGATACACGCCTGATGACGCCGCCTCGGATACCATGGAAATACTTTCTCCGGAAATAATAACCGCATCGCTCACTCCTAATATACCGCCAATGATAAAATCAAAATTTTCTTCTTTCGGAAATACGCAAATCGCCGCCGGATTATAACCATCAAATTCCAGATGTAAAAGTTCATTCACCGCCTCGGGCGTACGCCGTGAACCGGATATAAACACCTGCCCATCATTTTCCTGTACAAACTTCTTTATCCCCGCGATAACCTCGGCCACGTAGTTTTTTTCCATAACATAACCTTTAGCGCTGCCACCAAGCAACAAGCCGATTTTCGGGCCGTCTTCCTTCAATCGAACCCTTTTTTTGAGCTGACGAATATTTCTGCTTAAATAATCAAAATCCACCAAGTTTAAAGCTCCCCGGCTCACATAGACATGTTCATACAGTTTTGGATTATCATGCGCAGGGATGATACAGACATCAAATTTATCCTCCGAAAAAGGCACCGGCTTCATTACCGCAACCGCCTTGGCCAGATTCTCCCGGGCCAAAATAAGGGCTACGGCCCTGGTCTTTGCCCCGCAGCAGACCACGATATCCGCGAATTGCTTCTCAATCTGCTCATAACACGGCCGGTTAAGCACAAGCTTCAATATGGCCTGCGCCGGGATAATCCGGTAAAGGGAAACACCAGCCGCGAATTTAGCGATATTCTCCGTTAATTTATTCTTGAATTCAACTTCCAGTATATATTCCTTATAATCAACCACTTTTGATTTAATTAACTTTGCCAAGGCCTGCATCTGCCGCAGGTGTCCGGTCTTCTGATCGCCAAGCAGCATCAGCCTGCGGGAACTGGTATGCTTCCATCGGCGATGCAGCCACATCCATTGCCCGGGATAACGGCTTATATAGTTCTCCAGCAGGTCCCGGTATCTAAACATCGCCTCTTCCATTTCCACCTCATCCGCTAGACCCGCGTTGTTCATGATCGGCTTTTCAATAGTCAATACATGTTTTCCCCTTTCCCGGCGGATAAACGCCGGCAAAAGTACGGCCCCGGTCTTCTGGGCAATGCGAAAAGCGCCTTCTGCGAGAAATACGTTGCGGCCAAACAAAGTCAATTCCTTTCCTTGTCTGCCGCTCTGATCGGCCAGCAGCCCGAAAATGCTGTTTTCCCGAAGTCCGCGGATAATCTCCCGCAGGGGCAGCCCTTTTTCCAAAGAAATACATCCGGTTACCTGGCGATTCTTTTTTATCAGCTCATTAAAAAATTCCGGCTTCTGCTTGCGGCCCATTACAAACATCTTATACTCGCGCACCGCGGCTGCGTGCAAAGATAGTTCCCAGTTACCTAAATGCGCGGTCACAAAAATCACGCCTTTTCCCTGCTTTTGCGCCTGCTCTACATATTCCTTATTTTCAAAAATAACATTCTCCCCAAACCAGTCTTTCCCCCGCCGCGGGATGAGTAAGAGCTCCATAAAACTTACCGCTAAATTTTCAAAAACTTCTTTTACGATCGCCTTTCTTTGCTTTACGCTGTATTTGGCGCCGAAAGCGGCGCAGATATTAACATATGCCTGATGGCTGCGTTTAGATATAAAATAATATCCTAGTTTGCCCAAAAATCGGGCAAAGGCGAATAGAACTGCTTCGGGAAGAACGCGCGCAAGCAGAATTATCGCGACCAGCGGCGCGTACCTAACATATTCGGTTAAAAAATTTATCTTCATCTTCAATCAGCTCCAATTTGATTTTTAAAGTTAATATTGCCGTCTTGCTATTCTTTGCCCCAAGAACATCTGCGGCCGCAATTTTCGGTTCATCTTTAGATGTAATAATCAGATATTTAATGCTATCGCGCCGGCAGGTATCTATTGCATTTTCAAGCTCTCCCCGCCGATAGCAATGATGGTCCGGAAAGTAAAACTTCAAACTTACCTCGGCGCCAAGTTGTTGAACTGTCCGTTCAAAATTTTCCGGCTTGGCAATCCCGCAAAGAAGCGCGACTTTTTTATCTCTTAGCTGCGTCAAATCCATCACCGCACCGTCCTGTAAACTTATGAGGCTCGACGGCACATGCCTTGCTTTATAAATCTGCGCGTGCGGATTGTATTTTCGCAAGCTTATTTCGATTTCAGCGCAATTCATTTTTGCCGGGTCAATATTCGTAAGCACAAACACGTCCGCCCGTTCTAAAAATTTTAAAGGCAGCCTCAATATCCCCGCCGGCAAAATCCGGCCGTTTCCGAATAATTCTCCTGAATCGATACAGACAATATCCAAATCCTTTTTTACCTCCAGGCGGCCGAAAGCATCGTCTAAAACCACCGCCCGGCAACCGTATGTATCCTGCGCCCGGGCAATCGCCCGCAGCCGGTTTGAATCCACAATCACCTGTACCTGTTTTAACTCATTTTTTAGCGTCTGGATTTCATCGGCGATAAATAATCCCGCACTGTTTTTTCTCCCTTTATATCCGCGGCTGATAATCGCGGTTTTAACATTGTTGCGGATAAGGCGGCGGGCGATCATCTCGACCAGCGGGGTCTTCCCCGTACCGCCCAAAGTGATATTGCCCACACTGATAACTTTGATTTTGCTTTTTTTGGCCTTGATTAAGCGGTATCTAAACAAAAAAAACCAGACATTCAATACTACTCCATAAATCAGCGCGGAAAAAAGCAGCCCATCTCGTAAAAGAAAGGCGCAAATACCCTTCTTTTTTCCGGTAATCACCTCCAGAAAGTACCTCTTTATTTTTTCTTTAGTTGCAAGAGCCATTCTTTTATCTTTTTTTCAAATCCCATTTCGGTCGGAAAATAATATTTGTTGAAATTATCCATGTATTTCTGTTTTACATAATGCTGTGTATATTCATGCGCGTATTTATAATCACTGCCGCGGCCTAAAGTTTGAGCGCCCTGGTATGAGGCGTCTTTTAAATGCTGCGGCACTTCCTGTGCGGTATTTTTATCCACGTCTTTTGTCGCCTTTTCTATCCCCAGATACGCCGCGTTGCTTTTAGGCGCACACGCCACATAAACTGCGGCCTGGGCGAGCGGGATTCGCGCTTCCGGCATGCCCACAAGTTCTGCCGCATTAAACGCCGCAACGGCCACGACCAGCGCCTGCGGGTCCGCGTTACCCACATCCTCCGCGGCGCAGATAATAATCCGGCGGGCGATAAAACGCGGATCTTCTCCCGCATACAACATCTTGGCCAGCCAATAAAGAGCCGCGTCCGGATCTGTTCCCCGCATGCTTTTTATAAACGCGGAAATCACATCATAATGGTCGTCCCCGTCATGGTCGTAACGGACTATTTTTTTTTGGATGGATTCCTGGGCGACCTCTTTTGTAATCCGGACCTTTCCCGCTTTATCCGGCGGGGTGGTCAAAACCGCTACCTCCAACGCATTTAAGGCCCGGCGGGCATCTCCGTCGCTGGCCTGGCATAAATGCTCTAACGCCGCTTCGTCCGCGGCAACACCAATTTTGCCTAAGCCGCGTTCTTCATCGCTCAGGGCATTTTTAAGTATTACCAGCAGGTCTTCTTTTGTGTGGGGTTTGAACTCAAAAACATGCGACCGGGAAATCAACGCCGGGATGATATAGAAAAACGGGTTGTGCGTAGTCGCTCCGATTAAAACGATATTTCCCGACTCCACGTCATTTATCAAAACATCCTGCTGCGCTTTGTTAAACCTGTGTATTTCATCGATAAACAGGATCGTTTTCTGGCCTAAAGTATTTTTTCTGATTTTTGCCTGCTGGATAGCTTTCTTAACGTCGGCCACGCCGGAAGATGTAGCGTAAATGGTTTCAAAATAGGCGTGAGTAATATTACTGATGATGAACCCGAGCGCGCTTTTTCCGGTACCGGGGCTGCCGTAAAGCATGATGGAACTGGTACGGTCGGAATCAATAAGGCGGCGCAGTAATTTGTCTTTACCCAGGATATGCTGTTGCCCGGTGAATTCCTCTAAATTTCTCGGCCTCATCCTGTTCGCCAAAGGGGTATCCTGGATATTACCAGCGGATACCGGCTTCGTTCCTTGTTGGCATTTATCTATAAAAAGATCGCTTTTTGAGCTCATTTTTACCTTCCCCGGGACAAAAAGACCATCTTAATAAAATTCCCCGCACTATGCCGTGGCAATTTGACATTTTATTGAACCCTGTCCTCTAACAGGTAGGCACCTCTCGCATAGCCCTCGGGATATGCGAAGTTCAGTTCCCATTAATATTTTGTTGGTTCTATAAATCTGTCAAATACTCACGTGCAAGGCAGGGAATTTATTTATCTGGTATTTACTTTAACACAACGAGATGCAAAAATCAAGCAAATAAAAGCGGGGTTTTAAGTGAATAAAACCCCGCTTAACGCACTAATTTATATGGCTTAGTGTACCTGCTTAACCAGATAGTTGGACAAGCCGATCTGCTCGATCTGTCCCTGCTGCGTCTCAATTATTTACTATTTATTTAAAATAAGCGGATAATCCCTGCATTAAAAGGCGGATACCGATAGCCGCGATAAACAGGCACAAAATTTTAGAAAGCACCAAGCAGATTGTCCGCCCCAGCACCTTATAGATATCATCGATAAACCGGAATATCAGCCAGGTGATTCCCAGCACCGCAACTATGGAAACCGCGGCCACCAGAAATCCGCAGCCGGAATAAATAAGCAATACCGTCATCATCGCGCCGGGTCCGGCAAGAATCGGGCAGCCAATCGGAACCGCGCCGATATGCTGCGCCTCCTGCTTTTTCCCCTTTAACACGCCGCGGACAAGTGTGCCAAAAATCAGGTGGTCCATCGCAATCAACAAAAGCAGCACCCCTCCTGCGGCCATCAAGTCATCCAGCGTGATTTGAAAAAAATCCGTCAGGATTCCCTGCCCCGCGATAACAAAAATAAAAAGAATAGCTAAAGACGAAATAAGCGCCGTGCGGAACGCCTTGTCCCTTTCTTTCGGCTTCAGGCTGCTTGTGAGTTCAAGAAAAATCGGAATACTGCCGACAGGGTTAACGATAGCAAACAACATCAGGATTGATTTCAATAATGTACTAAAATCCACCATAGATAACCTCCGTAAAATTGGTATGTTAAAAAACAATCCCGCCTGCAGTTATTTTATCTTTCCTTCCCGCTTCCACTTCGGGTAAATAACTTTCCAGAACATAAAGGTGTGTATCATCCCCGGGACACACCCCCAATCGATGATAAACGGCAATACTTTTATATAGACAGGAACCTGTCCCGGAACTAAGCAGAACGCGATGAATAGAAATAGGCCGCCAAAAATCGGCACCCAGGATTCATTCGATTTATAGCGTATCCGGCGGTAAATAATCACCGCGTTTGACATAATTATCAGCATCCCGAACACGCCGACTAATGCGGCAATCGCAATATCCATATAATAATTATCTCCCGGTAATAAAAACCGCTCTCTACCGTCTTGAAGATATCACTAACCCGAATATGATTAAAAGCGCCAAAATACCGCCAAAATTAACCATAAAGATTCCCTCAAGCAGCCGATATTTCGGCTTAAACTTCATGCGGGCTTTACGCATATAATACACTATTGCCGCTATAATAGTCAAAGGCGTAAAAAAAAGCCCGAGAAAGAACGCGTCCAGCGACCCCCATCCCGGCGCGGCAATAAGCCTTACAATCAAAACATCACAGATCACAAGCAAAACGATATGGGATAAAAAAAGGAAATTCATATCTTACCTACTGGATACGTGTAAGCTTTATTCTTTACTACTGATACTCCCAATAGATCCCTTCCTTTTTCCGTATTACATATACGTCCCCCGCCCAGACAATTTCAATATAATTTCTAAAATTATCGATAAACCCGTCAATAGCTGTCTTTGGCCTGCGTTCCGGAGAAACAGGACCGCCCGCATACCCCGTCCAAAGCTGAAATTCTCCTTCCAAAAAATGATAATCATCAAAAATAATAAGCCCTCCTTTTTTCAGCAAGGGCCAACTAAGAATAGCATCTGTCAAAACACTAGGCGCATCATGATCGCCATCAATATATATAATATCAAACGAATGCGGGGATAGATTTTTTAGTGCGCTTTGAGACGCGTTTTTAATCAATTTTACTTTATCAGCAACCCCTGATATTTTTAAATTCTTCAAACACCTTTTCCGAACGATATTATTCCGAAAAATATCTATTGCTGTGGCCTTTGTTGTAGGATGGGTTAGAACATTTTCCAGCATCCAAATCAGAGACCTGCCCTCAAAAACTCCAATTTCCAAATACTGAATATTTTCCTTATTCTTGTATGTAGTCAACACCTTCTCAAAAACAGGTATTCTGGATAAAAACCAATCTTCGGTAAATTCATAATTGTTTGCCGCATTCAATATTGAATAATAGAAAAAACCCGGCATGGCAACAAAACTAATCATTAAGTATTTAATCATTTTCCCTATCGAAGGTATCTTCATGTATTCCCTTGAGATAATAAAATGACTCCATCCAAACCGGTAAGATACAAATACAATTTAACACTCATAAAACAATACCGATCAATTAATAAGTTAGAATTGATTAAGCCAATTTATCTTAACGCCGCTTTTAAACGGGTTGTAAGCGCGGCCAGAATTTCGCTATGGACTTTGTTAACTTCTTCTTCCGTAAGGGTGGATTTTCTGCTCTGGTACTCGATAGAAAAAGCCAGGCTTTTAGAATCCCGGGGGATCTGGTTGCCGGTATAGAGGTCGAATAATTCAATTTTTACCGCAAGACCGGCGGCGATTTCCTGTATTATATCCAGCGCGGACTGGGCGCTGATATCCTTGCTAACCACCAACGCGATATCCCGGATAACCGACGGATACCGGGGAACAGGCGTATATTTATATTCTGTCTTCATGCGGGTTGCGATCAATGAGACCGGTAATTGCGCGAAATACACGTTTTCTTCGGTAATATCAAAGTTTTTCAGGATTTGTCCATTGACTTTGCCGAGCACGGCAATTTCTTTCGCGTCGCTGATAAACACCGCGCATTCATCCGGCGCAAAACACGGATTATTTTTATCTATTTTCAATTTATAACTCGTTATCCCAAACTGCCCGAACACGGATTCAACAATGCCTTTTAAGTCATGAAAGTTTACCCCGCGCTGACGGTCTTTCCAGTTATTATAGCTTGTGCCGACAAGCGCGACCGCGAGTTGTTCCAGCTCTGTGAAATTTTTGCCGATATGTTTATAGACCTTGCCGAGTTCGAATATTTTTATCTCTTTTACCTTGCGGTTTAAATTTGTATTGATAACTTTTAATAACGATACGAGCATTGAGTTTCGCATCAGTTCCTGTTGGGCGCTTAACGGGTTTTGGATAACCACCCGGTTTTGCTTTTCCGCTTTTGCCTCATCAAGATTCTTTGAGCTTAAAAGCGTATAGGTAATCACCTCGTTCAGCCCCTGCCCTGTTAGCATCTTCCTCATCTGTTCTTTTGCCTGGTAAAGCGCGGATTTTGCCGGCTCGATATGCGCTTTAAGTTTCGGCATTACCTGCTGAATACGTTCGTACCCCCAGATCCGGGCCACTTCCTCAACCACATCCTCAAAAATACGCATATCCCGGCGGAACACAGGAACCGTAATCTGAAATTTTCCTTTATTCTCTTTTAACCCAAAACCGAGCGCTTTCAGGATATCTTTAATTTCTTTTTTGGATATCGGCGCGCCGATTAATTGTTTTAAGCGTCCCCAATCCGCATCAATTTTTAGTATCTTTTTTTTCGTATAATTTATGTCGATACAAGGCGCGCTTGTGTCGGCCCCGGTAACTTCTTTATAAAGCAGCGCCGCGCGCTGTGAGGAGAATACGACATTATCGATATCCACATTGCGTTCAAACCGGTAATTAGACTCCGTAGACAGCCCCAGCTTGCGTGAGGCCCGGCGGATAGTTACCGGGTCAAAATAAGCGGATTCAAGCAGGATATTTTTGGTTTTGTCCGTCACCTCGGTATCCAGCCCCCCCATAATTCCGGCAATCGCCACCGGCTTTTTCGCGTCCGCGATAATAAGAATAGAATCGTCCAATTCCCGCTTTACCCCGTCAATCGTAACTATTGATTCCCCTTTTTTTGCCCGGCGCACTATAACTTTATTGCCTTCTAATTTGTCCAGGTCAAACGCGTGCATGGGTTGTCCGGTCTCAAACAGGCAGTAATTAGTAATATCCGCGCCGTTATTAACTGTTCTTGCGCCGATGCGGGTAAGGCGTTTTGCCATCCAACCCGGTGAAGGGGCGATTTTCAGATTGCGGATGATGCGGCCCGTATAACGCGGGCATCCTGACTTGTCTTGAATTTCGATTTTAAAATGCGCGGGATTTTTGGTTTTAGGCTTTAATTTATCTATTGGCAGCGGCTTTAATTTCCTGCCGGTAATCGCGCTGATTTCGCGGGCTACTCCGATGTGGCTGAGCCAATCGGGGCGGTTAGACGTAATTTCAATTTCAAACACGGTATCGCCGCAGCATTCACAGGAAGAACTGACATCCAAGCCGGCAAACGTAATTTTACGCGCAAGCTCCCCGCTCGGAACTTTTATATCCACGTAAGTTTTAAGCCACTGTAAAGATATTTTCATAATTACTATTTTTTTAAAACTGCTTTATAAACCTTAAATCATTTTCGAAAAACAAACGGATATCGTCAATCCCGTATTTGAGCATCGCTACACGTTCTACGCCCAAACCGAAAGCAAAGCCGGAATATTTACGGCTGTTAACATTACACGCTTCCAGCACCTTGGGATGGACCAGTCCTGAACCAAGTATTTCCAGCCAGCCGCTTTGCCCGCATACACTGCATCCCCGGCCCGCACAGATAATACATGAGATATCCACCTCGGCGCTGGGCTCGGTAAACGGAAAGAAACTGGGCCTAAACCTCATCTTTGTTTTCTCTCCGAATAACTTCTTCGCAAAAACGGATAATACCCCCCTCAAGTGAGCAAACGTAATACCCTTGTCAATCAATAACCCTTCGATTTGATGAAACATGAACGAATGCGACGCATCCGTTGCGTCCGGACGATAGACTTTTCCGGGAACAACGATCTGAACCGGCGGCTTATGTTCTTCCATAAACCTTATTTGTGCGGGCGAGGTATGGCTGCGTAAAAGATATTTATTTTCCAGGTAAAAGGTATCAAACGCTTCCCGGGAGGGGTGTTCAAGCGGAATGTTTAAAGCTTCAAAATTATGATATTCTGTTTCGATCTCCGGGCCTTCGACAATCATGAACCCCATTTCCACAAACAAACCGCATATCTGGTCAATTACCTGCGTTAGGGGATGAACAGAACCGGTATCCTTTTTTATTGCCGGAAGCGTGATATCAAAATTTTCCGGTCTTCTATCAGCGCTTGCTTTAGATACCCGCTCATTTAAGGCCGTTAATCTTCCATTTAACTTCTTTTCAATTTTTTCTTTTAACTCGTTGATTCTCTTGCCGAAAACAGGACGGTCCTGCTGCGAAAGTCCGGATAGGGATTTAAAAACCGTGTTTAGCTGGCCCTTGCGTCCGAGAAATTTTATCTTCAACTCTTCTAGTTTCCCGGCTTGCGCTTGCGCGTCGGCGAAATTCTGTTCGAACTCCTGCTCAATTTTCTTTAGAATCTCTTCCATAATAATCACTTATTGCTCTGTGACACAACTTGTTGATGAACAGAGCGCTATTATTTATCTAAATAAGCCCACAAGAAAAATCTGGCTGATTTAATCTTCTTTTTTAATCTTTTTGATCAAAGCGGCAAACGCTTTTTCATCCGACACCGCAAGTTCAGCCAGCATCTTGCGGTTAATAATAATCTTCGCCTTTTTTAGCCCGTCAATGAGCCGGCTGTAAGACATGCCGTGCTCACGGACCGCGGCGTTAATCCGCACCGTCCAGAGCTGCCGGAAATCGCGTTTCTTAGCGCGACGGTGCACGGTTGCAAAAGCTAACGCTCTTTGAACGGTCTCTTTTGCCCGACGGTACACATTTTTGCGCAGGCCAAAAGCGCCTTTTGCCAGTTTTAATATTTTCTTCTTTCTCTTCCTCGTTGCGGGTGACCTTCTAACGCGTGCCATTTATCCACTCCTCCTTTTAAATGAACGAATACAATACCGGTTTATCTATTATTGTGAATAAGGCATTAGTGTCCTTATCATTTTATCCTGCGTTTTGCTTACTGTAGCAATTTTTTTCAGGTGGCGCCGGCGCTTGCTGTTTTTGCACAGTTTCAAGTGCCCCTTGTTCGCATGGTCCCGCATAATCTTGTTCTTTCCTGAAAATCTGAACCTTTTGGCCACGCCTTTTTTGGTTTTAAGCTTAGGCATATCTTGCTCCCTTTTATATCTTTTATGTCGTTATGCTTTTGGTTTAAAAAACAATACTATACTCCGCCCCTCTCTAAATGGCGATTTCTCCAGTTCCCCGATCTCGACGCTATCCCGAATCAAGCGGTCGAGAACTTGCTGGCCCAGCTCCATATGCGCCATCTCCCGGCCCCGGTAAATCATCCTCACCTTGACCTTGTCATGGTGCTTCAGGAATTTCTCCAGATGCTTCAATTTCACCTGGTAATCATGCTCCGCGATAGTCGGCTTGAACCGCAGTTCTTTTATCTGGATTACCTTTTGTTTCTTTTTTGCTTCCCGTTCTTTTTTGTGCTGCTCAAATCTGTATTTACTGTAGTCCATAACCCGGCACACAGGCGGTGTTGCCTGCGGCGCGATTTCGACCAAATCCAGCTGCTGTTCCTGCGCTAACTTTAGCGCTTCCTGAATGGATACTACCCCGATCTGTTCTCCTTCGGCGCCAATGAGCCGCAACTGGCTCAATCTAATCTGTCCGTTGATTCTTAAATGCTTGTAAATGTTACCACCTCCTTAAATTATTTACAAACTATTTTCTGGTTAAAATTTCCTTCTTTACTATTTCGATAAAATTTTCAAGTGTTATATCGTTTTCCACTTTTCCTTTTTTTTCTCCGCGTTCATAGCGCACCGATATTCTCCGATTATCCGTTTCTTTCTGCCCCACTACCACAATATAAGGCACCTTCTGCGTTACCGCTTCCCGGATTTTATACCCGACCTTCTCGTTTCTTAAATCACCTTCCGTGCGGATATCTTCGCTTGCGAGAGCCTGGATAATAGTATTTGCATATTCATGCTGCCCCTCACTAATCGCAACCACCTCCACCTGTATCGGTGACAACCAGACCGGTAATGCCGCGGCATAATGTTCAATTAAGGCGCCGATAAACCGTTCCAAGCTTCCCAGCAAAACCCGGTGCAGCATAATCGGACGTTTTGCTTTTCCGTCCTGACCCGCATAGGTAATATCAAAGCGCTCCGGCAGCGCAAAATCACATTGTATGGTCGCGCACTGCCACGCCCGGCCTAGGGCGTCTTTGAGCTTAATATCGATTTTTGGCCCGTAAAAAGCGCCGTCGCCTTCGTTAATATCAAAACTAAGCCCCTTTTCTTCTAAGGACTCTCTGAGCGCCGCGGTCGCCTTCTCCCAGAATAAATCGGTACCGATATGTTTTTCGGGTTTTGTGCTGAGCTCTATCGTCCACTCATTAAAACCAAAAACTTTCATCGTATCCGTAACAAAATCTATTATGTTTTTAATTTCTTCTTTTAACTGGTCCTCCCGGCAAAAAATATGGGCATCGTCCTGGGTAAAACCGCGTACACGCAAAAGCCCGTGCAGGACACCGGATTTTTCGTTACGATAAACAGTTCCCAACTCGAAAAACCGCAGCGGCAACTCCCGGTAGCTGCGAATTCTGGACTTATATACCATAATATGGCCCGGGCAGTTCATGGGTTTAATCGCGTATTCCTGATTTTCAATTTTGAAGATGTACATATTATCTTTGTAATAATCATAATGGCCAGACTGAATCCAGATATCGGATTTCAAAATGTGCGGCCCGATAATCATCTGATAGCCGCGTTTCGCGTGCTCCTTCTTTTCATAATCTTCGATAATCGTCCGTAGCAGCGCCCCTTTGGGATGGTAGAGGACAAGCCCCGCGCCTATCTGGGGCGACATCTCAAAAAAACCGAGTTCACTTCCCAGCTTGCGATGATCCCGCTTCTGCGCTTCTTCCCTCTTTTTTAAATAATCCGCAAGTTCTGATTCGCTATTAAAACAGGTGCCATATATTCTTTGCAGCATCGGATTGCGGGCGTCCCCATGCCAATATGCGCCGGCGACTGATAATAGTTTGAACGCTTTAATTTTACCTGTGGATTCGGCGTGCGGGCCGCGGCAAAGGTCTGTAAATTTCTGCCCGGTCATATAAATGCAGACTTTATCTTCGGCAATACGTTCTATTAGTTCAAGCTTGTAAGTTTCTTTTTGTTTTTTAAAAAACGCGAGCGCTTTTTTCTTATCCCATTCTTCTTTTTCGAAAGGCAGATTCTGCTTTATGATTTGCTTCATCTTTTCTTCTACCTTCAGCAAATCTTCCGGGGTGAACGGTTCGATCCGGTCAAAATCGTAATAAAACCCGTCTTCAATCGCCGGGCCAATCGCCACTCGGACTTCAGGATAAAGTTCCTTTACGGCCTGAGCCATCACGTGTGAACAGCTATGTCTTAACGCATTTAAATCCATCATGTTTAATTATAAGTCAAAAGTTACCCATCTGCCAACTGGTAATTTGTAATCCCTGTTTCTGGTTCTCGCCCGCCTACATTTCAAGATGTATGTATAATAAGTAAACTCCGGCGGGCAAACCCGTTCTATTGCAATGGCTTGCCATCCGTCCTCCTCCGCTTCTAATCCAGCAAACTCTATGCCGTAAGCTTCGGAGGATAAATAGCTTTTTCCCAAAGATGGTTTATCATCCGTAGCCTGCTTACCTGAACTCACCCCAAACAGCGTAGGATGGTGGGCGGTAGGGGGCTCGAACCTCTGACCTTTGCGATGTCAACGCAACGCTCTAACCAACTGAGCTAACCGCCCCAAAAAGAAAGTCGTAAGCCAAATAAAAAATAACAAATTCTATCGGTTCGAATCAATCTGCCGAATTTACCCCCTTGCATAAACAGGCAAAAATTCTGTTCCATAATTTTTCGCCCATGCTTCGGGGCCCCGTG
Source organism: Candidatus Omnitrophota bacterium (assembly GCA_018813905.1). GTDB lineage: Bacteria > Omnitrophota > Gorgyraeia > B26-G9 > B26-G9 > JAHJAO01. The sequence goes on from JAHJAO010000102.1 coordinate 22,640, forward strand.
GAATCAAATGATTCCCGGGACTTAGTCCTGGAAATTCTGTGAATTTCTCAGGGTAAATTCACAGACAGCCTTGCGGCTTATAATTTACGTGCCCGTAAATTATCTGTTATTTAAATGGGCGAGAAGGGAGTCGCCTCCTCCGCTTGCGGCATCCTGCCGCTCGCTGCGTAGGCTCCCCTTCGCTCACTAAATTTTCAATCCTGCAAATTTGCGCTCCCATAAGGTCACGCCGTTCGCTGCGCTTCGACTCCCTTATTCAAGAATATTTAAATGGGCGAGAAGGGAGTCGAACCCTTACAGCCAAAGGCCAATGGATTTTAAGTCCATCGTGTATACCATTCCACCACTCGCCCGCTAAATTTTAAAAGACTCTTTTTGGCGTTTAAATCCTAATGTGCATTTTTCCCCTCGCGTAAACGCCGAAAAATTCTCTTCGACAATTTTCTCGGCACGCTTCGGGATAAATTCGCACTTATCACTTAGTGCTCAAAAAGCCCTAAGTGATGTGTTCATTTATGGAGGCGACGAGCGGATTCTCACGTCGCTCGTTACCTCGCTCTTTAAGGGACAACTCTGACGGTTTTCCCTTAATATTCCTTTTCCCTCCGCAAGAAACCAAATACGCCGATAAGGAGAAACAATCTTTCTCCTTAAAATCCTCTTGCTGTTCGAATCCTAATCTTCCACTATTTGGCTTGCCATCCGTAGCCTGCTTCTTAGAAACAACCCAATATCGGCGAAGAATGGAGGCGACGAGCGGATTCGAACCGCTGAGTAAAGGTTTTGCAGACCTCTGCCTTACCACTTGGCTACGTCGCCCGGCTTAAGATGTGCTCCTTAAAAATTAAGCACTTAAGAAAAACTATCATCTTAAGTGCTTAATAAAACCCGTCATTAAAAAATCATCCTGAATGCCTTAAATTCTCGCCTGTCCCGATCACTGCCATGCAACATGTCCATCCGCAAACAGTATGTTCCCTCCGCCCGCGTGATTACCGTTGTTATCCGCTACTACCAACGCAGTTGAGGCCGGATTATTACTGGCCGGCTTTGTGTAGGCATAATCTCCCACTGCCGGAGTTGCCGGCGTCGCATTGCCCGTAGTCGGGCAAACAAATACCTTGAGGTTATCAATATAATCAGTATAAAGCTCGTTCAAAGTTGCCGGAAAAGCCTCGTCAGAATCCAGCCGATACATAGAAATTGCCAGACCAATCTGTTTTAAGTTATTCATACAACTCGTCCTGCGGCCCTGTTCGCGGGACCGCCCTAATGCTGGAAAAAGAAGTCCGGCTAAAATCGCAATAACCGCCATAACCACAAGAAGTTCTACCAACGTAAATCCCTTTTTTCTAAGCATTATTGCCCCTCCTTTTTTATAAAATATAGCATAAATTTTCAACCCTGTCAAGAATAATTCTGGCTAGCCGCGTTTTGCTCATCCGCCTGAATTTATCGATACAAGAACGGCTGATAATCGCTCCATTAATGGGCCGGTCGCCAAACGGTAACTGCTTGCTAGATAACTTGGTTGCGACAATAAAATCCAGATATTTCGATTTTAACTTCAAACGGGCATTCCGGTATAAAGAATTCGTCTCCAAGGCAAAGCCGACCAGGGCCTTATTTTTTCCCCTATTTTTTTCGCCTAACGCTTTTAAGATGTCCGGGTTTTTGACTAATTTTAACGTAAGATTATTTCGGTTTTTTTTTAACTTCTGGCGGGATATATTGTTCGGGCGAAAATCGCCTACCGCGGCGGCGGCAATAACGCAATCCGCCCAATTGAAATATCTGTCCACTTCAGCCTTCAACTGCCTTGCCGATTCAAAAGTTACACATTTAACCTTGGCGGGCCGGCGAAGACAGGTGGGGCCGGAAAGCAGAACAATTTTATGCCTGCGCTTGGCCGCCTGCTCGGCCAGGAGATATCCGATTGTGCCGGAAGAAGCGTTGGAAATAAAGCGCACCGGATCCAGGTATTCGCGGGTGGGACCAGCAGTAATGAGTATTTTTAACTGCCGACCTTTTTTTTTCATTATTTAAGGGCTTTCTCTATCTCAGAAATTATTTTATCTAAGTCCGCCAGGTGCCCAATTCCCACTTTTCCACAAGCGAGTTCGCCCTTAACCGGCTCAATTATTCTATAACCAAATCTCTTCAACCGCGCAATGTTGTCTTGAGTTGCCGGATGGGTATACATGTTTTCATTCATTGCCGGGCAGACAATCACTTTTGCACGCGTTGCGGCGATCACGCACGTTATGATATCATCGCAAATTCCCTGGGCAAGTTTGGCGATAACATTCGCCGTTGCCGGCACAACCGCTACCATATGCGCCCCTTGCGCTAATGCCACATGCTGCGGGTCCCACGCAACCGGATTTTCGAACATGTTTATAACTACCGGATTTTTGCTTAAAGTCTGAAACGTCAAAGGCGTAACAAAATGAGTCGCCGCTTCGCTCATCAGCACATTCACCTTGTTGCCGCGTTTACATAATAACCGCACCAGCTCACAGGCCTTATAAGCGCTAATACTTCCCGTTACGGCAATAATTATATTTTTTGTCTTTTTCATAATGCATTATTCGCCGCGCAGCTTAAATTCCACTTTACCCGCGGCAATCTCGGTCAAAGCAATCACCGAAAGCTTTGCCGTCCTGGGGACTTCGACCCTGGGCTTACTGCCGCTAATAAGCTGGGCAGTGCGTTGAGACGCCAAAATAGTTAGTTTGAAAATGCTTCCGGTTCTGCTTAATAAATCCTCAATTGGTATATCAATCATCTAATTCACCCGACCCTTCTCTTGATTGTTTGCCGTCCGATAAGCACGGACTTTAATTCACTCAATGCCTCATTGATGTCATCATTTATGATTTTGTGGTCATAAAATTTCAGCTGCTTCAATTCCCGCTTTGCCACCTTAAGCCGCTGCTTTATCTCAAATTCCGTATCCGTCTTACGCAACATAAGCCTTTTCTTTAAATCATCGATAGAGGGCGGCAAGATAAAAATAAAAACAGAATCTTTTCTGAAATTTTTCCTTATCTGCATCGCGCCCTGGACATCAATATTCAAAAGTACGTTTTTACCCTGACACAGGTTTCTTTCCACAAAATCCCGCGGCGTACCGTAATAGTGGCCGAAAACTTTCGCGTATTCTAAAAAATAGTTTTCTTGAATTCTTTTTTTAAAAGCCCGAATATCGGTAAAAAAATAATCCATCCCGTCTTTCTCTCCCCGCCGAAGCTTGCGCGTGGTCATCGATACCGAGCAAACAAGTTTTGGCATATCCTTAAGTAGCCGCGCGCATAATGTCGTCTTGCCCGCCCCCGAAGGCGCGGATATTACGAATAACTTGCCTCTTTTATACATTTCTATCTTCTATTCTTTGGGCTACCGTCTCAGGCTGGATACTGGAAAGAATGACATGATCGCTGTCCACAATTATCACCGCTCGCGTACGCCGGCCGTTGGTCGCGTCTATCAACTTATTATTTTTTCGCGCCTCTTCTTTAAGTCTGCGCACCGGGGCGGCATCCGCGCCCACCACCGCAATTATGCGGCCAAAAACAACCACGTTGTTGAACCCGACATTAATCAAATATTTGTTTGTCAGCATTTTTAGTAATTACTCTATGTTTTGCAGCTGTTCTCTGATCTTTTCGATTTCGCCCTTTATAAAAATAACCTCTTTTGAAATCTTATAATCCGAAGATTTAGCTCCGACCGTGTTGATCTCCCGTTGCATTTCCTGGGCGATGAAATCCAGTACTTTTCCGGCCTCGCGGCCCTGGATCAACTTACTGTTGAAATTGCTTATGTGCGCGCCCAAACGCGTAAGTTCTTCGCTCACATCACAATTTTTAGAAAAAATCGCCACTTCTATTTGAAGCTTCTCTTTGCGCGACCCGTTTTTGTCCAGCAGGCATTTTGGGAATTTATGTTTTAATTTCTGACTGAATTTCTTTATCTCGAGCGGGATATATGTTTTAATACGGATAAGTGCGCGTTTTATTCTTCCCGCCCGGCCCCGCATATCGCGCGAAAGCGCCCGCCCTTCTTTTTGCCGCATTTTTACAAGTTCACCCAATGCCTGAATTAAAGCGGTTTTTGCGTGACGCCAAAGAAATACATCATTTCGCCGCTCACTCTTATAAATAATAACCCCAGGGAATGAAAACAGCTGTGATAACGTAACTTCGTCGGACAGGGAAAATTTCTTTCTTACCTGGCAAAGCAGCTGATGATATCTTTGTATTCTCTTAAAATCTACTTCAAAATTTGTTTCTGATGAGTTATTGGGCTCATAATTAATCCAGAGATATGCCTTGCCCCGTTTTATTTTATCCCGGAGTATCCGTTTGATCTGCTCATCAAAAATCTGCAAACTATCGGGCAATTTACTGCTGACTTCAAAATATTTATGATTAAACGTCTTTATTTCTACCTGGATACGCCCCTGGCTAAAAACAACTTTGCTCTTGCCAAAACCGGTCATGCTTTTTATCAAAATATACCCCTTTTCAATAGATTAATAATTTTACTAAATTATTCGTCATTAGTCAACATTTTCTAAAGATACTGTTATTGCAAGGCAAAAATGTCCTGTTTCTAGCAAAGCAAGAATGTCCGGTTTTCATGTTACTGTTAATAGTAGCCCTTTTTCTTTTGGGGCTACCTTTTCTTTTTGTTGATAC
>JAHJAO010000103.1 GCA_018813905.1 Candidatus Omnitrophota bacterium
ATAGCCATTTTTGAAAGATGGAACCCCGCAAAATGACGCAAGTTTTTACCGTCCGAATTGTAAGACAAGTTATATTTGCAATAATTAACAAATGATAATTGATATAGAGGAGGAGCTGTTGTATGCCTAAGAGAACGGATCTCCATAAAATTTTGATTATCGGCTCCGGCCCGATCATTATCGGCCAGGCTTGTGAGTTTGATTATTCAGGAACACAAGCGTGCAAGGCGCTGAAAGAAGAAGGGTATGAAGTGGTGCTGGTCAATTCCAATCCCGCAACGATTATGACCGATCCGGGGATGGCAGATAAGACGTATATCGAGCCGTTAACCGTGGAAAGCGTAGAACAAATTATCGAAAAAGAAAGGCCGGACGGGCTCCTGCCGAACTTGGGAGGGCAGACCGGGCTTAATCTTGCATCCGCTTTACATAAAAGCGGTGTATTGGAAAAATATGGGGTGGAGATAATCGGGGTTAAAGCGGACGCGATCGAACGGGGCGAAGACCGGATCGCGTTTAAGGAAACCATGAAAAAACTGGGAATCCCCATTCCTAATTCAGAACCATGTTATTCGGTGGAGGAAGCGGAGAAAATAGCGGAAAAACTCAATTATCCGGTTGTGCTTCGGCCGGCTTATACTTTAGGCGGGACCGGAGGCGGCATCGCTTACAATGTTGAAGAATTAAGGGTGATTGTCACGCGCGGTCTTGCCGCCAGCATTATAAACCAGGTATTGGTTGAAGAATCGGTTTTGGGCTGGGAAGAGCTGGAGTTGGAAGTGGTGCGGGACGCGAAGAATCAAAAAATTACGGTATGTTTTATTGAAAATATCGATGCCATGGGCGTACATACCGGAGACAGCTTTTGCGCCGCGCCGATGCTTACGGTTCCGGAAAAACTGCAGAAAAAAATGCAGGAACTTTCCTATAAAATTGTGGATGCGATCGGTGTTATCGGAGGCACAAACATTCAATTCGCCCATAATTTGGAAGATGACCGGTTAGTAGTGATAGAAATTAACCCGCGCACTTCACGTTCGTCCGCGCTTGCATCCAAAGCCACGGGTTTTCCCATCGCGCGCATTTCGACTAAACTTGCCGCCGGCCTTACCATGGACGAAATCCCTTATTGGAGAAAAGGGACATTGGAGAAATATGAACCTTACGGAGAGTATGTGGTGATAAAATTTGCCCGCTGGGCCTTTGAAAAGTTTCCGCAAGCCAAGGATGTTTTGGGAACACAGATGAAAGCCGTTGGCGAAGTCATGAGCATCGGAAAAACTTTTAAAGAGGCCTTCCAAAAATCCATACGTTCTCTGGAGATAAAGAGATATGGCTTAGGCGGCGCGAAAGATTTTAAGCAGCTTCCCTTAGACAGGATAAAAGAAAAATTAGTCGTTCCTTCCAGTGAACGTATTTTTTTGATGTACGAGGCGTTGCGCAAGGGTATGGATGTGGAAGAACTTCACAGGCTGACGTATATCGGGCGCTGGTTTATAAAAGAGATGAAGGAACTGGTGGAATTCGAAGAGGCACTGCTCACTGTCCCTTGGCAAAAACTGCCCGATAAAAAATTGATCGAGGCAAAACAACTGGGATTTTCCGATAAGTATTTGGCCGAGATTTTTAAAATCACGGAAAAAGACGTAAGAACCAAAAGAATAAAACTGGGCATGTCCGGCCGGTTTGCAGCCGTGCCGGTCAGCGGCGTGAAAAATGCCGCCTACTATTATTCGACTTATAACGCCGAAGATTCGGTGAGCGTATCTTCTAATAAAAAAATAATGATTTTAGGCGGCGGGCCCAACCGCATCGGCCAGGGGATAGAATTTGATTATACCTGCGTACATGCCGCGTTTACCCTGCGCGATGAAGGGTTTGAATCAATAATGGTGAATTGTAATCCGGAAACAGTTTCCACCGATTACGATACTTCCAATAAATTATACTTTGAACCCTTAACGGTCGAAGATGTTTTAACAATTTACGAAAAAGAAAAACCCCAAGGCGTTATTGTCCAATTCGGCGGCCAGACGCCTTTAAATATCGCCCAGGAGTTGAAGGATAATGGAGTGAAAATTTTAGGGACGAGCCCGGAAAGCATCAATCTTGCCGAAGACCGGGAGGAGTTCAGGGAAAAAATGATCGCGCTGGATATTCTCCAACCGGAAAGCGGTACGGCGCGGTCTTTGGAGCAGGCGGTAAAAATAGCGGAAAAAATCGGTTACCCCCTGATCGTGCGCCCCTCCTATGTATTAGGCGGCCGGGGCATGGAAGTTGTATATGATGAGTTAATGTTGAGACGCTATGCCGAGGAGGCGATTCAAGTTAGCCCGGAACACCCGATGCTTATCGACCGGTTTCTGGAAAACGCCGTAGAGACGGAAGTGGACGCTCTCTCAGACGGCGAAGACACGTTTGTAGCGGCGGTTATGGAACATATTGAACTTGCGGGCGTGCATTCCGGAGATTCAGCCTGCGTTATCCCGCCGCGCACAATCAAGGAAAAGCATTTAAAGACGATAGAAAAATATACAAGCCAAATCGCCAAAGAACTTAAGGTTGTCGGGCTTATGAATATACAGTACGCGATATGCGATGATAAAGTGTATATTTTAGAAGCCAACCCGAGGGCTTCGCGAACGGTACCTGTAGTTTCTAAGATTATGGCGATTCCCGTGGCCCGGATTGCCACGCAGTTAATGCTTGGTAAAAAAATTAAGGATTTCCCCGAGCTGAAAAAGAAAAAAATTCCTTACGTAGGGGTGAAAGAGGCTGTTTTTCCTTTTAATATGTTTCCCGAAGTTGACCCGATTTTAGGGCCGGAGATGAGAGCTACGGGAGAAGTGATGGGAATAGCCGATAATTTTGCGCTTGCTTACTATAAGGCCGCCGCCGCGGCCGGAGCAATGCTGCCGACCGGAGGAAATATTTTATTGACCGTAACCGATAAGGATAAAAAAGCGCTATTGCCGATTGCTCAACAGGTCCAGAGGCTTGGGTTCAAGATTTATGCCACGGAAGGGACAAGTAATTTTTTAACGGAGAAAGGCATCGACAATATCACAATCAAAAAGGTGCATGAAGGCCGGCCGAACGTTGCGGACGCGATAAAAAACAAAGAAATACATCTGATTATCAACACGCCGGTTGGCCGCAGCAGCAAACATGATGATAGTTATATCCGGATGATGGCGATACAACAGAAGATTCCTTATATTACTTCTATGGCGGCGGCGGGAGCGAGCGTAGAAGGGATCGAGGCTTCGATAAAGGAAAAAATTTTCCCTTGCGCGCTGCAGGATTATTACAAAAAAGCGGACGGCAAATAGTAAAATATTTTTAAAAGGAAGAAGAAATTAAGTTATGATATCCAAAATTGGGTTTGATAACGAACGCTATTTAAAAGAGCAGACGGCGGCTATTTTAGAAAGAGTGCAAAAATTCGGGAATAAACTATACCTTGAATTCGGCGGCAAGCTGATTTTCGATTATCACGCCGCGCGGGTTTTGCCCGGGTTTGATCCCAATGTAAAGATGAAACTGCTGCAGAAATTAAAAGACCGGGCCGATATTGTCCTCTGTATTTATGCCGGTGATATCGAACGCAGAAAAGTGCGCGCCGATTTTGGAATAACCTATGACGTCGACGCCTTGAAATTAATTGATGATTTAAGAAGCTGGGGGATTGAAGTAACCGCGGTGGTAATTACCCGGTTTGACAACCAGCCCGCGGCGACAATTTTTAAAAACAAACTTGAACGTCAAAACATAAAAGTATATACCCATAAATTTACCAAAGGCTACCCCACGGACGCGGATTTGATTGTAAGCGATGAAGGTTATGGCGCTAATGAGTATATCAAGACAAAAAATCCTTTAATCATCGTTACCGGCCCCGGGCCGGGCAGCGGGAAACTGGCGACATGTCTTTGTCAGTTATATCACGATTACCGAAAAAATTTGCGCAGCGGTTACGCCAAATTTGAAACTTTTCCCATTTGGAATATACCGTTAAAACATCCGGTCAATGTCGCTTACGAGGCCGCGACCGCGGACATCAGGGATTTTAACCTTATCGACCCGTTTCATCTGGAGGCGTATAATAAGGCCGCGGTCAATTACAACCGGGATGTGGAAATATTCCCCGTGTTAAAAAGAATATTGGAAAAAATAATGCGGCATGAATCAATATATAAATCTCCTACGGACATGGGAGTTAACCGCGCGGGGTTCGGGATAATTGATGACGGGGTGGTTCAGGAAGCGGCGAAACAGGAGGTGGTACGCAGATATTTCCGCTACGCCTGCGAATACATGATCGGCTTCAGCGATAAGGAAACGGTACAGCGGGTGGAACTGCTTATGGAAGAGCTGGATGTCAAACCGGAAGACCGAAAGGTTGTGGAGCCGGCCCGGAAAGTAGCCGCTCGGGCGGAAGAAAATAAAAAAGATAACATGGGAATTTTCTGCGGAGCGGCAATAGAATTAAAAGACGGGACAATTATCACCGGTAAAAATTCCTCCCTGATGCACGCCGCCTCGAGTCTGGTCTTAAATGCCATAAAACATTTAGCCGAAATACCGGATAAGATTCATCTGCTTTCACCCAGCATAATCGAATCGATAAGGGTCTTAAATAGCAAAATTTTAAACGGCAAAGCCGTAAGTTTAGATTTAGAGGAGACATTAATAGCGTTGAGCATTAGCGCGGCAACTAATCCTACTTCGCAGGTCGCCATGGAGAAGCTGAAAGAACTTTCCGGTTGTGAAGTTCACATGACTCATATACCCGCCCCGGGAGACGAAACAGGACTGAGGCGGCTGGGAAGCAATCTTACCAGCGATCCAAACTTTGCCACCAAAAGCCTTTTTATTTATTAGAAGAGGAGGAAATAATGAAACGCCAGGATTTATTAAAGCTTATAAAAGCTAAAAAAGTGGGGTTTATCCGCCTTTGGTTTACGGATGTTTTAGGATTTCTGAAAAGCTTTGATATCCAGGGGGCAGAACTTCCCGGAGCGCTGCGGGAAGGAATGGGGTTTGACGGCTCTTCCATCGAAGGATTTTCACGTATCGAAGAATCGGACATGATCGTAAAACCCGATCCCAGCACCTTTCAGATACTGCCCTGGATTAAAGAAGATAAGCCGGTCGCGAGAATGTTCTGCGATGTTTTAGAACCCGGCGGTAAGCCTTTCTCGGGCGATCCGCGCTATGTCCTAAAGAGAAATTTGCAGGAAGCAAAAAAGCTGGGATTTACTTTTAATGTCGGCCCTGAACTTGAATATTTTTATTTTCGCAATAAAGGCGGCACGGAAATCCTGGACCGGGGCGGGTATTTTGACCTTACGCCTATGGATATTGGCCAGGATTTAAGGCGCCAGACGGTTTTGATGCTTGAAAAAATGGGAATCGAGGTCGAATATTGGCATCATGAAGTAGCAAGCTCTCAGCACGAAATAGACCTGCGTTATAAAGAAGCGCTTACCATGGCGGACAATGTAATGTGTTACCGCCTGATTGTGAAAGAAGTAGCAATGCAGAATAATTTTTACGCCACGTTCATGCCCAAACCGATATACGGAATTGCCGGCAGCGGTATGCATACGCATATGTCCCTGTTTCGCGGCAATAAAAACGCCTTCTTTGATCCGAAAGATAAGCAGCATCTTTCAAGCACGGCAAAATATTTTATGGCCGGACTTTTGAAACACTCCCGGGAAATTTGTTCCGTGACCTGCCAATGGGTAAATTCTTATAAGCGGCTTGTGCCCGGTTATGAGGCGCCGGTCTATGTGTCCTGGGCGCAAAAGAACAGGTCCGCTCTTGTCCGGGTTCCGGTCTATAAACCGGGAAAAGAAAAGGCGACCAGAATTGAATTGCGCAATCCCGATCCGGCCTGTAACCCTTACCTGGCTTTTTCCGTAATGCTCGCGGCCGGGCTTGAAGGGATTAAACGAAAATTGCCTTTGCCTAAACAGGTTACCGATAACGTATATCAAATGACCGATGATGAAAGGAAGAAAGCGGGCATTGAATCTTTGCCCGATGATTTATTCGAAGCGATAAAACTAACGGAAAACAGTTCCCTGGTCAGAAAAGCATTAGGCGATAAAGTTTTTGAATTTTTTATCCGGAACAAAAAAGACGAGTGGAACGAATACAGAAGGCAAATAACCAAATATGAATTAACCAACTACCTGCCGATACTGTAATTTTACCGGCGTTTATGGCCGGGCACCGATTAATCTGCCGAAATAACCATATAAAATGAAAAAATATTCGTATAAAGCTCATATCGAAACTTTAAACAAAATCAGTAAAGCCATCACCAGCGATCTTTATTTAGAAGACGTGCTGAAGCTGATTGTGACTTTGACTGCGAACGTGATGGACGCGAAGATTTGTTCGCTTTGGCTTTTGGATGAGAGAAATCAAGAGCTCAAGATAAAAGCTACGCAGGCGATGAGCAGCGAGTATTTAAAAGAAAGAACGCTGAAAACGGGCGAAGGCATTGTCGGGTTTGTGGCCAAAAATAAAAAGCCGATGATTATCCCGGACGTTTTAAAAGATGCGCGTTATAAAGAAAAAACTTTGGCCAAGAAGGAAAAATTAGTTTCCATGATCAGCGTGCCGATGATGGTCAAGAGCCGGGTTATCGGAGTAGTCAACTGTTATACAACCCGCGCCTATAAATTTACAAAAAATGATATTGCCCTTTTGGGTACCGTCGCCAATCAGGCCGCGGTGGCAATTGAAAATACGGAACTTCTCGTCAAAACAAAAGTCATCCAGGAAGAGCTGGAAACAAGAAAAAAAGTGGAAAAAGCCAAAGGGCTTCTGATGAAAGAACGCGGCCTTTCTGAACAGGAAGCGTATGATTTAATAAGGAAGACAAGCATGACCCGGCGCATGCCCATGAAAGATATTGCCGAAGCGATAATTCTCTCCTCGGAAATAACAAAATAATTTTCTTATCCGCCGCATCGAACCGCAATTTTTATCCGGCCGGTATGTTTAAATTTAAAAAAAATTCAAAAAAGTTATTTTTTCCTTGTAATCATATCCCGGAATGTTGTATAGTATACATAAAGGAAGAAAAATAAATTTTTTAAGAGTTTATTTTATTAGAGAAGGGGGGTGAATATTTTGGCGAAGAAGAAAAAAGCGAAAGCAAAAAAGAAATAACAAAACGTACGAGATGAATATCGAGACGTTGATTTGAATGTTTGATTTTGAAATGAGATCCCAATTTTGCGTTGACACGGATGTCTGCGTTTCCGAAGGACGGGGCGACTAAGAAAAATAATTTTAAAAAGATAATTCACGGTTTCTCCGCCTTCGGAGGGATCAAAAAAAATAATAATCCAGTCAAAATTGGCAATCCCAATCCTCCCCCTAAGAGAATTTTAAAAACACGTGCATTAACTTTTATTGACACACAAGGTCTAGTGGCTTTAGAATAGGGGTAAACGGTTATTCCCAAAAGGGGGTTTTAAAATGGCGGACGAAAGCAAATCAAAAGAAGAATTGATTTCTGAATTAAACCATTTGCGCGGCCAGCTCGGCGAATTAGATGATACGTACCGTGATCTTGAAAAACAGATGCGGGATCAGACCGAAGAGCTCTCTAAAATTAATGATGCCATGGCGACGGAAGTGATCAAGCGCAAAAAACTTCAGGAAGAATTTAGATTGGGCTGTGAGAAGCTGCAGCGGGTTTTAAACGAGACGATTAGCGCGCTCTCTTACGCGGTTGAAAAACGGGACCCTTATACCGCCGGGCATCAGGCGCGGGTAACGAAATTAGCGGGTGCTATCGCCGAACATATGAACCTGTCCGAACAGGTGATTATGGGAGTAAAGACTGCCGCAACCGTGCATGATATCGGAAAAATTAATATACCCGCGGAAATTTTGAGCAAACCTTCCGAACTTACTAAAATCGAATACAGCATGATAACGGTTCATCCCCAGATTGGTTATGAGATCTTGAAGAATATCGAGTTTCCGTGGCCGGTTTCCACTATTGTCCTGCAGCATCATGAACGGTTGAACGGTTCCGGCTATCCGCAAGGGCTGCAGGATGACCAGATAATTCTGGAAGCCAGGATATTAATCGTAGCGGATGTGGTCGAGGCAATGGCCTCTCACCGGCCCTACCGCCCGGCTTTAGGCATTAACATGGCTTTGGAAGAAATCGAAAAGAAAAGAGGCATTCTTTATGACCCGGCCGTAGCCGATGCCTGCATCCACATTTTCCGTACGGGAAAATTCTCTTTCGAGCAGTAATTTTTTAAATTCCTCCGACCCGCGCCAAACAATCCAAAATAAGGCTTTAGAAATATTGACTTTTATCGTTTTTTGTTATATCTTGAATGCATATTGTAAAGGAGGTGAGAAATTTTGAAGAAAGGATCGCGAGTTCTAATCGGGATATTTTTAAGTACATTCCTGGGTGCAATGGCGTCTTATGCGGCCATCCCGGATGCAAATAACGTGCGGGAAGCCAATCCGGATGTTACGGTAAGCTGTACGGTTTGCCATGAAGTGGGTAACTTTAAAGCGCTGAATGAATACGGCCAAGCCTATAAGAATGCCGGCAGAAATGCCGATGCCGTACGGGCAATAGCGGATGAAGATAGTGATGAAGACGGCGTAACTAACGCGGAAGAGTTAAAAGCGGGAACTAATCCCGGCGATGCAGAGGACAACTAGAAATTCAGGATATTTATTTAATAAATACAAGGGCTGGAACGCAGTTATTTCCGGCCCTTTTTTTTGGTTAGCGTAATTTAAAGAAAGGCGTATCAATTTGGACAAGGCCCCCGGGAAAAGAAATATTCGTATAGTTTATGAAGACCAAAATATTCTCATCGTGAATAAACCCAGCGGCCGGTTGGTCGTGCCGGCAAGGCCTGATGACAAAAGCGATCTTACCTCGATATTAAATCTTACCTTTCAAGCCGGAGGGTTGAATATAAAAGCGCATCCTTGCCACCGGCTGGACCGGGAGACCTCAGGCCTGGTTATTTTTGCCAAGGGAAAAAAGATTCAGAAAATAATGATGCAGCAGTTTCACGAAAGACAGGTAAAGAAAGCGTATATTGCGTTTATCCAGGGATATTTAAAAGAAAAAAGTGGGATGTTGAAAAGCTATATCGAAAAACCCTGGCCTTACCC
>JAHJAO010000104.1 GCA_018813905.1 Candidatus Omnitrophota bacterium
CTTTATCAACAATCCTTGATACCAGGTAGCAGCGGCAAACGGAATGCCTAAAACAGCGGCGTAAACAGCAATAAAAATACCAGTGCGGGTTATAACGACACGGATGTCCATAAGGCGATATTTTAAAATAGCAACAGCCATAATAATACTAAAAATAACTACCATGGTGGAATCTATGGGAGGAACATTTATATTGAGCGGCAATAAAAAATACATTCCGCCGCCAGTTGTTAAAATTGCATACGCAATAAAAAGATATTTCATTTGATTCCGTTTTTCACTGCTCGCTTTTTTGTAAACCCTGAATTTCAAAAATACTCCATAGGTACCTATGGTCATAACGAAACCGACTAAAACGAACCAAAATAAATTCGGAACGGCAATAAACCTAAAAGGAAATCTTCTCTCGACAGTAGATATTAAATATGTTCTGAGAAAGGGAATGTAATTAAACAGCAGGAATATAAAACAGACAGCGGCTATACTTCTAATGACGGATTTACGAACTTTTAACTGAAGGATGTTTGAGAGAAAATTGAGATACAATAAAGGATACAAACAAACTCCGGTATAAAGCACTCTATCCCAGAAAAGAGCCGTTGTTTTATAACTAGTTACTGTTTCACCGAAACAACCAAGTAGCCAAAACGTAAGAATAACACTCAGGAAAAAGAAAGATTGGTTGACTCTGTTCTTAGGATTCTTGAAGAAAACTAAAAAACCAATTATTAAATTTGAACTCCAAGCTAAAAGTAAAGAAATAGAATAAATATTCATGCTTTTTTAATTGACCTTAAAATTAGCTGTGAAACTTTACGACCGGAATAAGCCGCCTGGGGTACACCTGATTCCCCCGCTCCTGTAGTCACCCAATGCCCGGCTAAAAAGAGATTTTCGATTTCAGTCTTAGCAGGCATCGTAGAAATATCTACCTGGCCTAAAATTGGCGCCCATCCTTTAAATGCTCCTCCTATATTAAGGGTATATCTATGCAAAGTCTGAGGAATAGCGGTTTCTTTCACAATAATATCCGTTTCTGAAAAGGATAGTGTCTTACTTATTCGTTCAATCATCATTTTTGTAAAAACCTCTCGTTTTGATTCCCAGAATGTTCTTTCAAAAGAAGGAGTGAAAACGCAAAGAGAGATACTCTCGCAATTTAAAGGAGCCATAGAAGCATCGCGGAAACTTGGTGCATAACAATAAATCGTAGCCTCATTAAAATTGCTCCCGGACGCAAACCTATTAAAAGGATCGTCATCACAATTCTTAGTATCCCATATTTCGTGGCAATTCTCAAACTTTTCCCCTATTTTTTTCTTGATTCCCAAATAAACTATAAATACTGATACTGAAGGAACTAATTTCTCAATAAGAGAAAGTGAATCTTTCCTGATGTTTTTATGATCAATCAATTTTACGAACGTTTGCATTGCATCAGCATTAGATATAACAAAATCGGCGGAAATCTCTTCACCATTACTTAAAACTATCCCTGTAGCTTTGCCTCTATTAACAACGATTTTCCGAACTGAAGTAGATAATTTCACTTCTCCACCGAATTCTTTGAATTTCGTAGCGAAAGCCTCTGAAAACCTCTGTAACCCACCCTCAGGGTAATATCCTCCTCCTAAAACGAAGGACCTAAAATACGTTATCGCAGATAAAGCCGAGACCCTACTATGGACCGCTCCTATTTGAGATAAAACCATATTAAGAATCTTTCTTAAATCTTCGTCGCGGAAGTATTCATCAAGTAACTGATCAAATGTTTTATCTTTATATTTGTAGTAAACAGAGGCGATGCTATACTTCTCAATAAATCTAAAAAACTTTTCAGTCGAAGCCCTTTCTTTTGGGAAACGTTCTTGAAAATAGTTAATTATTTCATCTATCATTATTCCTAGACGAATTTTATCATTAGGGGTATATATCAACAAATTTGGACTCAACCGAGTGATATTGATATTAATATTCAATTCTTCTATTATTTCCCTAAAAAAACTTCCCTCAGAGAGATCTTCTACTGCTCCGGCTTCAAAAGTAAATCCTTCCCTGTTAAAAGAAGTACAATATCCGCCAACTTTATCATGTTGTTCTACAATTAAAACCTTCATTCCGGCTTTTGCCAAATAGCAACCGCAAACCAAGCCTCCGATACCAGCGCCTACAATAATTACATCATATTGACTTTCTAGTTTTCTCATTCTCTATAAATATTTCGTCAATTAAGATTTACTTCTTCCAGTGGAACAATGTGAACTTTTTTAGTTAACCCGAGAATTAGCTGTGAAACTTTACGACCGGTAAAGGCCGCGGTAGGTAACCCTGATTCACCGGTGAACAAACTAACCCATTGCCCAGCAAAGAATAAATTTTTAATAAAACTTCTTTGCGGCGTTAATAATGAATTGACTTGCTCCGGTATACACGCCCAGCCGTGTACCCCGCCCTCCCTATTCATAGTGTATCGATAGAGAGTGAAAGGGGAAACAGTCTCTTTGACAACAATATTTTTTGAAATATTAGGTATAATCTCTTCAGCTTTCTTTATCACTTTATCAGACAATTCATTCTTCTTATTTTTCCAATATCGTTCGTCTTTAAAGGGGGCTAATATCGTTATCCCTACACTTTCCATCCCTTCGGGCACCAATGATTGGTCATAAAATGAAGGAAAGACAAAAAATAACGGAATGTCTAAATTTTGCTTCTCTAAATGTCTAATATCTTTTGCGTCGTATTTATCTGCATTATAATTTGAATAATAACATAAGAGATATGTCGGAGAAATATTATCTTTTAATTTTCTATTAATTCCCAAAAAGAGCGTAAAAGATGAATTTGATGGTATTGAATTTTTTAATTTTTTAACAAAGACTTTTTCTAGCAAATCATCGCCAATTAAATCTAAATAAATATGCGTAGGATCGCATGCGCAGACTAAAAATTTTGATCCAATAAAATCCCCGTTCTTTAGAATGATTCCGCAAACTTTCGCATCTTTTATAGTGATCTTGCTAACAAATTGCGAAAGTAGCAATTGCCCTCCAGCCTCTTTGAATCTCATGAGAATTGAATTACTTAGAATTTGCATTCCACCTATAGGATGATATCCTAAATCAAAAATAAATTCGCGATAGTGGATGGCAGCAGTAAAAGCATTAATTTTTGTGAATTCCATTCCAAGCCGCCATAACATCATACCCATAAGGGCTCTTAATTTATGATCAACAAAATATTGTTCCAAAAGCTCTGAAAAAGTTTTATTCCTTAACCGAACATATAATGTACGGATATCCTCGTTGCGAATGAAATTGAAATATTCTTTAATTGATTTTGCATAATTAGGAAACATAATTTGGATATCTGCTATAGTCTGGTCAAAATTATTATAAATCGGCAACTCGAAATCAGGAGTACGAATAATTTCAGAAGGATTAGCACGAATAAATTTAACATTATCTAAGTGTAATTCATAAAAAATTTTTCCTAACTCCTTATCTTTTCCTAAATTTCCTAAGGAAGATGTCAGAGGATTAAAAATGAACCTTTTCCTCATAAATGAAGTACAATACCCCCCGACTTTATCATGCTGTTCTACAATTAAAACTTTCATCCCAGCCTGAGCCAAATAGCAACCGCAAGTTAACCCTCCGATACCAGCGCCGATTATAATTACGTCATATTCGTTCGATTTCATTTTATGATTTTTTATCCTTATAAAATCTCATTAACCTGGTCAATACCTTCTCATTTAATTTAGGGAATTCAAATCCCATATTCTTTAACGCCGCCATTGTCCTGCGGGAATCCAGGATTACACCAGCGGCGAAAGAATTAATATTGAACCTTAAAATATTTGCCTGAATCACTGTAATGTCAGTTTTGGCGAATTCATCTGGCGTTACTAACCGGGGCTTCCGGACTTTTTTAAGAACCGAATATAAAGACAGTACTTCTTCTAAAGGAACGGGGTTAGGATCAAAGGGATGGTAATTCTTGTTTTTCTCTTTTGTATTCGCAGCGATCTTAGTAATGCTTTCGCAGAGGTAATCTATAGGGACCAGATTCATGAGAATATTTTTTCCAGGCAGGGTCTCAAATATCTCTAAACTACAGATGTGAAGCAACTGGTAAAAGCCCTGGAATCTAAAGGTCTTGCCTGATATAGACTCTCCAGCTATAACCGGAGGCCTGAAGATATCTATCCATAATCCTTTATTCCGATAATCTGCGATTAATTTCTCGGCTTCAAACTTACTCTGTTCATATGTGGTGTTGAATTTCTGCCCCACATCAAGGTCATTCTCGCTAAAAGCGCCTTTATGATCACCACAGACATAAGCAGTGCTCAAGTGATTAACTTTTTCTAAAAAAGGACAGGTAAGGGCAAAATCTAATATTTTGCGCGTTCCTTCAACATTTAACTGCCTCATTTTATCTAATGGCCAATTAAAGGCGATCGATGCCGCGCAATGGAATATCTCCTCTACTTCGTTCTTTAGCCGGGTTAGGCCTTTTTCGTTTAATCCAAGATTATCTTCGGTAATATCACCATCGAACACAATCAAATTCTTGCCATACTTTGGATAAACTTCGTTATCCCAGAAGTTAAGCACCTCAACCACGCGATCCTTGGCGCTTTTTTCTGCCTTGCTACGGGCAAGCGCAAATACCTTACGCCCGTTTTTAAGCAGGATTTTTAAAAGATATGAACCAACTAGGCCGGTTGCGCCTGTAATAAAAATCGCGCTTTTAGACGTACCATTATTCATAATTATTTCATTGCTTTTTCCAGTAATTCATAAATACCTCTTAAATTACTGATTTTTGGAATATCTTCCTCACGGATAGCCACTTGGTATTTCTTCTCAATGCTCGCCACTATCTCCAATGCCATCATGCTGTCCACACCCAGGTCTTCCACAAATCTAGCATCTTCTTTCAGCTTCTCTTCCGGAATTTCTGTAATCTCTGAGACTTTTGTTTTTACTTCCTTCTTAATTTCCTCAAAATTCTTCTTCGCCATTATCTAGCCTCCTCTTTTAAATTTAAAAGCCGGAGATCTTCGTCCCCGGCATCAGCGCTTGCCATAACCAATTTTTTTATTTAAGAATTTCTCAAGATGATATGATTGTATTTTTCCCGGCTTACACTTACCATTAAGCCAGCGGTTGACTGTAGCAAAAGCAACCCCTAACTCCCTGGCAAGCTTGGATTGGGTAATTTTATGCTCTAAGCGGTATTTTTCAAGTTCCTGGATAATATTCATAATATAACATTTTATAACATCTATATAACACCGAGTCAAGCAATATCTAAAAGGTAAGCTTACGTCTGTTCAACTTCAATAGTTATAACACCTACCCTATCGGGCAAGGGTTTAGTTTCTGTTTCGTTTATGGTATATTCCCGCGCGTCATAATCAAAGGATATTGCAAAACAACGAACTACCTCTTTACCATTAAATTTAACTAAAAATCCGCCTTCTGCCATTGGAATATCCTCCTATTTTACTGCCTCCGCTTCAGTCTGTAATATCCCCACTACATACTTGTAGCTTCTTTTGGGGTTATCGGGAACTTTTGTTGAAATCTTGTCAAAGGCTTTGCCTACCTGCTCAATGCCGTATTCTTCTATTTTCCTGATAATATCTTCAATAACCTGAATATCATTATCCTTAAAAACTATTCCTGCATACTTTTGAGCTTCTGCAAACCGTTCTTGGCCATAAAGTTTTGCTAATCTTTCTTTTTCTTTTTCCAATATTTGAGGTGAATATAAACCCAGCAATGTAAAACGAGTAGGATCCCGTTCCTCGAATCCGCCTTTTTCCGGATATTCGGGATATTCTATATCAATAATATTCAATCTCCTTAAACCCTTCATGCCCCTGATTATTGTATCCCTGCCTAAACTGAATTCATCCATCAGACCCGCTCTATAGCCAGTCCATACATTACCCCGCCTTGCACCTGTTTTTATGAGATTGATAAGTAAACAATATTTTTCCGTGAATGATAAACGCTCATTCCAACCGTATTTCCAATATTCATCCGGAAGAGAGCAGTATTTCTCCTGAGGCAAGACGTAAGGATTTTTACTGTGATAACCCAATAATAAGCAATAAGGACTTTTGGGCGGCCTTATTTCGCGAATAATGAGCTTATATCGGTCATCCAGCCGAACCAAAGCTTCCCTTAATATGTCCCTTGCTGAGATATAGTTGAATTTCTTATCTAGGCCCAAAGTTGCGCTTATATTTTTATAATCAATATCTACCCTGCCTTCGGGGTTACCATCATACTTTCTTAACAACAGAAGATATAGATCAAATGCTGTTTCGTCTCTGGAAGTAACCATCTGCGGCGCCAAAGATGAATCTTTTAAAAAAGAATCACTTATCTTAACTGACGGATTTCTTTCTTCGTCAAGGATACTTGCCTCATAATCTATGGTAATCTTAGAAAAATCTTCCAAAAGCTGTTTGGCTAATTCTTTAGATCTGATTAAACAGGATGTTTCCCAGTTCCTTCTTAAAGATGATTCTGTCCAGTTTGCGCTTCCTAATACTACTATTTCCTCATCGATAACAATAGCCTTGCTGTGAGTAACTACAAAAAGATTGTCATAATAAACTTCTATGCCCTGTTTTTTAAAATACTCAAATAAAGGGATATTCTTTTCTTCTTTCTCCCATTTTCCACCCCTGCCTTCCCATTCGGCAAAAGAGATATTTTGGTCCAAGATCACCCTTACCTTAACGCCTCTTTTATGGGCGTTTACAACTTCTTCAACCAGCTCAGTCACCGGTGATTTTCTGGATTTGGGGTCAAAATTTACAAAATACATTACCATATAAATAGACTTCTTCGCATTCCTTAAGGCATCTCTAACTTTAGGGAAATAGTTAACACCGCTTAAATCTTCTACACTTGCCTGATAGGGCTCCTGCGCATAACATAAAAAAATCCCTGTGCCAGTTAGAATTACTGACACAAGGATAATAAAAATCGTTACCTTAAAACAACACCTTATTATCATGTCATCGTATTTGTTCTGTAATTATTTACTATAACAAGAGTTACGTAAAGCGTCTTCTTTGTTTTTCATGATTTTCGAATTCGATACCATATTTGCCCAAACACCACTGACGAACATGAGACTCTGCAAGAGTTTTTAGGGCATTTGTATTAGCCATATTTCACAACATTCTGTTTTCGGTTATCTGGCAAGTATTGAGTTTTGACCAAGTGTTAATTTTCAAAAAATGGTCGCTGGTCATCTTTTTTATATTACTCTATTTCCATTGAGAAATTATTGCTCCTAAATACCGATACACTGTGCCACGATTAAGATGCTGGTGGGCAAATTGGTTTCTATAACTTCTTAAACATCCATAACAACTTGTACTTTCAGCACAACCACAATTACCACTAACTCTAGCCCGAGCAGTATTTAAACAAGCTACAAAATCTTTTTCATTTTCGAGAAGCCGAGCAACAAGCCCCGCACCTCCCGGCACGTTATCATAAAGAATAATTGGAGGTATGATATCCTGCTCGCTATGCGCCACTGTTGCACTCAAATCAGTGGATGGAACCTCTAAAATCTCCGCAGCCCCCTCAACCAGAGCATAGGCAAGCGAATGCGCAAACCAAATGGGTTCTATCCCTTCTTCGGGCTTGAGATGGAACTGAAGTTTGAGAACATCGGTCACAAATTCATGCCCAAGAGAAACCTGTTCAAGTGTTCCATTGCAATCCTGACCGAAAGGTGTCTTATGAGACCTTTCACATTTCCTA
>JAHJAO010000105.1 GCA_018813905.1 Candidatus Omnitrophota bacterium
AGCCTAAAGATATCTTTGAAATCGTCATTCCCAATTCCTGGGGGCGGGTTAAAGAGATATATAAAGGAACTAACGAGCAGGTTATTGTCCATATCCAGGACGCGCATTGTAATTACGAAGCACAGACCAATATTGCCAATATCCTGGACCTGCTTGTAGCCGAATACGGCCTGACCGTTGTGGGAGTTGAAGGTTCTGTTGGCAGATTACAGACTGAACTTTTTTCCACCTTTCCCGAAGATGCCATCCGGGAACAAGCTGCTGATTATTTTGTACGCGAGGGAAAAATGAGCGGCATGGAAGCGCTGGCAATTGCAAAGGGGTTTGAATACCCGCTCGCGCTTTACGGGATAGAGAATAACGAACTGTACGAGAATAATTTTAACGCCTTTCAGGCGTCATTACCTTTTAAAGAAGAGGCGAAAGGATATTTTCGGTATTTGAATAAATGCTTGGCGCAGTTAAAAACGCCTCTTTATACGCCGGAAATTTCCGATATTGATTTAAAACAGATCTCTTTTAACATCAATATCCTGGACTTAAATACCTACGCGCTTTATCTGGCGCAGTTATTAGAAAAAAGGCAGCTGGATATAAGCAAATATCCGAACTTCGCTAAACTCATAAAGGCGATTAATATTGAGGAAAAGATTGATTTTATCAAGGCGGAGGAAGAACGCACAAAATTACTTACGGAACTTACCAATGTCTTATCCGAAGAAGATGTGCGCAAATTATTAGATAAAGGCCTGGCCTTCCGGGATGAGAAACTGAGCGCTTCGCGGTATCTGGGCTTTATTAAAGAGCTGGCCAAAGCAAATGAAGTAGATTTTAACCAGCATATAAATTTAGATAATTATATCGAATACGCTCAAAGCTATGATGAAATAAAGAGCTTTGAGTTGTTTAATGAGATGGAAGAAGTTGATCTTGCTTTGAGGTCCAAGCTATATGCAAACGAAACCCAAAAGAAACTGGATTTTTTAATGCGAGGATTAAGGGTTATGGAGCGCATGGTGGATATTAAGATGGTGAACAAGGACCTGGCGTTTTATAACGAACATAAAGAAGAGTTGAAAACGGATAAATATATCGCTTTTATCAATGAACAGGCGGAAAAATTCGGCATTAAGATTGACTTGCCGGACATATCATACCTGGATGTTTATATGCCGGCATGGGCGGATTTTTACCGGGTGGCAGGGTTGAGGGATGAGGCAATGATAAGCAACACGCTGCAGGCAATCGCGGGTAGCGGTAGCAAGATAGGGGCGATGGTAACTGGCGGGTTTCATACGCGAGAGCTTACCCGGATGATGCTGGAAAGAAACCTTTCTTATATAGTTATTACCCCGCGGATTACCAAGAATATTCCGGGGCCGTATTTTGACCGGTTGACCGGGAAAAAATCGCCTTTGGATCTTTTTATGGAGGAAATGAACGCGGTTGTGCCTGTGAAAGAGGCAGTGGAAGAAAACGCGCAAAAAATTAATTGATGCAACATCTAAAAAAGGTGAAAAGACGGGTAGTATGCGTAACATATTGAAAATAAATAAGTTAAGAAAACAAAAAAATCTTTGCGCGCCCTTGCGAGAAATAAAACCATGTGGTATACTTTATCAACTTTGTTGATTTATTTTTAGCAGACAGAAAAAAATGAGAATTAAAATGATTTTAAAAATGGTAAAAAATCAAAGGAGGTTCGGAATGAAGAAATTAGGGGTTATGCTTAGGAAGGTTTTATCTTATGTTGTAATTAGTGCTTTTATATTGTCCAATGTGGGCTATGCCATGCCAACTGTCGCTGGTGCCGCGAAGGCATCTGTGGATAATATGGCGCTACGCTCATTCCTGCAGACGGGTGATATAGGTGCCCTGCGTGCAGACCAGGAAGCGTTTCGGACCATGCTCCAGCTTTTGACCGCGAGAGAATACACTGCGGATCAAGTTGATATTATTAATATGTGGGGGAAAAGCCTACAGGATAATCAATTGCAGACAGCCGCAGAAAGAGTTGCCGCAGTACAAAGAGAGATTAACAATCAACTGCAGTTTGATGAAGCAACCGGTGATGTTAGAATTGAAAGAAACGGGCAGCTTTTTGTGGAAATAGTAAACGATAAAGTGACTGTTGGCAAAGATGTTGTTGAAGGCGCTTCCGGCAAGGCGGAATCAGAAGCCCAGGAAAAGGCTCTTGTAGCCGAAGCGTTAAAACCGGAAAATACTCAAGCAGCAAGCGCAGATCAAAAGGATAAGTTTCTTGGCGATCTAACCGCTGTTTTAGATAAAGCGGTTGCGGCCGGCCGTATTGGTCAGGATTTAGCCGATGACATCATGGCGGAAGCGACCAGAAAGAATTTAGCATTCATGGGCACAGTTGCCTTTGACGCAAATAATTATATGACCGGATATTCAACAGCAGATACCAATTATGTCAGTGCCGATTTAACTGATATCACTGACCAGGGCTTGCATGAGACCTTAGAAGGTATGGGCTATAATGACGCGCAAGTGCTGGATATACAAATGAAGATACACGGCATTACCGATAGGAAAGATACAAATAATCCTATGGGCCAGACGCGTGAGGCGATAACTCAGTCTGTAGAAAAGAAATTAACTGAGAAAGAAACCGCCGCGCAAAATCCGGCGCAGGATGTTAAGGCAGAAGCAGATGTAGAAAAGATAGAAGCGGGAGATATGACAGAAGTTAAGAGAGTTATCGAAACAGTGAGACCAGGTTTATCTTCAGAGGCACAACAAGCCCTTGACACGATGGGTGACGAGCAGCAGTTAGCTTTTGTGCAGCAAACTATAGATATGGTGAGAAAACCGACCTTAGAAGCATTAAGCAAAGCAATAAATTTGTTAATAAGAAATTTGGATGACGGCAAATATGCTCTTAATGTAAAAACAGCAGACGTAACTCCAGCTTTAGCCGAACATATTAGTAAAGGCGGTGCTGCAGGTTTTCATGTTGATGATTTATTTAAAATAGAGAATAAAGTAGCAGTTCCGCGCAATCAAGAATCTTTACATTTTCTTTTAGGGTTGGCACGGATAGCCCTGAAACCAGGCGCAATTCAGTTTTATGGCGCCGGACGTAATGCAAAGAAAATTGAAAGAGTATTAAAAACATTAAGTCCTGAACTCGCGAAAGTTACAGTGCATGCAGGGAAAGAAAATGCAATAGCCGATACTATGACAGATAAGTCTTTGTTAAGAGTAATATACTCAGACGAGCAGCAGATTCAAGGGATAGAAGGAGTAATGTATTTTAAAGTCAATCAATTAAAAGACGGTCAGGTAGACTTATTTGAATTGTTACTTACTGTGACTACTGGCAAAAATCTTGACGCGAGTCAAAAGGCAGTGTTGGATCAGTTAAAAGGTGGCACTATTGAACTGACGAAGGTTGAACTCATCGATAACGCTGCTTATAAAGCAATGCAGGAAGATTACGAGAAAGTTGTTAACCTGTTAATCCAGGCGTAATACTTACGCTTCGGGCCTTGGTGCCCGGGATATTACAATATGTTCTTTACAAGTTAATCGTAAATGTAACGGCTAAGTGGAAATAATATAGCCAAAAAGGTTGGGAGGGTGGGCGAAGACAAAACCACTGTCTTCGCATCACCCTCTTTTTGTTGATACTTAATAAAAAAGTTTATTAAATCCTTTAATTAATACAGTTATGAATAAAATATCCGGAGGCCTTTTAATGCTTTTTTTACAACCGGGACGCGGCAATAATAAGAAAAGCTTTCAAATCCATAGGATTGTTCCTTCCTTAATATTATATATTCGTTCGGCATTGCCGGCTGGGGGCTTGAGCAGGGCTGATTTTAATCCAAAGACAGAAATAATAAACAGCGAAAGGAGTAACGCGTATGTTTGGGCAGTTTAAAAATAAGGTTTGGATGAAAGTAATTTGTTTATTTCTTGCTCAGGCGTTTATTTTTTCATACACTCCGGTGTCGTTCGCGGCGTTTGATAGCTATCAAAAATCCGATGCGGATACAGCCACACTTGCGCCGAGCTTGAATATTCCTAACGTTCAGGCGGTATTTAACCTCATAAAAGACAGCATGCTCACAACCGTAAATCCGGCTTTAGCGGCTGCGGTCTACAACCGGATGAAATTAGAGCAGGGCCCGTTTACAGCCGAAGAGATGTGTTACGCTATTGATATTTCTGTGCCAGTAGCAAGAAAGGTGCTTGAATGGCTCGTATCCCAGGATAGCGGGCAGTTTAACGGAATTAAGAAAACCGTTACAAATGCCGGGGATATTTTTTATCAATACAAAACCGCGAATAATCCCGCCCCTAAAGATGAGGCCTCTTTTTATAGCTTGGATGATTTAAAAAATATAGTTGATCCAGTAAACAAGAATATTGATACAGCGTTTATGGCTGTTGACTGGAATGTAGCCAGAGGAAAAGAGGACTATCGAAAAATAAGCGAACCGCAACGGATTGTTGAGAGCATGCCGACATTTGAATATTTAATTAAGGAAACAAATATACGATATATGTTTGTCATGACGCACGCGGGACGCCCTAAGGCGGGAGTTTATGAAGACAAGTTTAGCCTTTGGCCGGTTGTGGATGATGTAAGAACGCGCTTAGTTCAAGAAAAAGGGTTAAATGTTGTTGTTGTTGGACTGCCTTTTGCCTTGGATGAAGGAACATTTAATCCCGAAGAAGTAGCGGAAAAGATAAGAGCAACCAAAGAGCAAAATCCGGATAAGAAAATAATCTTTGTTTTTGAAAATATCCGTTTTTATCCAGGCGAACAAGCTTCGGATAAAAATGTACGCAAGGAGTTTATAGAGAAGCTGTTATCCTTGGCGGAAAGGCCTTCGAAAAACAGCAAAAAACCTTTTGGCGGGATCGCCTATATCAATGAGGCTTATAGTAAGGCGCACCGCGGTGACCAATCTTCGATGGAAATGGTAAATTATATTCCAAAAGAAAATAGAGCCGCGGGAAGAAATTTAGAAGAAGAAATAAAGAAGTTTTTGAAATTTGAAGGCAAAGCAAGGGGAAAAATTGTAGCGTATTTTGGCGGGGCTAAGGATGATAAATGGGAGAATATTGGTAAGATAGCAGAAAAGAAAAAAGATCAGATAAAAATTGTTGCGATGGGCGCGATAGCACATGCGTTTATAAAATTTTTTGAGGGGAGAAATGTCGGCAAATCTAAAATACCGAAAAATCCCGAAGCTACAGACGATCCAAAAGAAAAGAAAAAACGAACAAAAACGTTAGAAAAAGTAATCTCTGGGTTTGAAAAAATTCAAAACAGCGGCGTTACCGTGCTCTCACCCCTTGATTTTGTGCCGGAAGGGAGAACGGAATCGGTTGATGATTTAGGAAAGGATTTAAATGCGTTAGATCTCGGCAAAAAGACTATTCAGGATAATATAGATAATGAGATCGACAAATTAACCGCTAATGACGCTATTATTCTCAACGGCGGCGCGGGGATGTTTGATCATGAAAGCGGACTATATATGGAAGCAACCAAACAACTGATTGTTAAATCGATAGAAGCGGCACGGCGCGGCGTTACCGTATTTGCGGTTGGTGGAGATATGATCAACGCCTTATTTCAATTCGTCGGCCCCAAATTGGTTAAAGAAAAAGTTATAAAAGATTTAGACGAAATAAGTGAATTGATTCTTTGGACCACTGGAGGCGGAGTGGTGCTTGAAGCATTAGAAAAGGGAATTACCAATGTTGATACAATTTCCGTATTAATGGAAACACAGCAGGAAAAACAGAAAAAGCAGATTAAAAAAGAAATGTCTTTAAGCCCTGAAGAAAGTGAATTTTTTGAAGCATATGCGGAAATGATTGATGTTTTAAATAATGCGTTCCCAGGAAGCGTATTGATGCATACCGCATCGACAAAAGCAGTTGATACTCGAGTTGACGGCGATGATAAAACCAGAAAGCCGGTATTGAATCTTACAAGAGTCGGAAAAGCAATCGTATTCGAAGTTCCGCAAGGGATGATAAAAGATCAGCCCCAGCTCAATTACGAATACGCTATGTCGCCGATGTTTATCTCTCAAGACAGTATCCCTGAAGCTTTGCAGGAGATGATTGAAGCGGAAAAACCCACTACGGAGAAAGCGCTTTCCAAGGTGCTTGTTAATTATTTAAATAGGCATTTTAAAGATTACCCGATTCATGTAACGCAAGATGATAAAACCCGTTCTCAAAAGCTTGACCCAGAGCATATTGGAACCGTCAGCTTTAATGTAAAGACAACAATTGCCACTTTTACGGAAGCCGGAGATTTAATTGTAAGGCCTCATTTTTGGATAAAACATAACGATAAAGCGCTGGAAGCAGTCAACGAATATATCGATATGAACCTTAAAACACCGCCGCCATTTGAGATTGCTCCAGATTGGTATAAGAATGTTGATGTTTCATCATCGCAAGCGGCGATTGCTTCACTTAGCACCTTTGGCAGGATTTTCTTTAAAGAGCTTACAGAAGGGAATACAGAACGCGCGGATATCTTAGCCCAGCTGGTTGACGCCATAGAAATCAGTGATTTATTGGATATAGAAGGAATTTTTTATGATGAGAAAACCGGCTGGTTTGCTTCGGAAAAAGACCGGGAAGCAGAAACGCCTTATTACGGTGATAATTTGGAATTATTTCAGGCCCAGCTTAATAGCATTGAGCAATTATCGCAGGATCTTATGTTTATGGTAACTCCAACTTTTAAGGAAAAGGGGATTCCCATTGACAATATTGATCTGCAGAATGCGGTGATCGCTTTTTATCACCGGTTACTGAATCATCTTGATGAAACAGCAAAAACGGAGTTTAAAAACAGCAGAGTATTTGAAGCGCTGCGGGACATGGTGGGAGGATATGCAACCGCCTTAAATGAAGCAATAAGAGATGATAAAAACGTTTTAGAGGTAAACAATGCTAAAAATACCGAGACAATTATTTCACATTTAAGTAAAAACGGCGTTAATCTAACAACCTTAGAACAAGGATTTTTGCGATCAATGGTTCTCTCTTTTCAGGATGAGAGAGGCGGTTGGGCAGACGATATTCTTTCCTTAGCTCAAGTGTTAAATAAAGAGAATTTTGTTAAAGCATTTCGATATCTAAAAGTAGACGTAAAAGAGCAAATTCTGCCTTCGCAAAAGCCAAATTTAGCTATTGATGGAGGACAAGGACAGATTTCCAGCTTAGCATTTACGTTGCGGCTTTCATCAGATAGCAATGCTCAGGAAGAAGGCCACAAAGGGACATATGCCATAAGAACAAGGGAATTAAAAGGAAAAACTCATACTCAAAAGTTAAACAGTGCGCAGAAGATGTTGGAAAGCATGTTAAGGCATCCCGCGATTGCAACATCTAGGCGCGCGTTAATAACCAATGACGGCAAGAAGGTTTTGGTTTCCGATTTAGTCAAAGAAGGCAAACTAATCGTTAAAGCGGATAAGAAACGCGGGGTTGTTAATGCACAACAAGATTTTGTAAATACAAATCAAGTTGAGTGCGCTTATCCGGTTAAAATAAAATTAAATGGAGATGAAATTGGTACCGTATATTTTGTCGATTGCAATGCTTTTGAAAAAGAGATGGGGCAAATATTAAAGAAAAAAGGAATTAAGCAGGACAATATCCCGCGGCCGATAATTATTGATGGAATTTATTTTGGCCTTACTATTGATGCCACGCCAGGCGGAGTTGAAATCGGGAATAAACCAATAAATGAAGCTTATGATAAAGGCACAATTTCGCTTAATGGTCCGCCGGTATGGAGATTCGCGGCGGTGGATGCATTACAAAATACTTCTTTAGCCATAGATAACGCCCAAGAGCAGGCCCGTTTAGAAGAAATATTGGAACAGGTTAAAAAAAGGCGTTTAGGCGATAGAGAGGAACCCTTTATCTATTTAAAAGCGCAGATCACAAAGGCATTGCTGCCTCCGTTGGGCGGAGGGGTACATTTTTCCGGCCGGCTTATTCATAAGATACCCATGCTTAAAGAAGTCGGGGCGATGTATTTTACAAACACATCTTGTTCCACCACGGGGGCAACCGGCAAAGGAAGAGCAATTTCGGTAAGAATCGGGTTTGGGCGCAAAATACATTCATTCTTAGGGACAACTTTACATATGTATACAGGCGGGGATAAGACAAAAGGGCCCTATGGCCATACCGGAGCGCAGGGTACGGGTGCGGCCGCTGGATTTCAACAGCATCTTAAAGCCCGGGCGATGTTTACGTCGCTGCGAACAGCAACTGGTTTAGCGCAAAGCCGTACTAATGAAAAAGAAGCCGAGATTCTTATCGAAGGCGGTTCGATTTTCGACATGGTGGATTATTTTGTCGACGATATAAGCGAGGAAATGCTAAAGACATATCTGGCTCGTTATAGTGCTCAATTCCCGGGAGATATCGCCTTTTTGAAAGAGATGGACAAAGATGAAGATGACAGGTATGCATTTGAAAACTCACTTAGCGGAAAGACGACCAGTTCTATTTTATATGAAGATTTTATAACAAGATACTGGCCACATGTTTTTAGATTTGCCGATGGATATGATAACGAGATGGGCTATTCGTTTAAGATGGAAGAAGGAATCAATGCTTTGTTAAAAACAGCGTATAGACAGAAAAGACAAGAAAAACGAAATCAGGTAAAAATTAAAGCATTAAAAGAATATGAGGAAAAGTTACAAGCAAATGTTACATTAGAGAGGGTAGGTATAGGATTAAAAGTTCAAGATTCATTAGCGCAGACAATTCCCGCAACTGCTTATACCACGGAGGAAGTTTGGCTTGTGGCAACGCTTGCGCGTCTTGGCGTTTTAGTTGAGCAATTAGGAGATGATATTTTTAATAAAATAGATGAAATTAATCAACATCCTCAGGCAAAAGACTTGGCAGCGCTTCAAGGCACGCCGGGATATGATGAGATTGTGAGAGGTATCCCATCAGATGAAGATGTAGACGCGTATATGAAATCCATTAGACGCGGTGAATGGATGACATTGATCCCCGCAGGCGGAGATGCGACCAGGCTTGGGTTAGCAATGCCTAAACTAATTCTTAATCTGCGTGAATTATTAAGCCCGATTTCAGAATCCAGTCTTAACGCGGCGATTCTTAAGGCGTTAGATAAAAAAGAAATAACTTGGGAGCAGGTGCAGAAAATTAGAGAGTTAAAAAGTGAAATTGATAAATTAAGAGATATTTCAATTATTGGCAGAATTCTTGAAAAAAAAGCCGCAACGCTTACCCCGGATGAAAGAAAAAAACAAACAATCACCATTTGTTGCACAAAAGGAGATGAACAAGCGAC
Source organism: Candidatus Omnitrophota bacterium (assembly GCA_018813905.1). Taxonomy (GTDB): domain Bacteria; phylum Omnitrophota; class Gorgyraeia; order B26-G9; family B26-G9; genus JAHJAO01. Next base: position 9,353 of record JAHJAO010000105.1, read on the forward strand.
GGCCAGAGAATTAAAAGCGAATAATTATTATGGATTCAGCCGAGAAAGTTTCATTATCCAGCCTCAGGTTAAAAATCCGACCTTTATAGTAAAAGGCAACGAAGTTAAAATAGCAAAAGATGTTGAAAGAGCTGGCGGAAATGGAGTACCGATTCTTGAAACAGCTTTGCCCGGAAAGGCATATATAATTAACGCCCAAGGCGTCTTGGAAAAACTTAAGAAATCAACTTTACAATACGCAAAAGAAAGAGGCGTAAAGCATGTTTCTCAAAATACAATCGGGGATTTAAGGAGTTGGGTGGACAGCCCGTGGAATGAAGGCTTTGTCGCGAGTGTTTATCATAAACTTGCCAGTGGTGAATTGGTTGCGGTTGCGGAAAATGTAAAGCAAAATCCAGAACTAATCCAAAAAGGCGGAACCGCAATGTACAATCCCAAAACGGGTAAAGGCGTGTTTATCGAAAAGCTGGCGATGGGAGAATTATTAGATAAAGTGGATTTTGAGAATCAACCCTTAGCAACGTTTAATCATGTATTTAATCTGGAGGCATTCCAAGAAATCGCAGAAACACAGATTCCTGTATATCTAAGAAAAGGGGTTGCGGATGCCGAAGGCAATCCCACGATATTTACAGAACTTGTCGGAGGAGATATCATTCTGACCGCGTTGCAAGATATGGGAAAACCAGTGGGGCATGTAGAGCGTGAAATTTCCATATACGAATTAAAGGGTACGGCAAGCTTAACGATTACAATTGAGGAAGCGTTGCGACAGGATGATATTTTGGTCAAAGAAGCAGCAGGAAAATTAGCGGCGAAGTTAAAAGATTTATCGAATAAAATGAGCTTTAATGTAGATAGGGATTTAAAAAGTGCTGTTTTAAATGTAGAAGCAATGTTGCGCGCTATAGACAAAGAATATCTTCCTGCATCTTTGAAGTTGGGGATTGCGATAGGAGATCGCTTTTCGGAATATGACATAAAAGACGCGCTGAACAATATCCATAAATTTTTATCAATGCTGGCGCAAAATAAGCAGCCTCATCCTGATGATGCAGATATTTATACAGACTCCGTAAACAGACTGTTCGGAGTTATAAAGGCCATGGATGAGATAAGTAAGATGGAAAGCCCGTTAAGATACAAGGAAGAACAGGGTAATGTTGTAATTGATTTTGAAGGGATGTTATCGCCAGCAGCATCGGCAACAGATTCATTAACTAAATATCAGATAACAGAACCTTTTGAAGACTCGGTTAAGGCAACAGAGTTGGTTTTGCAGGCGATTTAATGGTATACTTTATAAAATAGGGAGAAAGGATATTTACTAACATGGACGAGGAACGGCGTAAATTTATCAGGGTTGACACGCCGGAAATGGCCGCGAATTGCCGGGTATTAGGGGCGGATAATCCGGGTGAGTATAAATTTACGGTTTGGCCGGTGAAAAATATGAGTTTAGGCGGCTTGGGGGTAAACTCGGAAGAGAAAATGTCCAAAGAATCCCTGGCTTATTTAAATATTGATTTTGATGAATTTAAGGAAACAATAAGCGTTATCGCCAAAGTTATGTGGTGCCGCAGCCGGAAGATGGAGTATGATTTGGGGCTGAGTTTTTCCTGGTGGCCCAAACAGATACATAAGAAGCTGCTTGAGAACTTTGTCGAGGATAATGTTTTATCCAAGAATTATGAAGGCGTAGGCAAAATCCGGATTGTGAAAATCAAGGAAGATGGGGAGATCGCGGAAGATGAAAATGAGAAATAGCAGGATATTTAAAATTATAGCGTTAGTGCTTGTCCAGGCGTTTTTGCTTTTGGACGTGAGCTGGGCGGGCGCGGATATTATGCATTCTAGCGTGGATACTAGCACCCTTGCGCCGAGCGTAAATTTGAATAAGACCGATGTACAGAATGTGTTCTTGGCGGAAGAGGGGGAAGGGCATTTAAATACTCTTTCATTAGATACGATGGACGAAAAAGATACGATGAGTCTTCCTATTACGCCGCCTTCTTCTACAAATGGTAGTATTGATGTTTCTGCTACAAGTATTGGTGCGGGAGAGCAGATGATTCTGCCGCCGCCGCCGCAAAATACCTCTATTTTCAACATGGTAGCCGGGTTTTTAAAGACAGCA
>JAHJAO010000106.1 GCA_018813905.1 Candidatus Omnitrophota bacterium
TGTCCTTAAAACCTTTGCCCAACAGTCCCGTTAATGTTTTATTGCACCGCATAACCGTAGCGTTTCTATTTAAAACCGCCACGCCGTCGCCAATGGCATCAAAAGTGGTCCGCCACTCCCGCGCCGCAAGCCGCAGCGCCCGTTCCGCGTTTTTGCTTTCCGTGATATCATGCAACACGATAATGTATGCGGGCTCGGTTCCCCACCGCGTCTCCGCCGCCTTAACCTCTACCATTCTAACGATTTGATTATCTGCGAGAATTTCCACTTCCTTCGTTTCTCTGGTAACGACCGGGAAATGCAGATGCGTTCCCAGCAATTGTTCGGCCGGCTGATTAAAAAGTTTTGTGGCCGCGGGGTTTATAAATAAAATGACGTTTTTATGGTTTACGACGGTTATCCCGTCGGCAGAGTTTTCAACGATATTCATAAAATTACCCCGGCTTACCTCCAGCGCCTCCTTCGCTTCCTGCAAATCTTCTAAAATATTCAACGTTGCTTCCTGTCCCTGGGCAAGCTCTTGCGTCAGTCTTCTGAATTTTGCTTCGGATTCGCGAATCATCTTTTCCGTGTTTCTGCGTTCAGAAATATCCTTGCCGATACCGATAACCGCCGGTTTTCCCTTCCAGATAAACGGCGTAAAGCTCAATTCCAAAACTTTAATTCTTCCGCCGACATAATATTCCGCCTCGATAGCCCCGCCCCGCTTCCCTAACTTGTCGTGTTCGGAAATAATATCCTGTGCCGGCCCCGGCGCAAGATAATCCTTAACGTTTTTCGTTACAAGTTCGTCCGGGCCGCATTCCAGGAATTCCAATGCCGCTTTATTGGCATTTAAATAGTTTCCGCGATTATCTAGTATCACTATCGGGCTGCGCGAGTTTTCAAACAGGGTGCGGTATTGCGCTTCTTTACTTAACAGCTTCTGGTCTGCTGCCTTGCGTTCCAACATCTCTTGTTTAAGCCGCGCCTGCGACTTAAACAGGTTTTGATTTAATCTGCCCGCAACCGTTAGCCCGGCAATGAGCAACAAAAATAGAAGCGCCGCGAAAGACAGCGCGGCCCGATAGTGCCGGATAACTGCCCCTAGCGCAACCTTCCCGTACTCCCGGTAAGGCCTAAGCCTTAGCTCCTTCAGGCATTCATGCGCGGGCTGATAATTTAAAGGGTTGGTCCAGCCAAAATATTCTCCGGTAACCGCGGCCAAATGATCCGGTTCTATGGAAAAAAGGGCGTTGGTAACCGCTTTAGACAGTTTTTCATCGGTTGTTTTAGTTTTAGCCAACGGCCATTGCGGGTAAATACGCGTACTGTGTAAAAACGGGAAATCCTTAAATTCCTTAGTATCCATAGCTTCATGTTCATGGATAACGCGAAAGTCCCCGATATCAATTTTGCCTTCGGCCGCCATCCGTTCTAAGACGCTGGTTGCGACACACCCGATTTCCACGGCATTATTTTTTACGGCATCAACTACCGCATCCTGTGTGCCGCCGAATTGGAAGCTGGAACAATCTTTTTCCGGATCTATGCCGATATTTTTAAATTCCCGCAGCATTGCAACCCAACCGCCAAAAGACTCCCGGCTTACGGCCATCATTGTTTTCCCTTTTATGTCTTTTAGGTGGCGGATGCCTGCCCGGTTCTTCAAAACAAACACTACGCCCCCAAACTTGCTATACCCCTTACCAAAAGCCAAAGCTTCTAACGTCGCAATCGCCTGCGCGCCGAAACCGGTCTCGAGTTCTACATAGAGGCCGGGGTTAACCAAAATAAAATCCACGGATTTATTCTGAGCGGCGGGGATTAGCTCCGCATATTCCAGGGGGATTATTTTAAATTCCCTTTTTGGAATCGCCCGGTTCAGATACCTGGCGGTCGGCTCCCATCTTTTTAAACACTGCTGCTTTCCTCTTTCTTCAAGCACGCCGATAGTATGTGTTTGCTCTTTCGCCTGAGCCGGCGAATGCCCATACCAGACAACAAGCGCCGCCGCGACAATTAAAACCGCGCTTTTTATGCTCTGCGGCCCCTTTTGTTTTTTCATTGTATTATTCGCTCCGCCCGTTCTTGTGCCGGCAGCGGGATATCCAATTTTATCTTCGCGGCTGTGCCCAAATTTAACAGGAGTTTACCTTTGTCCGCCATCTTCACCGGGAAATCTTTAATATCGGCGCCGTCGATTAAGGACAGCGCTATTTTTGCCGCCTCAAATCCATGTTCGTGGCCGGACTCGACCAGCCCGTACAACAGCCCGTCTTCGACCGCGAATTCAAAAAAACCGACCGTAGGGATAGCGCAGTTATTTTTTGTCCAGAGCAAAACGTCCTGCGGCAGCATGCTCGTCGCGGCATCCGGATTCTCTTTGATTGTATGGTACATGTATACCAATAAGGCGTCCGCAGCGGCGTTATACTGGCGCACCCTTTGTTTCCAGGTATCAAAATCACCGATTAGATGATAGCCCACGACCTTTACCGGCAATTCCTGCCGTTCGATAAAACCCAGCGCCCCCACGGACGTCGGGCCATCGTCACTGATCACCGCGACCTTGCGTACCGCCGGGGCTATGCTCTTTAAGTATTGGAAAGCGGCTTTAACGTTTGGCCTTTCCAGAATTCCGGTGACATTGGAAGCCGGCAGGCCGTAATCCTCGGGCTCGGCATTAACCCCGCAGAAGACAAAATAAGGCTTTTCTTTTCCGGCGTATTTTTGAGTAACAAAAATCTGGGCGTTATCATCGCAGGCAATCACCGCTTGCGGCCGGAAAGCCGTTATTTTATCCTGGGCCATTTTACCGGCCCGGGCCTTCCATTCGAGCGTTGTGTTTCTTTTGGTATCCATATATAAAATCTCAAGATCAATATCCCGCCTGTTTTTTAGGGCATCTTTTACGCCCGCGGTTATTTCCTGCACCCAGGGATATTCCGGGTGGTCGCTATGAATAAGCAGTATTTTTTTCTCTTCCCGCCAAACGCTCTTTTGTTGGGCGCGGGCAATCCCCGCAAAAGAAAAAAAGAGGCCGGTAAAAACCAGGTTTGCCGAAAAGCCTATAAATAAAATATTTCTCTTTCTGCCCATGGCAAAAACAGCATCCTTTCGTTTGTTTAGTTACTGCTTAAAAAGTGGTAACTGTTTATTTCTTCTGTTTAGTCATAAATTCCGCCAGGCGTTCTTGCAGCCGGAAAATTTCTTTTTTCATCTCAACCATCTTCATCTCCCGGCCGACCGCAACTCTATAAAATAACTCCAGATCCTTTATTTTCCGCCTGAGTTCGTCCTGTACCACCTGCTGTTCGGTAACATCGCGCATAAACGATTGAATTTTCCCCGCCCCCTCTTCAGACACAACGCGCGCGCTGATATTTACCGCGATCATCTGTCCGGTTTTGCTCCGCAGCGTGTTTTCAAAAATCCTGTGTCCTTTATCCCGCAGCTGCGCGATTCTGCCTTGAATTTGCGCCGCGGATTCCCTCGGCTCTATTTTCGCCAGGGGCGCGCCGATAAGTTCCTCTTTGGAATAACCCAGCATCTTGCAGGCGTTGCTGTTCGTATCAACGATCTGGCCGTTAAAATCATAGCTGCACATCGCGTCCGCGACATTGTCCACGATATTGCGGTAGCGGAACTCGCTTTCCCGAAGTTTTTGTTCCATATCTTTGCGTTCGGTAATATCCGCGCCCGTACCCACGATGTAATTCTTGCCGAAGATTTCGATTTTTTTTCCCGTAAAAAAATACACTCCTGATTTGCCGCTTTTGGACTTAAAAGCCGCCTCGGCGCGGGCCTCGCCTTTTATGAATATTTCCTGAACCGCCCGGGCGATAATGGCCGCGTCTTCTTTGAAAAAATCCGCGGGACGCATGTGCACTATTTCCTCGCGGGTGTATTCTGAAATGCGTTCAAAGTTCTCATTCCAGCGGATAAACCGCCCGGTTTCGTCAAAGATGTAGAAAATGCCCGGCAAACTGTTCATGGCTGATTCGGAAAAGAATTTTTCTTCAAGCCGGGCCCGTTCTATTTCCGCGTTTTGGATAAGGGACGAAGTAACCACGGCTAAATCTTCCAGTAAAATAGTTATCTCTTGCGTAATTTCATATTTGCTGAATAGCGCCAGCACGCCGATAGGTTCGCCTTGGGCAGAAAGCAGGCGGAAACCGCAGAATGAAACCAGCCCCAGCTCTTTTGCCCAGGCATTATTGTGCACCCGCGCGTCATGGGCAACGTCGTTCGTAACAAAACTTTCCAGTTCCCCCGAAGCCACCTGCCCGATTTTATAAGCGCCGAAGGGCACGCGTTTGTGCACCGCGCCATCAGTGTGTGTATAGCGGCCGGAGCTGGCCAAAAGATGCAGGCACATGCCCCTGTCGCGGCAGGCATGCTGTTCCTTGCCCTCTCGGGCATGAAAGCACCCATTATCGCACAAATCTCCTTTTTTGATTGCCCAAATCCGGGCGAAATCCGCGCCAAAAATATCCACAATTGCCCCGGTAACACTTTTTAATTTTTGCCCTAAAGGGGCCTTTTCAAGCAAATCTTCCTTCAATTTGCTCAGGGCTTCGATTTTTTTCCGCTCATCAATATTGCTAACTACCGCCAAAATTTTGTCCTGCCCGCCGATATTAACCTGTTTTAGATTTACCTCCGCCCAAAACTGCCGGCCGGACTTGTCTTTGCAGCGCCAGTCAAATGTCTGCGGCACACCCTGCGCTGCTTTCTTAACCCGCTCTACGGCCTCTCGCAGCGTATAGGGCGGCACGCCGGTGCTTATATCCTCAACCGTTAGTTTCTTAAATTCCTCCTGGTTGTATCCAAACTCGCCGCAGGCCTTTTCGTTTACATCCAGGATCTGCCCGGTTTGCGGGTCATGAACAACAATTATTGTACTTACCGCATTAAAGATTATGCTGTAATCATTTTCTGAATTTGTAAATTTATCTGCCATCAATTCCCCCGCGGTATATTTCTTTAGACTTTTTTAGAGACCTCTTTTTATTTGTTAACGCCGGGGTTTTGTTCCAGTTTGCTGATTTTTTCTTTCAACTCCCGCATCTTAATCTCCCGGCCGACGACAAACTTGTTAAACCGTTCAAACTCCTCCATTTTTTTCTGCAGTTGCTCGTTTATCTTTTTCTCTACCGTAATATCTTCCACGGAGCTTAAGGTGCCGACAATTTCTCCCTGCTCGTTTTTAAGCAGCGCGTTATGCCACAAAATCGTCTTTTCTTCGCCCCGTTTAGTCATAATACCGTTTTCCGCCTCTTCGCGCAAAAAAACTTTGCCGGCAATTATGTCCTGAAAAGCCTCGTGTGCTGTTTCCCTTGCCGCCTGCGGAATAAAATTGTCTATCCAGTCTTTGCCGATTATCTCGCATTCGCTACTCTCCAAGACTTCGCGCCCTTTTTTATTGATGCGCTCAACGCGGCCGTCCCGATCCAAAACTATTAATATTACGCCGGCAATATCCAGGTAATTCTGCGCCTTATTTTTTTCCTCTACCAATTCCTTGTTCAGTCTTTCAAGTTTTTTTGTTCTATCCTGTTCCCGCGCGATCAAAAGGCTCAACTCGCCGGTCATCTTGTTAAACATTGCCGCCAGGGCGCCGATTTCATCGCTTCTTTTGATATTGACCTTGTGCGCGAGGTTGCCTTGCGCCGCTTGCTGCAATCCGTTTTCCAGCATCTTTATCGGCGCAATAATCCCTTTAAATAAAAAGATGAGGGATAAAACACCGATAATGCTGATGCTGGCTGCGGCAACTGCCAAATTCTGGCGGATAAAAAACCGCACCTGCGCTAAAGTCGGCGCCCAATCCAAGGACACGCGTAAAACGCCCAGAACTTTCTGCTCCCGGCCGTGGCAAAGGTAACATTCTTGCCGGTTTTCTATGGGTATTGCTTTTGTAAAAACCGCTTGGTTTTTGTGCGGGATTGTTTCTATGCCAAAGTTTTTTTCTCCCTGCAATGCCCGCCGGACGTGAACAGAAGAATCGGGCTTATCGATTAACTCAAGATCAGTACTGCGCCTGATTACGCCTTGATGGTCCAAAAGGTAAACGCCGGTAATGCCCTCAAGCTGGCGGTAAGAATTAAACTGCTGCTGAATTAAATCCTGGTTGCCGGCCAGCATCGGGTTTTCCAATGCCGTTAAAATCGTGCTGGCGAGGCGGCGGCAAACCTGCTCGCTGTTTGAAAGTATCGCCTTCTTATCTTCCCGGATATTAATCAGCGCCACTGTTGATAAAACACAAATCAGCATCGCGTTCAGTAAAACAATGCTCTTCAACGCTAAAGATTGAAGGATCCCTCTTCTCATCTTGTTTTTAGTTTCTTTCTTTTCTTTTTAACAGCATTTGCGCGTGAGCGATTAATCTGTCCGCTTCGAACGGCTTTGCCATATAATCATCCGCTCCGGCGTCAATGCCTTTGAGTTCGCTTTCGATATCGCTTTTAGCCGTGAGCATGATTATGGGAATAGGCGCGGTTTCAAGCCGGGACCTTATTTCTTTTGTTGCGCCAAAGCCGTCTAATATCGGCATCATCACATCCATAACAATCAGGTCCGGTTTTTCCTTAATCGCGGCCTCTACCCCGGCCTGGCCGTCGCCGGCCGTAATCACATCATACCCCGCCGCTTTAAACCGCATTCTTAATACCCGAACAATATCCTCTTCGTCGTCCACCACCAGAATCTTCTTTTTTTCGCGCGCCGGCAACTTGGGCGCGGACGGCTCAACAGCGGCCTCTTCCGCCGCTTTCAACTCTTCCTCGCGGACATCGACAACGCGGGCAACTTCTTCGAGGCTGGTAACGCCTTCTTTTACTTCCATGAGCCCGGCATGAATCAAGGCAATCAAGCCGCTTTGTTTCGCCTCCTTAAAAATCCTATCTTCCGCGGCATTGTCCGTAATCAACGCCTTTATTTTTTCGTCGACTTTTAGGATTTCAACAATAGCCTTTCGGCCAAACCAGCCGCTAAAGTCGCACTTCTTGCAGCCCTTGCCTTTATAAAATTTATCTATTTTTAA
>JAHJAO010000003.1 GCA_018813905.1 Candidatus Omnitrophota bacterium
AATATGCTTTTCATTTTTAGCTTTTATGTCTTGAGACTTGTGGCTTGCGACTTATGTCTTTCCTAAATCGCCCTATCAACAAATACTGTTTCTTTTATTATTGTACGTTCCGGCAGATACCCCAATTCCTCTTCCTGTGATAAAAGCGTTATCCTTGTTTCAATCATGCCTAATATTTTATTTACAGTTATTGAAAGCTCCTGCGCTTCCTGTGCTGTATAGCTGTCTTTTTGTTTCTCAAAAACATCGGAAATTATTTCCGCGCTTTTACGCAATACTGCTTCCGGCAAATCCTCTCCCTCCAACAAGAAAAGGAATCTTATTACGCCATCCAGTTGAAATAGACGACCGTTTTTTCTTGAAAATGCTTCCCATATTTCGCGCAAAAATTCCAAGGACTTACTTGTTTTATCGCAAATCAGATAGGTCCTGATCATGGACACAGTAGGTATCATTTCTTCATTATGACCGCTATTCAATATCTGAATAATGGCCCTTCTGGCCGCTAAATTTTTTTCAATAAGCAACGCCGAACAATCGCCATCGCCGCAGATCATTTCTACTACTATTCGGAAGTTTTTATCCGGGATTATTCTTTCTGCGATATAAGATCTTATCCAAGCATTTTCTTTAGCGTCAATCATTAATGAAACTAGCACAAAATTTGAATTAATTTTATCTATGGCTCCTTTTATGCTATTTTTTATTTTAACTTTATCTTCTAAATCTATATTCTTATGCGATAAACCGATCAGATATCTCAACAAGTCTAAAGTTACCAATGAGCTCTCTGTCGCGATTATTTTACTCAACTCTTCTGGTTCAATTGCATAATGGATATTCGAGGCCTCCATCTCCTCCTCCATGGCTTGAATAAAATCCAATCGCTTTTCTTCTTCAATAGCTTTATCAGCCCCTTCTTTTGACAATGGATTATTCCTTCCCCTGGCTATCATGGCCTTTCCTTTGGCATCGCGCACAAATATGTTTATATATTTATCTAATATCGCCGCTTTTTTTCTCCAACTATCTGGCTGCATTTTCGCCTTTTGCCTAAAATATCCGGTTATCCTGCCCAAAAGCTCAAGATATATTTATCTCTCATGTCCATTAAAATTCATCATCCACTGTAGATTATAAATCGATTCAAAGGTAAAGACCTGATTGCTAAGATTAAATACCTTTATTAACCTGTTTTGAAAAAATAATTTATCGGGTTCATTATCACCTAATAAACTAAAAACTATTTTCTGTTTTGGGGTATTTCTTGCGTGCGGAAGGTCAAATGCAAGTGATCGCGCGCCATAACTATCTCCTCCAATTTCATCTTCTATCTCATTTACAAATCGGTCTATTCTAAATCTTATGAATAGATTAAGCAGATCATTTTTCTGCTCGTAATCAAGCCATAAGTTTAGTAAAAACAATACACTCAATGCCTCGCTTATCTTTGGTTCCATTGTTTCCCAGCTTACCTTTTTGTATTCATCCGCGAATTTTGAAAACTCTCCCAGCCTTTTCCCTATCTCAGAATCAACTCCCCCCTGCAACATCCATATATCCGCTATTATTGAAAACACGGTACCTTTTAAGAGGCTGTTCCCATGCCACAAATAGTTCATCATATCTCTATATTTTGACGGCAATTCTTTTTCTGCACACAAAAACCAATCTTCAAATTTAGCCTCTATTTCAGCTTTAACTTTTTTTACATCAATTGCGTCATTTAATAGGCCCATATGCAATTCATTCATCTGGTCTAAATGCTGGAGAAGACTAAAGACGCCATCCATCATGTTAGAAATGACTTTTTCCTGATGATTTTTGCTATTATCTTCATACCCTTTATAAACTCCTGCATCATTTATTTGAAAGTTTTCTATTTTATCGCCCAGCTTAAACAGCTGCCGATAAAATCTGTTTTCTTCCAATTCCAAAATCCAATTTATCTTTTTCCCTTCTGGCGTCGTCCGCATAAGCAGTCCTTCGATTAACCGGCCATCATCACCAATCCGGTCATATAAACTGCATTTTAAAGCTGGCGTTTTACCGATTAAGGTATCCAAAAATTCTTCCATCTTCCGCAAAGAAATAAAGTTATTTTTTGTAACATCTTCCGCCGCAAGCCGCTGTTCTAATTGTTCAAACATCATCCTAAAATTCACATCCGCCGGCAGCGCGGTTATATAATTTTGCAACACACCTTTAAAATTGGCGGCAAGAAAAATTCCTTCTCTTTTAAAAACATTTTCCCAGAATCGCCTGAGAAATTCTTCATCCTCAGGAGTAAAATCGCTTTTTCCTTTAAGCTTATTAAATCTGATCATCGAATCTTCAATTTTTCCCCCTTTATCCGTTTCGATTAAATGAAATCCCGTATCCCCGTTACGGTACGTTGTGCGGATATTAAAACCGAAATTTCTAAGCGCCTGCCTAAAGCCATTCTTATCCTGCTCTCTGGCTAAAATAATGATAAATCTGCCTTGTTTATGCAATAGCTCTCTTATATTTAAAAGCTGCGGTTCAATCAAAGATTCATCCCCGTTCTCCGCGTAATCAAACACGGACAACACATAATAACCGCTGCCTTGTAATTTTGCTGTTTGCTCCTGCTCTCTGGGAAAATCCTCTATATCAACTTTTAATTTTTTCTCGGCCATAGCTTTACCTATTATCTTCTTAAGCAGGGGATCTGCATTGCACACATATATCTTAGGCGCCATTTCTAACCCTTTACCGTAAGCGGACGTAAAATACTGCAATGCCTCCCATCCGGCCGAGGATTCAATGACCGGCCAAAAACTTTGCCCCCGGAGCCGGTCTTTTATTTTTTCATCCGCGCCCCATTTTAAAAGCAGCCGGGCAAGCTCCTCCTCTATCACAGCTATTTTTTTGTCCAGCTCGATCATCCGGTAAAACACACTTTTAATTCTTTCAAAATCGATATTTTTCCCTTGGATAATCTGACTATTCCAGATTTTCTCCGCTTCTTCGATTAAAGCGATATCCGCAGGCTCAAGAAAATCGCGGTTGTTTTCTTTAAAGGCGAATGCAGACTTGAGCACTTTTGAAAAGTTGGGCGTGTCTTTGAGCACGATAAATATTGATTCAAGAGATCG
>JAHJAO010000107.1 GCA_018813905.1 Candidatus Omnitrophota bacterium
ATAGTTTTTTTAGCGAAATTTTATTAACCTGGATTTTGCTTATTGCAAAATCCGGCCTACAGGGGCGATAGTTTAAATATGTTCAGGATTTAATTGCTTATCGAGGTATCCCGAAATTTGCCGCATGTTTTTATGCCAGGCCTGCTTTTGCTAACTATTTTATACTGAACGAGTTGAGGATCAAGCCCATTTTTAATACAAATTTTGGGATTAAAACACCCTAGCATAACGTAAGGGGAATGTCAATAAGAGGACGTAATATAAGTTAAAAATAACTAATAACCAAATCCCAAGTTCTAATCTCCAGGCAACACCAAACAACCAATTTAATATCTTTCGTATTGACGCAAAGGCTGCTTTGTAGTATTTTAATATATAATATGAAAAACAAATCTATCAAGATAGTAAAGCGCCCGCGTTTAAAGAACCCGATATTAATCGCCGCCTGGCCGGGTATGGGTAATGTTGCGGTTCGGGCGGTTGAATTTATGATCGAACAACTCAAGCCCCGGCTTTTAGCTGAAGTCAGTTCCGAGGGATTTTTCTACTCGCATGAAGCGTGGATTATAAATAGTCAAATATCACTGCCGCGGTTACCGAAGGGCAGATTTTTTTACTGGTCCAATCCGGCAAGTAGAAATGATCTGATAATTTTTCTTTGTGAGGCTCAACCGGCCGTGGAAAAAGGATATGAATACGCGGAATTTGTTTTAGAGTTGGCCGAAGAATTTAAGATAAAGCGAATTTTTACTTTTGCCTCCATGCCGGTGCCTATCGACCATACACAGCCCTCACGCGTGTGGGCTACGGTAACCGATAAGAAATTATTGAAATCCTTGTCAAGCCTTGACGTAAAACCCATGCATGTCGGGCAGATTAGCGGGCTTAACGGCCTTCTTTTGAGCGTGGCGAAAGAAAGGCGGTTGGAAGGATTTTGTTTCCTGGCCGAAATCCCATTGTACGCTATCCAGATTGAAAATCCAAAGGCGGCCAAGGCGGTATTGACCGTCTTTAGCAGAATTGCCGGGATAAAATTCGACTTCTCCAGCCTGGAAGAACGTTCGAAAATCGTGGAAGATGAAATAGAAAAATTAGTTAACTATTTTAAATCCGGTACTATTCCGGGGCCGATAAGCGACGAAGAGATTGAGAATATTAAACAAACACTTGCTTCGGTTACTAAACTTCCTGAGTCTGCAAAAACAAAAATTGAGGAATTGTTCGGCTTAGCCGAAAAAGATATAACAAAAGCCGGCGAATTAAAAAGAGAATTAGATAAATGGCACATCTATAAAGATTATGAAGACCGCTTCTTGGATCTGTTCAAATCCGACCGCAAAGACCGCAACTAATAATCTTAAATTTAAATGCTTAATTATATTTTAAAAAGGTTGTTAACCCTTATACCGCTTATTCTCGGTATAAGCATTATGTCTTTCTTTGTCATCCACCTTGCCCCGGGCAAACCCACCGATATCCGATTCGAATTGAACCAGAAGGTAAGTCTTCAGACAAGAGACAGGCTGGAAAAGCTTTACGGCCTGGACGAACCAATAATAATTCAATATTGGAAATGGCTTAAGCGTCTGGGACAGTTTGATTTTGGGCGTTCCTTTATTGATGAACGCCCGGTTATGGATAAGATTAAAGAAAGAATACCCATTACGCTGGCAATAAACCTGGTTTCGATATGCTTAATTTTTTTAATCGCAATTCCTATCGGCGTTTTTAGCGCCGTAGGCGAAGGCAAGGGGTTTGACCGTACAATGACGATAATGGTGTTTGTCGGATTTGCCGTTCCGACTTTTTGGCTGGCCTTGTTGCTAATTAAACTTTTCAGCGTAGACCTGCATTGGCTGCCGGTTTCCGGTATCCGATCTTTAGAATTTGAAACATTTAATTTCTGGGGAAAAACTTTAGATTATATCCGGCATCTTATCCTGCCGATTTTTGTATCCGCGTTCACAAGTTTAGCGGGGCTTTCCCGTTATATGCGCACGAGCATGTTCGAGGTGCTGCATCAGGATTATATCCGCACCGCATATGCCAAAGGATTGCCGAAACGAAGAATATATTTCCGGCATGCGTTAAAAAATGCGATTTTGCCTGTGATTACCATCGTCGGATTATCTATCCCCGGTCTTATCGGGGGGAGTGTGATTTTTGAGCAGATTTTTGCTATACCCGGCATGGGCAAGTTGACTTACGATGCGGTAATGTCCCGGGATTATCCGGTTATAATGTGTGTTCTGGTAATCAGTGCTTTTTTGACATTACTAGGTAATTTTTTGGCCGACATTGCCTATTGTTTCGCCGATCCGCGTATCCGCTATGGAGCAAAGAAACAATGATGAGCAGATTTTTTAACCACAAATTAGCGTTATGCGGCTTAGTAATAATCTTGGTGATTTCCGCGTTTTCTTTTAGCGCCCCCTTAATCTGCCGTTATCAGCCCGACGATATTGATATCGGCAAATATCTTATGCCGCCCACGTCCGAGCATTGGCTGGGGACAGATCTGCTTGGGCGCGACTTATTCAGCCGCATTGCCTACGGAGGCCGGATTTCTTTAAGCGTGGGGTTTATCGCCGTAGGGCTTATGGCTGTTGTGGGTATTTGTTTTGGCGCGTTGGCCGGCTATTATGCCGGCAAGATTGATGAATTGATTATGCGGTTTGTAGATATCATGTTTTGTTTTCCGCGTTTTATTTTGATTTTAGCCATTATTTCTATGCTGGGACCGAATATTTTTATAGTCATGGCCGTGATTGGTTTGACCAGTTGGATGGGGATTTCGCGACTGGTAAGAGCTGAAATTTTGAGTTTGAAAGAAAGAGATTTTGTGTTGGCCGCGCGCGCCTCAGGCGTGAACGACTTTAAAATTATTATTCGGCATCTTATACCCAACTCCATGGGGCCGGTTTTTGTCAGTGCGACTTTAGGTGTAGCCGCGGCAATTTTGCTGGAATCATCTTTGAGTTTTTTGGGATTAGGGGTGCAGCCGCCGACGCCCAGCTGGGGTAATATCTTAATGGATGCAAAAGCGTGTTTGGGCGTGGCTTGGTGGCTGAGTGTTTTTCCGGGGCTGGCAATATTTTTTACGGTATTGGGCTATAATTTGTTGGGGGAAGGATTACGGGATTTACTGGTGCCGAGGAAATAAATACAAGGTATGAAGAAAAATGATCTGCTTGAAGTAAAAAACTTAAAGACCTCTGTTTTTAATGACCAGCGGCAAGTTTGCGTTGTCGATGATGTTTCTTTTTCTATTTATGAGAATTCTGTTTTAGGTTTAGTCGGCGAATCCGGCTGCGGCAAGACTATGACCGCCCTTTCTTTGACGAAACTTGTGGGTTCTGCCGCGCGGTTTGAAATATCCGGCGCGGTGAATTTTAATGGTAAGGACTTATTGAGCGCGCCGGCCAAAGATTTGCTTCGGGTCCGGGGCCGTCAAATCACTTATATATTCCAGGAGCCAAGCACTTGTTTGAACCCGGTTTTAACTGTTCGGGAACAAATGGAAGAAGTCCTGAGATTGCACCGCAAGGACATATCCCGTTCGGGTTATGATAAATTTTTAGTTGAGGGGCTTGAAAAAGTAGGTATGAACTTTGCCGCGCAAAAACTTAAAACCTATCCGCACCAGCTTTCCGGCGGTGAAAAACAAAGAATTATGATTGCGATGGCTACGCTTTCCCGGCCAAAACTTCTAATCGCGGACGAGCCGACTACGGCTTTGGATGTTACGATTCAAGCGCAAATTTTGGTATTGTTGCATAGTTTAAAACGGGAACTGGGTATTGCCATGCTTTTTATCAGCCATGATCTGGATGTGATTGGCGAAATAGCGGATTATATCGCGGTTATGTATGCCGGAAAAATAGTAGAAATTTCACCGGCGCAGAAATTGCTGTTAACACCTAAGCATCCTTATACTAAAGGCTTAATCGATTGTCTGCCGCAAAACTGTAAGGATAATATCCGAAGGCGGAAAGTTATCGCCGGAGAGGTGCCCCGGGGCGGGATTTATCCCGCCGGATGCCGTTTTCATCCGCGTTGCCCTGATTGCATGGACAAATGCAGAACCCGGCCGCCGCCAGTCTTTCGGTCAAAGGATGCTGAAGAGGAGGTGTCTTGTTGGCTTTACTCGAATTGAAAAGCTTGAATAAAAGTTATGAGATCGAAAAAAACATTTTTTCTCGCAACCGCTTTAAGCTTAAAGCGGTAGATGATGTTAGCTTCACGATAAAACAGGGAAAGACGTTTGGCCTTGTGGGAGAATCAGGCTGCGGTAAATCAACATTGGCCAAGCTCATAGTAAAGTTGATCAATCCCGACGCCGGAAAAATTTTTTTTGACCGGCAGGATATAACGCAACAGACAGAACGTGAGTTCCGGCCCTTGCGGCAGAAAATTCAAATAGTCTTTCAAGATCCGTACAGCAGCCTGTCACCCCGCCTAAAAGTCGGACAGATAATTTCGGAACCCTTGGAAGCTTTTTCACTGCGGCCCCGTATTGTGGAAGAAAGGATAGCTGAACTTATTGTTCAAATGGGGCTGGGCAAGGAGTATTTAAACAGACTCCCGTACGAGCTCAGCGGAGGAGAACGCCAACGCGTGGGTATTGCCAGAGCTTTAGCGACTTATCCTAAACTGGTTATTCTGGATGAAGCGGTTTCTTCTTTGGACCTGTCCACACAGGCACAGATATTAAATCTCTTGCTCGAATTGCAGAATAGATATAAACTTAGTTATCTATTTATCGCGCACAATTTAAATGCCGTTGAATTTATTGCGGACGAATTGGCGGTTATGTACTATGGCCAAATCGTAGAAACCGGCGTTACCACAAGAGTCTATGAAAAGCCCGCGCATCCCTATACCCGGATGTTATTGGCAAGTCGCCTTTCCTTTAAAAGGAAGCTTTTAAATGGGGGAAAAACGCAACTGGCCAGAGAGGGAAATGCGGTTTCCGATTTTAAAATTTTGGGCTGTAAATTTTTCAAATACTGCCCAAATTCAAAACAAAAATGCCGGCAAATCAAGCCGCAGTTGGAGGAAGTTGCGCCGGGCCATTTTGCGAGTTGTTTTTATCCGGGATAGGTGTTTTTGCCATGCGCTACAATTACGACCTGAAATTTTTAGAAAGAAAAGATTTTAAAGCTTATAAGATAGATGCGCCTTACCTGAAAATAAAAAATCAGGTAAAGGAGATAGCCGTCTATAAAGGCGGGGGAGGGTTGGGCGATTTAGTCGTAAGCGTGCCTTTTTTTTCTCATCTGAAACGGGCTTTTCCCCAGGCAAAAATCAGTTATATGGGTATAATCTACCCAAAGTATGAAAAAATATTTAAGTCCATACCCGCTATCGACGGCTATATCCATTACGAAAGGCCCAACCGCGCCCGGGGCTTAAAAAGGTATTGGGAATTTCGCAGGAATTTTAAAGGAAAAATTGACTTATTAATCGATACGCAGCGCCGCTGGGAAACAAGCTTTTGGCTCAAAAATCTTAAACCCCGGTATATGTTAAGCGCCGCTTTCGCCTTATCGGATTGGCCAATAGTAAAGCTTGATTACAAGCGCATGCATATTCTTGAGCAATTACTGGTATTGTTGGCGCGTTTAGGCGTTCAGGATTTTAAAAATTTGTCCGGTGGGATTACTATTCCCGCTGCGTATCGTGAGCGGGCGGTTAAATTTTTGAAAATAGAAAACAAGGAAAAATTTGTAGCGATAATACCCGGCTGCGGGATGAATTTTAAAAATTGGCCCGCGGAATATTTCGCGCAACTGTCGGATATGTTTTGTGATGCCGGCTTTAAACCGATTATTTTAGGCAGCCCCGAGCAGATGCCGTTAATCAAAGACATAGCGCGCCGGATGCGTAATCGGCCGATTCTGCCTTCTGTTGAGGATGCTGATTTTTGCGCGGATATAATGAATACGGCGGCGTTACTTGAAAGATGTGTTATCGCCGTCGGCAATGACAGCGGGGGGATGCATTTGGCAAGTTTCTTGGGCGCTCAAAGTGCGACAATTTTCGGGCCGACTACGCCCCGTAAATTCGCGCCTATCGGCAATAAAAACCTGATCTTTTATAAGGCTCTGCCGTGTTCTCCGTGCCGGTTTCAGTGCAAAAGGAAGATTTTTAAGGAATGTCTATTTTCTATAAAACCGGAAGATGTATTTAATTCGTGTACGAACTTTTTAGAAAAAATTGATATTGGACAGGAGAGATAGTTATGCCGGATAAATTACCGCTAAGCATTGTTATTATTACAAAAAATGTTATAGCCAATATCGCAGATTGCTTGGAATCCGTAAAATGGGCGGATGAGATTGTAATCGTCGATAACCATTCTACCGACAAAACATTAGAAATAGCCAAAAAATACACGGATACCATTTACGAAGACACCTGGGATACAGAGGGCGCTATCCGTAACCGTTCCTATCAAAAGGCGAAACATGACTGGGTGCTTACCTTAGACCCGGACGAGAGGGTGAGTATAGAGTTGCGGGATCAGATCGCGCAATTTTTAACGAACGGCACCGAATATGATGCCTATTCGGTGGCGATGAAGAGTATTTTCGCCCGCAACTACTGGATGCGCTACGGCGGCTGGTATCCGGCGAGCCGGGTTAAAATTTTTAAAAAAGATAAATTTAGATATGAAGAAGCGGAAATACATCCCCGGGCGTTTTTGGACGGGAAAGAGGGAAGACTGACGGGAGAGATTATTCATTACTGTTATGATGATTTTAGTCAGCTTGTATCTAAGATGAATATCCAAAGTACCTTGGAGGCGAAAAAATGGTTAAGAGACGGCCGGACGATGAACTTTGGGATAGCCCTTCAGCGGATGTTTTCGCGTTTTCTGAAAATGTATATTCAAAAAAGAGGTTATAAAGACGGTATCGTTGGGTTTATGATGGCTTGGCAGTGGGCTGCATATCAGATTTTGAGTTATGCGAAATATTGGCAGATGAAAAAAACAGATAGAATAAACTAACGCTCCAACCTTAAAGAAAACCGCAACTGATTATGCATGAATACGGCATCGCCGAAAACATTTTGGAAGAAGTATTAAAAGCGCTCGAAGGACGGAAATTCGAACGCATTACTAAAATTGAATTAGAAGTGGGCCAGTTTAACCTAGTAACAGAAAAATCATTGCAGGAAGCTTTTGAACTGGCCGCTGAGGGGACGCCGGCCCAAGGGGTGCGATTGGACATCCGGATGAGCGCCGGGATGGAAATTGAGATAAAACATGTGGAAGCCGTCTAGAACTAAATCGATAAAATTTGACCTGGACGAATTAAAAATACGCGGCCAAAAAGATATCGTTGCTTTAGGCGCGGAATTAAAAGCGAATTTTTGTATAATAAAGAAAAACAAGGCTTATTTGTACTATGGGTTTGGGGATTTGAAAGACCCGCGTTGTTGGGAAAGGTTTAGGGCCGCTGTTTTACAAAAGATTAAACGGTTTAAAATTAAGCCGGCAGTTATCAGCTGTGATTTAAACCCGCAGTTTTTGAGTTCTCAGTTCGCGCAGGAACTCAAACTCCGATTCAAATCCGCAAAGCGTCTTTTGCCCGTGCAGCATCACTACGCCCATATCGCCGGCGCGCAGGCAGCGTTAGCTTTGAGCAGAAAAAAGATAATTGGAGTTGCCTGTGATGGGACAGGATTAGGAGACAACAAAAATGTGTGGGGATGCGAGTTTTTATTGTGCGACCATTTCCGGATTCGGCGTATTGGGCATTTAAACTATATTCCTTTGCCCGGGGCCGACATGGCCGTGCGGCAACCTTGGCGGGTGGCAATAGCTTTACTCTATAAACTTTACGGCAAGGAAATTTTTACGTTGCCGATTGAGTGGTTGAAGAAAAAAAAGGCAAAAACAAAGGTGTTAATTAAAATGATCGATAAAGGCATAAATACGCCTCTGGCCTCGAGCGCGGGACGTTTGTTCGACGCCGTAGCTGCTTTAACCGGCTTATGTCATGATGTAAAATATGAGGCCGAAGCGGCGATAGCTTTGGAAAGAAAAGCAGGTAAATTGCGGGGCCGGGAAAAATCCAGTTATCCTTTTAGCATAAGGGAAGAAAACGGGTTATTGATTGCGCGCACCGATATGATGATCAAGGCGATTGTAGAGGACATAAGATGCGGTAATAGAGTTGAAGTTGTTGCCGCGCGTTTTCATAATACTTTCTCCCGGATAATTATTAAGATGTGCGGCAAGATAAAAGATAAGTTTAATATTCGGGACGTGGTTTTGGGCGGAGGAGTATTTTTTAACAAGATCATAACGGATAGCCTCATGCGGGGATTAGAACGCAGCGGATTTTTTGTGCACAAACCAAAGGATTGCATATTGTCCGATGAAGGGTTATCTTTAGGACAGGCGGTGATAGCTTATGTGTCTGGGCGTACCGGTAAAAATTGAAAAAATTGAAGGGAAGACAGCGATAGTCTCCGCGGGCGGAGCGCGCAAAAAAATAGGGATAGAGCTTACCCCGGGCGTTAAATCCGGTGATTATGTTTTATTACATGCCGGTTTTGCCATCCAGAAAATCAGTGAAGAAGAAGCAAAAAAGACATTGGAGTTGTTTGAAGAAATGTATAAAAGACTGGCGGAGTGAAAGGTTAAGTATTTGACGGAGCAGTAGGACACCGGCCAATCAGTTTTGTTTGGGCGGTGGACTAAAGAGGGTGTG
The DNA here is from genome assembly GCA_018813905.1 of Candidatus Omnitrophota bacterium. GTDB lineage: Bacteria > Omnitrophota > Gorgyraeia > B26-G9 > B26-G9 > JAHJAO01. The sequence continues at coordinate 8,727 of JAHJAO010000107.1, forward strand.
GGGGAGATCGTCCTCCACGTTTTGGGGGTGCTCAGCGAACGCAGTGAGCGCCGAAGGGGGTTTGCCCCCATAGCGGAACTGCGTAGTCAGCGGTTCGCTATATCTCTACATAAAAATTAAGTTGACGGAGCAGTAGATGAAATACGTGGATGAGTTTAGAAACGCAGTTATAGCAAAAAGATTGATAAAGAAAATTAAGGATATTGCCCGGCGCATAGATAGACAGGTATGTTTAATGGAGGTTTGCGGTACGCATACCGTGGCTATTTTTAGATCCGGAATAAGAGAAATATTACCGCAAAATATCCGGATTATTTCCGGCCCCGGGTGCCCGGTGTGTGTTACGGCGCAGGAAGATATTGATAAGGCCGTGGCGGTTTGTCAGTTGCCGCAAACGATTGTTACCACTTTTGGCGATATGATGAAAGTTCCGGGAACGTTGCATAGCCTAACGACCATCGCAGCGCGCGGATATGACGTGCGGCTCGTATATTCGGCTTTGAATGCCCTGGATATCGCACAACATAATCCGACAAAAAGGGTAGTGCACTTATCCGTCGGTTTTGAAACTACCGCGCCAACTATTGCCGCGACTTTAATGCGGGCAAGGAAAGAAAAGATAAACAATTTTTTTATTTTATGCGCGCATAAATTAATTCCGCCTGCATTGCGGGCACTTTTGAGTTCGCCCAAAATCAAAATTAGCGGTTTTATTCTGCCGGGCCATGTAAGCACAATTATCGGCGCCCGCCCTTACCGGTTTATCAGCGAACAGCACAAAATATGCGCAGTTATTGCCGGGTTTGAACCGTTGGATATTTTGCAGTCCGTTGCCGTGCTGCTTGAACAAATCAGGCAGGGTAGCTCTAAAATTGTGATCCAGTATTCACGCTGCGTAAAAGACAGGGGAAACGCAAAAGCGCAGCAAGTTTTAAAACGGGTTTTTAGCATCTGCGATACTAACTGGCGCGGGTTGGGCACGATAAAAAAAAGCGGGTATCGTCTTAGGCCCTCGTTTAAAAATTTTGATATTGAACGGCATATTAAATTTGAACTTCCCAGGCAGAAGCAGACCAATTGCCGCTGTGGAGATGTCTTGCAGGGGATTATTTTGCCTTTTGAATGTAAATTATTTAAAAAAGCATGCACCCCTGAAAAACCGATCGGCCCTTGTATGGTGTCGAGCGAAGGCACTTGCGCCGCCTATTATCGCTATGGAGGTAGATGTGGACAATAAAAGAATAACTTTAGCCCACGGCAATGGCGGGCAAAAGATGCAAAAGCTTATAAATGAGCTTATAATTTCCAATTTTGGCAATCCAATACTTGACCGGATGGATGACAGCGCCGTGCTTAGCCTATCTCAAGATGCGGGCAGAATAGCTTTTACTACGGATTCTTTTGTCGTGACCCCTATTTTTTTTCCCGGAGGAGATATCGGAAAATTAGCGATATGCGGAACGGTTAATGACCTGGCCGTGATGGGGGCAAAGCCGCAATTTTTAAGCGTAGGATTTATTATTGAAGAGGGATTGGAAATTTCTATATTAAAGAAAATCATAATTTCTATGCGTAAAGCGGCCAAGGAAGCGCAGGTGAAAATTGTTTGCGGCGATACTAAAGTTGTAAATAAAAATAAATGTGATAGAATATTTATAAATACGGCCGGTATTGGCACGGTGCCACCGGGCGTTAATGTCAGTTCTAAATTTGCAAAAGCCAAGGATGTTATAATTGCCAGCGGTACGGTGGCCGAACACGGGATTGCGATTTTAGCCCAGAGGGAAGGCATAAAATTTAATAGTGTTTTAAGCAGCGATTGCGCGTCTTTAAATGCGCTGGTTTCCGTAATGCTAAAATACGCGAAGGCCATACGCGTTATGCGGGATCCCACCCGCGGCGGGCTGGCCGCGGCGCTGAATGAGATCGCGGCTAGTTCAAACGTAGGCATTGAAATTGATGAACAGAACGTTCCGCTAAAAGCTAATGTTAAAGGGGCGTGTGAAATACTCGGACTTGACCCGTTATATCTGCCGTCTGAAGGCCGGCTACTGGCTTTTGTCCGGCCGGATAAGGCAAAAGTTATATTGAAGCGTATGAGGCAGCACCTGTTGGGCAAGGGGGCGCGAATTATCGGCAAAGTGGTGAATAGTCATAAAAAACATGTTTATTTAAATACCGTTTCCGGCTCAAGCCGCATTTTGGATATGCCGGTTGAAGAGCAATTACCGCGAATCTGTTAATAAAAAATTTTAAGGGGTAACGGAGGGCTCAATGGCGAAAAGTATAGCTGAAATAAATGAAAAAATTAAAAAAGGGCAAGTGGTTGTTGTCACCAAAGAAGAGGTTTTAGATATAGTTAAGGATAAAGGGCTAAAGAAAACTTCGGAATATGTGGATGTGGTAACAACCGGCACTTTCGGCCCGATGTGTTCTTCTACGGCTATTTTTAATATCGGGCACGCCAAGCCAAAGATAAAAATACAAAAAGCTTGGGTGAACGACGTACCTTGTTATTGCGGGTTAGCGGCCGTAGATCTAATTATTGGCGCGACCGAACTAAGAGAGAACGATCCGGTCAACCTTTATTATCCGGGAGAGTTCAAATACGGCGGGGCCCATGTAATCGAGGAAATGGTACGGGGAAATGATTTAAAACTAAGAGCGGTTGCCTATGGAACCGATTGCTACCCGCGCAAAGAACTTAACACTTTAATAAATTTAAAAGACTTGAATGACGCTTGGCTTCTAAACCCCCGAAACGCGTACCAGAATTATAATGTGGCGGTCAATATTTCCCAAAAAACCATTTATACCTACATGGGAATGTTGCGGGAAAATTTAGGCAACGCCAATTATTGCAGCGCCGGACAATTATCGCCTTTATTGAACGATCCATATTTTAAGACCATTGGTATCGGTACGCGGATTTTTCTCGGCGGCGGCATAGGCTACATATTCGGGCATGGCACTCAGCATGCCACCAAAGTAAAGAGGACAAAAGAAGGTGTTCCGATAACCCCTGCCGGGACATTGGCGGTTCAGGGGGATTTAAAAAAAATGAATGGCGAATGGCTACGTGCCGCTTCTATCCAGGGTTATGGCGTGAGTTTAGCGGTAGGGATTGGAGTTCCGATCCCGATCGTTGATGAAAAAATCATGAAAGATGTTTGCGTGCGGGATGAAGATTTGCTGGCCCAGGTTATCGATTATAGCGGGGCGTATCCGCAGGGTAAAAGCGATTGCCTGGGGTACGTAACTTATAAGGATTTAAGATCGGGTTCGATAGTTGTGAATGACCGGAAAATCCCTGCGACCGGGATGTCCAGTTATTTTAAAGCGAGAGAAATATGTGAAATCTTGAAGGCGTGGATTAAAAAGGGCGATTTCTTACTTTCCGAGCCGGTAGCCTCTATGCCGGGTGAAAATTCCGAGATGATTTTTAAACCGTTAAATTACAGGGAAAGCAGGTCGTAAGTGTTGGATTTTCAGGAAGGGTTATTTTTCTTTTTATTTTCTTTTTGGCATATTTTAAAATAATCGCAGCGTGGACAGCAGATATCCTCTTCGTGCTTTTCCCCCCGATACCATTTGGTATCGCAAGTATAATATGTTTGGCAACGGCGGCAACAGCGCATTTTCATTTTTTTTTACATGGGGTAAGTATTTATAAGCAATCTCGCCAAGTATAATTATTGGTTCTGGTCTTTACCGCTGGCTTTGGATTCGTCGATTAGTCTTTTTACCGCGTGCGGCTCAAAAATCAAGAAGAAACTGCCATGGATATCTTTTTCGTTTATATCAAAAAATGTCTCGATTAAAATAATCTGGGTTTTTTCCCTGACGATTTTATTGAAGGCAACATTGAAAATCGTATCCAGGGTGCCGCAGATAAGATTAGGCGTAGAATGCAGGATTACGCTTTTAGTGAATGTTGAAAGCGTTGCTAAATATGCGGAAATGACGATATTACCGATTTCTTTTAGCGTGGATACCCCGTATTCGGTAGCGCTGCCGATTTCGCCGCCGCGCATTTGAGAGATAGAGTCTATTAATGTATAAGCGCTTTTTTCCGGGAACATCAAAACGACATTTCCCGAAAGCTTGCCCAACAGTTGGATGCTTACTCCCACCAGGACCTCTTGCGTGCCTTGTAATTGGTCAATTACTTTTTCCGAGTCCATGAGCTGTAAATCCGGGATGTTCAATTCAATCCTTTGGTTGACTACCTGTCCCAGGGCAATGGTGGCATTGCCCGTGCAGATATGCCCCACTTCTTTTAGCATATCAATACATGCATTGTCTAAGGTTGTTTCGTTATTGGCCATTTGTTTTTAAAACCCCCCTTTTTAAGTTTGTAAATGTTATATATACTATTTTACTACAATCCATTTCCTTTTTACAAGATTTATAAATAAATTAACAATTACCGGATCGAGCTGAGCCGGTGCGCAGTCTTTAAGCAGTTTGAGCGCAACTTTTACGCGGAAGGCCTTGCGGTACGGCCGGTCGGCAGTCATCGCTTCAAATGTGTCGGCAACGGCCAGGATGCGTGAACCGACGGGGATATCGTTTTTTTTTATCCCGTCGGGGTATCCGCCGCCGCCGTAGCGCTCGTGATGGTGATAAATAGTTGTTTTTATCTCATCGGATAAATCTGTGCTTTCTAAAATATTTAAAGTCATCGACAAGGGAGATTCAATTTTTTTCACCAAATTTTTATTCAGGTGTTTGGATAATATCTTGTTCTGAGAACGCCGCTTCAGGAGCCATCCCGCGGTTTCGCCCCAGAAGAAGTTTACCGGGTCTAAGATGCGTTTGCCGATCAAGGGGTGGTTTTTTATAATTTTATATTCCGCGGTTGTCAATTGGCTGGGTTTTGAAAGGATTTTTTCCGGAATCCCGATTTTTCCGATATCGTGTAAAATGCCCGCGATCTGGATTCCCTCGACCATCTTCGCCGGGAGTTTCAAGGCCTGGGCCATTGCTACCGCATAATAAGATACAAGTTCAGAATGCCCTCTTGTATAAATGTCCTTTTCTTCGATAGCTTGCGCTAGCGCCTTTATCGTGCTGATATAGGTTTTGCGCAGATTTTTGTAGAGATTTGCGTTTTCCAGCGCCACCGATGCCTGATTGGCCAGAGTACTCAATGCCTGCTGGTCTTTTTCATTGAAGTGGTCCGGTTTTGTCGAGTAGAGGCTTAGCATCCCGAACATATTCCCTTTAGAAACCAGCGGAGCGTTTTTATTTGATTTTAAGTCGGCAGGACGGATGGGTTTTTTGCTTCTTTTTATGCCTTTAATCTTTTTGGAAATTATGAAAATTTTATTTAATTGAATAACTTCTCTTTTTGCGCTGCCGGCAACGAGCAATAAATTTTTTTTCAAAGCGTGTTTTGTCTTATCTAAAATGGGAGAGGATGAACCGATGAATAAAAAATAGTTTTCATCTTCGAAAAGCATCAGGGTAAAAATATCAAAACTAAATAAATCGCGGATGCAATCACCTAAAACATTTATGATCGCGTCCTGGTCCAGGACGGAATTTAAGGCGCAGCTGATAACATTGAAACGGAATAATTGCTGGATTTTCTCTTCCGCCGCAACGTAAAGTTTGGCGTTGTGGATGGCGATGGAGCTTTCCCTCGCGAATTTTGAAATGATATTTAAATCATTTTTTGTGAATTCTACCGAACCCGGAATACGGTTTAAATTCACGACGCCGATGAGTTTATTGGCAAAACTTAGGGGAATAGACAGGGATGATTTAACGTTACGCCGCCGAGCGGCGCTCTTTTTAATCAAGGGGATTGTGGCGTCATTAAGCAATAAAGGCTGGTTTTGCTGGGCGACCAGTCCCGCAATTCCTTCGCCTAATTTTATGCGGGCGTGTTGGGCGATTTGCGCCTTTATGCCTTGAGAGGCCTTAATATGCAATTCAGTATTTGCTTCGTCATAAATCATCAAGGAGCCAGAGTCGGCGCGGGTCTGCCTTAGCATCGTATCGAGGATGACGTTATACAATTTGTTTAAATCTAGTGACGAGCCCAGGACTTTGCTGATTTCTTCGAGACTCGCTAAATTCAAGGTTTTCTCGGATTGAGCTTTAATCGGAGAGTTAGATTCTGGCACCATATTAAAACCAATTACTTTTTAAGCTGTTTTTCACAGGCTTTTAAAATATTTTTCATGGATTCAGAGTCAAAAGCGATGAAAAATTTACCCGTAACTGATGTTATGCGTTCTGTGAATATCGTTTCGATCAGAATTAGACTCGCGTCTTTATGCTGCTGGAATGCGCCGAAGATGCTTTTAAAAACAGAGCTGGGTAATCCTTCCATAAACTGAGGGCAGGAGGGGAAAACCGCTAAACGGGATACGGAGCTTAAAGTTGATAAATATGAAGAAATAACGATGTTGCCGATTTCTTTTAAAGAGGAAATACCGATTTGAGTAATAAATCTGGTTTTTTGAAACGTTTTTCCTACCAAGATTTGCATTAAGTTATAGGCGCTTTTTTCCGAAAATAAAAGAAGCACATGGCCGCTGACCGCGCCTAAGGTTTCCATGTGGATAGCGACAATGGTATGCTCATCGTTATTGACCACTTTGGCGAGCTCGTGGATGTTTAGTATCTGGACAACCGGTGTTTCTAAGTCTATTTTTTTGAATAAGATCTGACCGAGGGCGATACTTGCGTTGCCGGCACAGATATTGCCGACTTCCTTTAAGATATCCAGTTCTTTTTTGGAATAATTTTTACTGGCCATTTGGTGCAACCTCCTGTTTATAGGAATATAACATAATAAGAAAATAGTGTCAATAAAATTTGTTTTCAAAAGCATCGATGTATGCTATTATATGAAAGCATTTTTTTGTGTGAGACAACTTTAACAAGATAACTTTGGTGAAAAAGCTTATGGGCGAGACTTTTGCCGGTGGTAATCATATAACCGGTTATAAAGAATTAAGTAAAGACAAGCAGATTATCGAGATGCCGATACCCTCTCGGGTGGCTATACCGCTTAGCCAGCATACCGGAATTATCTGTGAGCCTATGGTTAAAGAATCCCAGCTGGTTAGGGTGGGGACCAAGATCGGCCAGGGGCAGGGGCTGATTTCAAGTTCTGTCCACGCAAGCATTTCCGGCAAAGTTACTAAAATCACGGATTATAATCATCCGGTACTCGGAGTTTGTAAGGCTGTAATTATCGATTCTGACGGCCAGGACGAATTAGAGCCTGGAGTGGGTGTGGCTCTTGCGCGGAACATAAAATTGTTTTCCAAAGAGCAGCTTTTGGAAATTATTAAAAACGCAGGTATCGTGGGTTTGGGCGGCGCAGCCTTTCCCACCCAGGTAAAATTAAACCCGCCCAAGCCGGTCGAGTTTCTGATTATTAATGGCGCGGAATGCGAACCCTACCTTAGTTGTGATTTTAGAATTATGTTAGAGAGGTCGCAGGATATCTTAAAGGGGGTGTCTGTTGTCCAGCAGATATTGAATGTGCGGAAAGTTCTTATCGGCGTGGAAGATGATAAACAGGAAGCGATTAAGGCGTTACGGAACAAGATTGCCGAGTTGAAGCTGGATTTCGCGGTGGTGGGGCTTAAAACCAAATATCCGCAAGGCGCGGAAAAACAGTTGATAAAGGCGCTTCTGGACAGGGAAGTGCCGCCGGGCAAGCTTCCTTTTGATGTCGGTGTCGTGGTTTTAAATGTCGGTACGGTCTTGGCGGTGGGGGAGGCGGTTTTTTTGAACAAACCGTTGTACGAACGCGTAGTTACGGTTACCGGCAAAATTCTGAAAAATCCGGCTAATCTTAAAGTAAGATTAGGCACCAGATTTTCGGAACTGATAAATTTTTGCGGCGGGATCAAAGGGCAATGCGAGAAAATTATTATGGGCGGCCCGATGATGGGCATAGCGCAGTGCACGGATGATGTTCCGGTAATTAAAGGCACCTCCGGAATTCTGTTATTGTCAAAATCCCAAACAGCAGGGTTTGCCGAGCAGCCCTGTATCCGCTGCGGACGGTGCGTGGATATATGCCCGATGCGCATGCTGCCTTACCTGTTAAGCCAATATGGACAAACCGGCCATTATCAAAAAGCGGACGGATTAAACGTGAAAGATTGTATGGAGTGCGGAGCTTGCGTTTATATTTGCCCGGCTAAAAGACGTATTTTAGAGCATATCCGGTTGTTAAAAACGGTGTTGAAATGACACAGGAAGATACAAAAATTATAGTAGAAAGTTCACCGCATTTGCGTTCTGAAGAGTCCATACCCCGGATCATGTGGACCGTAGCGTTATGCCTTATCCCGTCCGGGGTGATGAGCATGCTGGTTTTCGGTCCGGCTACGGTTTGGATAATAATCAGCGCGGTTTTAGGCGCCGTAATTACGGAATTGATTAGTTGCCGTTTAAGAAAGAAACCTCTAACCTTAATGGACGGCAGCGCTGTTCTTACCGGAATTCTGCTGGCGTATAATCTGCCGCCGCAATCACCGCTGTGGATGGCGTTTTTAGGGGGCAGTGTTGCTATCTTTCTGGGCAAAGTTTTGTTCGGCGGCTTGGGGTTTAATATTTTCAACCCCGCTTTAATCGGCCGGGTTTTTCTCATGGCCAGCTTTCCGCAACTGATGACCCGTTGGCCGGCTCCGTTCGGCATTGATGCCGCTACCGCACCGACGCCGCTCGCGGTTTTTAAAGACGGGTTCGCCAATACGAATATCTTAACCCAAACGGAGATAATTAATTATTCTTATTCTGACCTGTTTTTGGGGTTGCGGGGAGGGTGTATCGGAGAAGCGTGTATCCTGGCCCTGCTCTTAGGGGCGGCTTATTTAGTTTACAAACAGTATATTACGCTGGAAGTTCCTCTCTCTTTTATCGGTACAGTCGGTATTTTTAGCTGGATATTTTCCGGTAGTGGATTTTTCAAAGGGGATTTTTTAATACATGTTTTATCCGGCGGTCTCATTTTAGGCGCGTTTTATATGGCTACGGATTATGTGACCGGCCCGATTACCAAAAAGGGTAAGCTTGTTTTTGGTGTTGGCTGTGGTTTGATAACCTGTTTAATTCGTTTATGGGGCGGGTATCCGGAGGGCGTATCCTACGCGATTCTTTTGATGAACGTGGTTACGCCTTTAATTGATAGATTTACCGTTCCCAAAAGGTTTGGCGAGGTGAGATAAGGAAGTGAACAGAATTATTTTAGGGATTTTAACGCTTTCAGGACTCGGCTTCGGCTTTGGTTTGCTACTTGCCTGGATGTCCAAAAAGTTTCATGTTGAAGTTGACCGCCGCATCATGAAGATTAGCGAAATACTGCCGGGCGTCAACTGCGGAGCTTGCGGCTTGGCCGGATGCTCCGGCTTTGCCGAGGCTTTGGTAAATAACGCGGTCAATATTAATGCCTGTGTGGCCTGCTCCGGAGAAAATAAAAAAGCTATTCTTGAAATATTAGGCGTACAAGCGGACGAAACAAGTACTGATGCCGGGCAAATAGCGGTGATGCACTGCGGCGGCGGAATGAAATGCAAAGACAGATTTTTATACCGCGGACTTAAAGATTGCCTTATTGCCGCGCAGACAATCGGCGGCCATAAAGCTTGTAAATACGGGTGTCTTGGCCAGGGTAATTGTGTTGCGGTTTGCCCGTTTGGCGCGATTGTGATTTTGGAAAATAAAACGCCTCAAGTATCTACCCAGTTATGCCGGGGCTGCAAAAAATGCGTTGCCGCCTGCCCGCGAAAAATCATCAGCATGATGTACGTGAAGAAGAAAGTTTATATAAAATGCGTATCGCGCGAGAAAGCCGCGGATAAAGCCAGGAAATGCAAGGCAAGCTGTATTGCGTGCGGTAAATGCGTTAAGGAATGCTCGCAAGGCGCGATCGCCATAAATGATAATCTGGCCCAAATCAATTATGAAACATGTGTTGGCTGTCAGAAATGCGTTGCGGTCTGCCCAACCAAAGTTATTGCCGTGATATGAAAAAAGTTGATGTTACTGTCCTACCGATTTTAAAAAAAATCAAAGCCGTAAAAGGAACTAGATTGCTGGACGCGCTGAAAACCGCGGGCATTGAAAGCGATTCTGCCTGCGGTGGCCGGGGAGTTTGCGGTAAGTGCGAAGTATTGCTTGTAAATAAGCAAAAAGGCGCAAGAAAAGTAACCCGGAAGGTGCTTGCCTGTCAATTTAAAGTTGAATCGCCTTGTGTTGTCCAGCTTAGATATTCTCCGGGAAGAGAAGTTAAAGTGTTGAAAGAGCATAAGACAAGTTCTAAATTCAAAGCGGACGCTTTGGTTAAAAGAAAACATTTCACAAGCGGAGTTTCCCTGGTTTTGGATGATGGCGAGCTGCTAGGGTTTGAAAAGCATAAGCGAAAACATATTTTTGGCCTGGCCATTGATGTGGGTACAACTACTGTTTGTGTGAGTTTATGTAATCTCGAGCGTCAGGAAGAGGTGGCGCAAGAGGCGGTATTGAACGCTCAGACGCGATACGGCGCGGACATAATCACCCGGCTCGACTTTGCTCTAAAGTCGAGAAAGAACCAGCTTTTGTTGCATAGAGAAGTGGTGGCTTCTATTAACCGCGCCATCGGCGAATGCGTCCAGAAATCGGGTGTGCATAGAGATCAGATTTATACCGCGGTGGTCGTGGGCAATTCCGTCATGCATCATTTACTGCTGAAGTTATCTTTGCATACTTTCGTAACTCCTCCTTATCAAATCCGGCATAAAGGCGCGCTCGCCGTAAAGGCTAAAACTCTTGATTTAGACATTAATCCTAACGCCAACGTTCGGTTTTTGCCTTTGATCGAAGGTTTTGTCGGCTCAGATGTGTTGGCTACGATTATAAGTTTGCGTTTATTTAAAAATAAACATTTTAATCTATGTGTGGATTTAGGGACCAACGGAGAGATTATTATCGGGTCCAAGCAGGGGATAGAAGTAGCTTCCTGCGCTGCCGGCCCGGCCTTTGAGGGGTATAATGTGAGCTGCGGCATGATTGCCAAAGCCGGGGCGATTGAATGGGTAAGTATGGAAAACGGACGCTTGCGGTTGTTAACTATCGGCCATATTCAGCCTCAAGGAATCTGCGGTAGCGGAATTATCGATATTTTAAGCGAATTGCTTAAAGCGGGGATAGTGGACTCATCGGGGCAAATGAAGGGGAAGGAATTTACTGTTTACAAAGACAAACGGGTTAAAATTGATTTCACAGCGCGTGATGTGCGTTCCGTGCAGTTAGCCAAAGCCGCGGTTTGCGCGGGGGCGCAGATTTTAATGAAAAAAGTAAAGGCAAACGCCGGTAAAATCAAAAACGTGTTTTTAGCCGGCGCCTTGGGCAATTATTTGAACGCGGAAAACGCGCTTAGAATTGGGCTTCTCCCGAAGGAACTGAAAGGCAAAATAAAGTTTGTGGGCAATACGGCTTTTTTAGGCGCGAAACAGGTTTTGTTTTCGGCAAATGATTTCCGGCAGGCTGTAAAAATTTCCAAAAAAATAAAACATGTGGCCTTAGCGAAAGAAAAAGGTTTTTCCGAAATGTTCGCCCAGGCTCTGAGTTTTCCTAAAAAATAACTTCCAAATTTTTTCCGATGGCAACTCTTAAGACGAAAATAAAAAAACCGGCGGTTCTAACCGCAATGAGCGGAGGTACGGACTCGTCCTTTGCGGCTTATTTGCTCAAAAAACGAGGTTATGCGGTAACCGGAATTACGATGCGCGTGGATGAGGATACCAGCCAGATTGCGAAAGCGAAGCGGGTCGCGGAGGGAATCGGCATTCCGCACCTGGTCCGGGACGTGCGGCGTGAGTTTAACTTGCGGGTTATCGATTATTTCTGCCGGCAATATATTAAAGGGTATACGCCTAATCCGTGCCTTGCCTGTAACCGTTTTATAAAATTCGGGTTGCTGTTTAATACCGCTACCGAGCAATATGATTATTTTGCCACCGGCCATTACGCCCGCGTTGTTTACGAAACAAGGAGAAAAATTTACTGTTTAGTAAAAGGAAAGGATAAGAAAAAAGACCAATCGTACGTTTTGTATATGCTCACCCAAAAACAGCTTAGCCGGCTGCTTTTGCCGCTTGGTAATTACACAAAACAAACCGTCCGGCAAAGGGTAAAACAATTGCGGCTGCCTGTGGATACAGAAAGCGAAAGCCAGGATATCTGTTTTGTCCGCGATGAGGATTATACGAGTTTTATCCGGAAATTCAGGCCGGATTTTAAAATAGCTTGCGGTAATATAAAGAATATTCGCGGAGAAATTTTAGGAGAGCATAAAGGATACCTGAATTATACTATCGGCCAAAGAAAGGGGCTGGGCATAGCTTATAAGACGCCGCTGTATGTGGCCGGCATAGATGCTAAAAAGAACGAGGTTGTTGTGGGTGAGGAGAAAGATTTATTTAAACGCGTATTTACGGTCACGGATATTTCTTTTACTGCCCCGCGCGATATCAAGCAAAAATTTTGCGCGCAGGTTAAAATACGTTACCATCACCAGCCGGCAAAAGCGCAGATACGCAAAGTGGACAAAAACAGTTGGCAGGTAGAATTTTTTAAACCGCAGAAAGCAATTACTCCCGGGCAAGCCGCGGTATTTTACAAAAATGAACGGGTGTTTGGCGGGGGCATTATCAACAGAGTGGAAAGCCGCTTTTAAATTCTTCGGCGAAGTATAAGCTATAAATTATCTTCCTCGTGGATTCTGATCAGGTTCTGGGCCGGTTTTTTCGGGCTGCTTTTGCTTTTTCCCCGCCAGCGGATTAGGTCTATTTTTCTTGTTTCGGCATTCCAGTGGATCATAAAATATCCTCCGCCGGGTAGAGCGCAGCGATATTCATGAGCGGAATTGATAAAAACAAAAATAAAAGCGGCCAAAAGAAGCAGGATTATAAAGAGAAGGAAAAATCGGATCATTTTTTAAATTATTATTATGGTGCCGAAGGAGAGATTCGAACTCTCAAGGTCTTGCGACCAATGGTTTTTGAGACCATCGTGTATGCCATTCCACCACTTCGGCGCGTTCCCGGTTTTTGAACTTAGAAATAAAATTGGTAGATAGTATTTTAATCTTTTCCTATGGCTTTGTCCATAGGAAAAAAGGAAGTTAGGACTATTTTTGATGTGCGCAGGGGTTTAGTAAAATTTGAAAAGAGTAGGGAGGACCTCCAAGTTATGCAGCTCTTCAATTAATTTTAATATTCCCAACGTCCAGATAAACCCAAAGGCTTGGATCAGGTCTTTTCTGAAAATTTTAGGATTGACTGTATATGTGTCCGGTTCGTTAAATAAGGCTATTTTAGGAAAAAAGCGGGGAGTTGTGGATAAATAATTGCTAAATGACTTGCCATATTTATCATCAAGGTCGTGTTCTTCGGCTTTTATAACCAGCGGATAATAAAGGGCAAAAGCAGCTGCCATGATGAACGGGAAGAAAATAGTTCCCGTGGCAAAACCCATACCCATCGCCCCGATAAAGCTGAAGAAATAAAGGGGATTCCGGCAAAGAGAATACGGCCCGGTAGTGATTAATGTGTTGGACTTATATCCTCCAATATAAAGAGAGCACCACAATCTTCCAAGCGACGCTATGGAAACAAAGATAACTCCGATAAGAAAAAGGATTAAACCGACAATCGGGCGGGTATTTTCCCAAGCGCTGGAAGAAAGCAATACGACAGCTATTAGTATGCCGCCGAATATTCGCGATAATTTAATGCGGAGTCTTCTGAATTTTTCCATAATTTTCTATGTCTAATAGTTAACTTTGGCCGCTGAACTTATGACAAATGCTATGGCCATGACGAATATGGATAGTATTTTAATCTTTTCGCGTTGTTTTGTCCATAGAAAAAAGGGGCGATGCAGATTAACAGCCGATTTGCAAATCCGTAAAAGGTCAGGTATACTTAAATGCCTTTTTTTAATCTTTTGAAGGTTGAGACTCATTTCTGGACGTAAAAATGTATAAAAAAAATCGTGTCTATACTAAAATAATTTGTATCTTTCTTATGCCGGCGCTATTGGTTTTAGAGTTTGCCTATGCCGGAACCGGAAATACCAGTCTAAAAATTGACGCTACTTATCTGTCTCCCCGGCTGCAAATCAATACTAAACTGTTTATGCTTAATATCAGCCGTTTAAGCGAAGAAATAAAATCGGTCTCTGTGCCGATTAGCGGGGGAACGAATGAAGAACTAATGAGGGTGCGTCGTCAATGGGAAAAAATTGCTCAAAAAGTTCCGGTTTCTCATGCGCGATGTCTGCGGTTAATAAAGATTTTTGCGTTATTTTCCAATCCCTTCATGGGACTGAATCCGGCAAGCGTTTTTTATAACGAGCCGGATGTGATTGCGTTGCAAGGCATTGGCATTATGGGCGATGTTGAACTGAAAGAAAAATTGGCGCATGATTTAGGACATGTAGCTTACAATATGCTTCCCGAGGTTCGTAAAGCTTGGGGGAAGATAAAAAATCACGCTTTGGATTACCGGTTTTTTCCGGCAGCTATCGTAGCAACAGCTGTTGCCGGTATTGGGTTTGTAATCGCGCGTAATTTTATTGATTTTGCAACAGCTAAAAAAATCGCGTATGTTTTTTTGCCGGTATTAGGGATGCATATAATGTATTTACTTTTTGAAATGCGCCTGCACCATAAAAGTTTTAACCGGACAACTTCATATGTCAGCCAGTACGCGATGAAGGATAGAGAAGAGGATTTTGCCGAAAGCTATAGATTCTACGTTTTGAAGCGTGATGAATTTCGCGAACGGGCCAAAGCCGATAAAATACTGAGCGCTAAATATGAAGTTTTGGAAAAACTATTTGGTCAAAAAAATCAAACAATGACGAATGATGCGTTTGAGACCGCGAAAACAGCCGGGAGAGAACAAAAACTTAAAGAAGCAATCCCGCCGTTGAACCCGCTGTCGAAAGCCAGCCGCGCAAAGCTTGCTCCGGATATGAAAATGGGCGTATTTGATTCTGGCCTCTTTCCAGTGAATAAGTTGATCCAGACATCGATTTAAAAATAGGCAAAAAAAATCGGCAGTCCGGCCTCAACAGCGCTGCGGTATCCCTGCCTTCGACTATTCACTTAAATCAAAGAAAAATATGTGGAAATTTTGAAAGGGGGGAGTGTAAAGCGCACCCCCAGGGTGTACTTTTGGTTATTATTCCCAGAGGTTGGCGTTCACTCCGCTTCGAATCCTCATTCAAGAAAAAATAAATGGAGCTGGGGGGATTCGAACCCACGACCAGTCGCTCGTAAAACTCGTTCTTTAAGGGCAAACCCTGATGGTTTTCCCTTAACGTTTCACTGAACCCTTTCCTTGCGCAAAGATGTTTGCGTGCGCCGATAGGAGGAAACGGTCTTTCCTCCTAAAACCCCCTTTTATGGTCGGGGGTTCTATTTTTTTTAATGGAGCTGGGGGGATTCGAACCCCCGACCAACAGACTGCCAGTCTGCTGCGCTCCCAGCTGCGCTACAGCCCCACATTTAGATTGCAAATAGCAAATTGCAGATTGTAAATATAATAAAGAACAAATTACAGATTACAAATTATAAATGACCAATCACAAATGCCAAGAAACAAATAATAACCAAATCACAGATTGCAAATTTCAGTGAACTATATCATGACAGTTGAATTCTGTCAATCTTGTTTTTCTTATCTTTTGCTTTTGCCGGCGGTTGGGCATAAGGGCATCCGCCCGGCGGCGGCCCCGTTGGCCGGGGCGACTGGGGTACGAAGTTGACGTTGCCCATCTTGCTGATGTCGTTTAAGCTGTCGGCCGTAGATTTGCGGCTGTCTACGGCAAAAGTAGAAAGAATCCGCTTCAGGTTTTTTGAACCGCAGGCTTCGCATTTCAATTTCGGCTTAAAAAATACCGGCCAGAACGCAAAACGCTTTTCACGCGGTTCTAAAAATGAGCTGATTTTATTACATTGTTGGCATTCGTATTCGAATATGGGCATAACAGGATAAATAGTAACATAGATTACCTCAAATTTCAACTTGCTCTTAAATCCACCCCTGTGATAAAATGAACCAAGTTATATTTTGAAAGGGAATGGTATGAACGATTACGATTTTAAGGCCATCGAGAAAAAGTGGCAGAAGTTCTGGCAAGAACATAAAACTTTTAGCTCCGAAGTTCGCAAAGACAAAGAGAAGTATTATGTCCTGGAAATGTTTCCGTACCCGTCGGGCCGGATACATATGGGGCATGTGCGTAATTACACCATCGGCGATACGGTTGCCCGTTACCGGATGACGGCCGGATATAATGTGCTGCATCCGATGGGCTTTGACGCTTTTGGCCAGCCCGCGGAAAACGCGGCGATTAAAAATAAAACCGACCCCAGAGAGTGGACGGAAAAGTGTATCGAGTGGATGGAAAAAGAATTAAAGCAGATGGGGTTTGCTTATGATTGGCAGCGGGAATTGTCCACGCACCGTGATGAGTATTATAAATGGAACCAGTGGATTTTCGTCAAGATGTTTGAAAAGGGGCTGGCGTATAAAAAAGGTTCCAGTGTAAATTGGTGCCCGCGCTGTGAGACGACGCTCGCGAATGAAGAGGTGATTAATGGCGGGTGCTGGCGGTGCGAAGCACAGGTGGTGCAGAAAGAACTGGAGCAGTGGTATCTGAAAATAACCGAGTTCCAGGACGCCTTGCTCGAAGATTTAAAGCTGTTATCGGATTGGCCGGTGCGGGTTATTACTATGCAGGAAAACTGGATTGGTAAAAGTTACGGTGTAGAGATATATTTTAAGGAAACGCAGACGTCCAAGACGATTCCGGTTTTTACCACCCGGCAGGATACGATTTTTGGCGCCACTTACGTGGTTATCGCGCCCGAACACCCGCAGCTTAAAGAAATAATCAAAAACAAGCCCGAAGAAAAAAAGGTGTTGAAATTTATCGAGAAGGTGTCCCGGGAAAGCAAAATTGTGCGCATGGCCGCGGACGTAAAAAAAGAAGGAATGTTTACCGGATGTTACGCGATTAACCCGGTTAATAACGAAAAGATTCCTATTTGGACCGCGGACTACGTGCTTATGGAATACGGTACCGGCGCGATCATGGCCGTGCCGACGCATGACCAGCGCGATTTCCTGTTTGCCAAAGAGCATGGTTTGGGGGTACGGCTCGTGATCTCCGATCCCAAACGGCCCGATTTAAAGGCCTTGGAAATGGATTGCGCCTATGAAGAAGACGGGGTGATGGTCAATTCCGGGAATTTTAACGGCCTGGATAACGAAACCGCAAAACTGAAAATCGCGGAGTGGATGGAAAGCCAAAAAATCGGACAGCGCGAAGTATATTTTCGCCTGCGCGATTGGCTGGTTTCCCGTCAACGCTACTGGGGAACGCCGATACCTATAATCTATTGTGAGAAATGCGATATCGTGCCTGTGCCGGAGAAAGAACTTCCGGTAAAGCTGCCCAAAGGCGCGGAGATAACCGGAACAGGCGGCAGCCCGCTTTCGCGCGTTAGCGGATTTGTCAAGACCAAATGCCCCAAATGCTCCGCTCCTGCAAAACGGGAGACGGATACGATGGCCACCTTTTTTGACTCGTCCTGGTATTTTCTGCGTTTCTGCAGCCCCCGCAACAGCCAAGCGTTATTCGATAAGGAAGAAGTGAATTACTGGATGCCCGTGGACCAGTATATCGGCGGGATAGAACACGCGGTATTGCATCTGCTCTATTCGCGCTTTTTTACTAAATTTCTGCATTCCTTAGGTTATCTTAAATTCCGGGAGCCGTTTAAAAAACTGCTTACGCAAGGCATGGTCTTAAAAGACGGAGAGGTGATGTCCAAGTCCAAAGGCAATATTGTGGACCCCGATGCAATAATCGAAAAATACGGCGCGGATTCCTTGCGGCTTTGCATCCTGTTTGCCGCGCCGCCGGAGGTGGAGTTTGACTGGAATGACCGCGGTATGGAAGGGGCGTGGCGGTTCCTGCTTAGGGTTTACAACGCAGTCGATAGTTTTTGTTTGCTCAAGGCCGCTCCGGCGAAAAATCCAGAACCGGATTTTGAAAAACCGCTGCGGTTTAAGACGCACGCGACGATAAAGAAAGTTACGGAAGAGATGGAAGGCGGGTTTAAGTTCAATACCGCAATCAGCGCGCTGATGGAGCTTAGCAACGAAATCACGCCGGCCTTAAAGCAGGCGCAGGCAGCAGGAGCCAATTCTCAAATTTTAAAAGAGGCGATAGATGCTTTGGTTATTCTGCTTTCTCCGCTGTGCCCGCATATGTGCGAAGAATTATGGCAGAGACTGGGGCATAAAGAGGGGAGTATTATCAATACCCTATGGCCGAAATACGATGCCAATGCGCTCGTTCAGGATGAGCTGAACATTATTGTCCAGATTAACGGCAAGATGCGCTCAAAAATTGTGGTAAACAGTGATATCAGCGAGGAAGAGTTAAAGGCCAAAGTGTTATCCGATCCCAAAACCGCTACGTGGATTAAAGGCCAGCCCGTCAAGAAAATCGTGGTTGTGCCGAAAAAACTGGTAAATATCGTGGTTTAAGAGATGCCGAATTTTTCTTTTGAAGAACGCAAAGTCCTGATAATAATTCTGGTTATTTTTGTCTTTGGGGTGGGTGTTTCCTGGTACCGGAAAAATTCGTGCCCGGAAAGTTTTTCTGCGCCTTATAATTTAAGTTTACAAAAGCCGGCGAGTACGTCTGTTCCCGCATCTTATAAGAAAGATATCCTTTTCCCGTTATCGCTCAATTTTGCATCCCGGGAACAATTGCAAACAATTCCGGGTATTGGGCCGGCTATCGCGGCAAGAATCGTTGACTTAAGGCAAAAGAAACAGAAGTTTAAACAAATCGAAGACTTGTTAGAGGTTAAAGGTATCGGTCCGAAGAAGCTGGAAGCAATAAAAGGATTTGTTTGTCTATGATGGAATCTCCGCTTGTGTTGATCTGCCTGTCTTTTATTTTCGGAATTATTCTCGCGCCGGCAATATCGGCGCCTTTTTTGCTTTTATATTCGGTCCAGGTATTCCTGCTTGTCTTGTGCGCTTTGTCTTTTTTTCGGCGCCGACTTTTTCTCTTTTTTCTGGTTTTTAATATTGTTTTATTAGGTATACTTTGCGCGAAGAACCAGGCAGTCCTGCCCAAAAATCATATTGCCAACTATGTAGCGCCGGATAAGGAACTGGTGACAATCCAGGCGGTAGTCGATTCTGAAATCACCAATAAAAAGAAAAAACTCTCTTTTATTTGTATCGCAGAAAAAATTAAGATAGGCGATAAGTTTTTGCCGGTTCGCGGCAGGGTTTTGGTTGATTGTTATAATAAAGACTACAGTTTTGTCTATGGGCAGGAAATGCTTTTAACCGGCAGGCTCTATCGGCCTTATCCATTTGCGATTTCGGACAAATTAAACTATAGACAGTTTTTGGCGCGGCAGGGAATCTTCGCGATCTTATCTATAAGTAAAAAGGGGGAAGTGGAGTTTAGCGGAAAAACGAAAGGAAATATTTTAAAAAGGGCGGCGGATGTTTTAAGAGGCAAGGCCGAGATTATAATCGAACGCTATCTTAGCCCGCAAAGTCGGGGGATAGTAGAGGCGATGATTTTAGGCAAAAGAACTGCGGTTTTACGAACAATCAATCAGGATTTCGTGCGTACCGGAACCGTGCATATTCTGGCGGTTTCCGGTCTGCATGTGGGCATCGTGATTTTAATTGTTATGGCCGGATTAAGCGTTGCTAAGA
Organism: Candidatus Omnitrophota bacterium; assembly: GCA_018813905.1. Classification (GTDB taxonomy): domain Bacteria; phylum Omnitrophota; class Gorgyraeia; order B26-G9; family B26-G9; genus JAHJAO01. Next base: position 28,514 of record JAHJAO010000107.1, read on the forward strand.
TCACGCATAAGTGGCGGTATTTGCTCGCGATTTTTATTATAATTTTCTACTGCTTTTTTACCGGGGCCCGGCTCTCGGTCGTGCGCGCGACAGCGATGGCGTGTGTATTCTTAATCGGCATGCTGCTCGAACGTGATTATGAGCCCTATAATGCGTTGAGTCTCGCAGCATTGAGTATTCTTGTTGCCAATCCCGCGAACATCTATCAGGCCGGGTTTCAGCTGTCGTTTATCAGTGTGTTTTCGATTTTTTATCTGGCAGGGCGGATAATCAAGTTTATCGCAAAGAGAGAATTTTTGTTTGGGGTCAAATCATTTCTGTCGTATTTTGCTATTTCTTTATCCGCTTGGCTGGGTACGGCGGGAATTGTGATGTATCATTTCGGAATTTTTTCGCCGGTATCTGTTTTGGCGAACATGATGATCATCCCGTTTTTGGCCGTGATTGTGGTTAACGGATTTTTACTGATCGGCTTGGGGGGTATTTTTAAAGGTTTGGGCGTAATTTTGGGTGCGAGCTGCGATTTTTTTGTGTATTGCTTGTGCAAGATTAATTTATTTTTGTCGCGTTTGCCTTACGCTTATTTTGAGTTTGAAAATATAGGCAAAGGCGTTGTCGTTTCGTATTATTTTATAATTATTGCGGCAGTTATCCTTTTGCGAGTTAGAGTAAAAAGAAGCGAACGTTTAACGCGGCGGCTTTAGTAAAAGCTGGTTTGACAAACCGCGTTTATTGGTATATAATTAGCACTTCCGAAATATTTTTTAGAGTTGTAAAATTCAATGGAAAGAGCTGTATTTTTAGACCGGGACGGCGTGATCAATCGCGATGTGCGCACGTATGTGCGCAGCTGGGACGAGTTTGAATTTCTGCCGGGCGTCAGGGCGGCGCTTGTGAAACTGGCTAAAAGTGATTTTAAGGTTTTCGTTGTTTCCAATCAGGCCGGTGTCGGCAAGGGCCTATTGGATTTAAATACTCTAGATGTGATAACCAATAATATGCTTGGGGAAATAGAGCAGGCCGCCGGCAGAGTAGACGCGGTAAAATATTGCCCGCACCGTTCGGATGAGAATTGCGCGTGCCGCAAGCCGAAAACCGGACTGTTCCAACAGATTCTGCGGCAACGAAAAATCGATGTAGCGGCTTCGTTTATGGTCGGAGACAGCGAACGGGACATGGCTGCGGGACGGGAGCTGGGACTTAAAACTATACTGGTTCTTTGCGGCCACATAAAAGACAAAAAAGAAACTGTTGATTTCAAAGTTAAACCCGACTACATCAGCCGGGATTTGCTCGATGCGGTCGATAATATTATTTTAAAAGATGAGCAGCAGTAAAATTATCGCGGTTAGCGGCAAAGGCGGAACAGGGAAGACGAGTATCTGCGCTTTACTTGTCCGCGCGTTTAAAAACAAAGGTTACGGGCCGCTGCTGGCGGTGGATGCCGACCCAAACGCGAACCTGGCGGAAATGCTCGGGCTTAAGACGGAATCGTCGATTGGCGAGATCTGCGAAGAAACCAAAAAATATGACGGCGGCCAGGCCGGCATGAGCAAAAACGATTATTTGCGGTTTCGCCTGGAGCAGATTATTACGGAGGCCGAAGGGTTTGACCTGCTGGCCATGGGCCGGCCGGAAGGGCCTGGTTGTTATTGCTACGCGAATAATGTGCTGCGGGACGCGTTAAAAATACTAATGGATAATTACAAGCTTATTTTAATCGATAATGAGGCCGGGTTTGAACATGTCAGCCGAAAGACCAATTTAAAAATTGACCAGCTTCTGGTTGTGTCCGATCCGTCTTTGCGGGGGGTAGATACCGCGGGCAAAATATTTAACCTGGCCAAGAATATCGGCCTGCCGGTAGAAAAAACCGGCTTGCTTTTGAACCGGGTAAAGGGAGGGATATCTTCAGAATTAGAGAAGCGAATTGAGGATATCGGCCTTGGGCTGTTCGCGAAAATAGACGAGGATGATTGTATTGTCGACAGCGCGCAAACCGGTAAATCCATATTTGCGTTGCCTGAAGATTGCAAAAGTGTGCGCGCTGTGGCTGGATTTTGCGATAAATTGTTGAAATAGGTAAGTGAAGCCAAAACTTACGGAGTAAAATGACGTAAATTGTCCGGCTGAACTTAACCCCCACACCAATAATTTAATTGGTGTGGGAGTAAATTCGCACAGTGACTTATGTTCACGTAGTTCCATAAGCCACGTGCTCATTTAGGAGTAAAAATGAAGAAAAAACGGGTGGTATTAACTTTTCCTCACGGGCTTTTGGATAAGCCGATTACTTATCACTTAATCAAGGATTACGACTTGATTGTCAATATCTTGAAAGCAGCGGTTACCCCGAAAGAGCAGGGGCTGCTTGTTTTGGAAATCGAAGGCAAGGAGCAGAACTTAAATTCCGGCATAAATTATTTAAAAAGTAACGGCGTGAAAATCGATTTACTCAAAGAAGATATCAAGTGGGACAAAGACAAGTGCACTCATTGCACGGCGTGCGTGACGGTTTGCCCGACCGAAGCTTTCACTTTGGACCGGGCGGTTATGCGCCTTGAATTTGATAAAAATAAATGCATTGGGTGCGGGTTGTGCGTTACGTTGTGCCCCTACCGGGCAATAGAGATCGTATTTTAAAGTCAACCGTTAAAATTTATGACAAATATGGCCAAGAAAAACATGATAAGAAAAGCCGTAGTCCAGGATGTGCCGGGCATACAAAAGCTGATCAATGACCGGGCAAAAGAAGGGTTTTTATTGCCGCGTTCTTTAAGCGAAATCTATGAAAATTTGCGCGATTTTTCCATTTACGAAGACGAGAAAACCATTTTCGGTTGCGCGGCTTTGCATGTGACCTGGGAAAATCTTGCGGAAATCCGCTCTCTCGTTGTCCACCAAAGCCGGCAGGGCCGGGGCATTGGCAAGCAGCTGGTCGAATGCTGTATGGAAGAAGCAAAGCAGTTGAAAGTAAAAAGAGTTTTTCTTTTGACCGAAAAGCCCGAATTTTTCGGCAAACTCGGGTTTGCGAGTATCGATAAAGCGCAGCTGCCGCATAAAATCTGGAATGAATGCGTGCAGTGTGTGCAGTTTCCGGACTGTAATGAACTGGCGATGATAAAGGAACTGGAGTAGTAAAATGGGCTATACAATATCCGAAAAGATTTTTAGGGAACATTGCGCTGGTAAAAATGTGCGGGCGGGAGATTTTGTCTGGGCTCGGATAGATTTGGCCCTGGGCAATGACGTAACCGCTCCAATTGCGATTGAGCAGTTTAGAAAAATTGGAGTAAAGCACGTTTTTGACAAAAATAAAGTTGTGCTTGTACCCGACCATTTCACGCCGGCAAAAGACATAAAAAGCGCCACGCAGGCAAAAATACTTAGAGATTTTGCCAAAAGCGAAAAAATAAAGCATTATTATGAAATCGGCCGCATGGGAATAGAACATGCCTTGTTGCCGGAGCTGGGACTGGTCGAGCCGGGTCAGTTGATTATCGGGGCGGATTCGCATACTTGTACTTACGGCGCGCTCGGCGCGTTTGCTACGGGAGTGGGGTCTACGGATTTGGCGGCGGGCTGGGCGACGGGGTTTTGCTGGTTTAAAATACCGCAGACGTTTAAGTTCATATATAAAGGCCGCCTTAAAGAATGGGTTAGCGGTAAGGATTTGATCCTGTTTACGATTGGCAAAATCGGCGTGGACGGAGCTTTATACCGGGCGATGGAATTCACCGGGCCGGTTATTAAAAAATTGGGTATGGATGAACGGTTTACGATGTCCAACATGGCGATTGAAGCCGGAGGAAAAGCCGGGCTCATTTATCCTGACGAGATTGCGTTCGAATATATCGAAAAGCATTCCGGAAAAAATAAAGTAAAGAAATTGGCCAAGCAAGTAAAGGCCAAATGGGCAAGCTATAAAAGTGACCCCGATGCCGCGTTCGAAAAGGTGATCGAAATAGACGTTAGCGATATCGAGCCCCAAGTGGCTTTGCCGCATTTGCCCAGCAATGCATACCCGGTAAGTAAATTGCCGAATATCAAAATCGAGCAGGTAGTTATCGGATCCTGCACTAACGGCCGGATTTCGGATTTAAGAGTGGCGGCGAAGATTTTAAAAGGTAGAAAGGTTCACCCGGATGTGCGTTGCATAATCTTTCCCGCGACCCAAAAGATTTACTTGGAGGCAATGCGGGAAGGGCTGCTCGAGATTTTTGTGACGGCGAACGCGGCTGTGTCCACGCCAACTTGCGGGCCGTGTCTGGGCGGGCATATGGGGATTTTGGCCAAGGGCGAACGCGCTTTGGCCACAACCAACCGCAATTTTGTCGGCCGGATGGGGCATCCGGAGAGCGAAGTCTATTTAAGCGGTCCCGCGGTGGCCGCGGCCAGCGCGGTCGCCGGAAAAATAGTGCATCCGCAAAAGATTGGATAAATTGAGCAGTGGTATTAAATCCAGAGTATCGCTTACTTGAAGTAAAGGGAGTAGGGAATGAAATTTAAAGGCAAGGCATGGAAATTCGAGCATAATATCAATACCGATGAAATAATCGCCGCGCGTTATTTAAATACCTTTGACGCGAAAGAATTAGGCGCCCATTGTCTTGAGGACGTGGACAAGGATTTTAGCAAGAACATTGCTTGCGGCGATATTATTGTTGCCGGGAAAAATTTCGGCTGCGGTTCCTCCCGCGAGCATGCGCCTATCGCTATTAAAGGCTGTGGAATATCCTGTGTAATCGCCGAAAGCTATGCGCGGATTTTTTACCGAAATGCCGTTAATATCGGGCTGCCGATTTTTGTAAGCAAAGAAGCTTGGCGTAAGATCGGAAAGCGGGATTTGATTGAAGTGGATGCCGAAGCCGGTGTGATTTATAATCTTGCCCGGAAGCAGGAATACAAAACAGAAAAATTCCCGCACTTTATGCAGGAGATAATCGAAGCCGGAGGATTATTGGCTTGGATAAAAAAGAAGGGTAAAAAAAGATGAAAATAGACCAGACCGTAGTTGAGGTGGTTATATTTATGCAAAACAGCCGCGTTGAAGGAAAACTGCATTTGCCCAGCGGCGGCCGTTTGACCGATTATCTGGCGCTGGCGGAACGTAAGTTTTTACCGATCACTGATGCTGCGATATTTATCATACCGGGGAATGAACTGTTGTATTCAGTTCCGTTTTTAAGTATAAATAAAGATTTCATAATTTATATCTTTCTTAAAAAACAAGGCATAAAGGCATAATTTTTTTAACAACTAAAAAATAAGGCGGGTTATTATGTATAATATTGCAGTGATCCCAGGGGATGGGACCGGGCCGGAAGTCGTTCAGGAGGGGTTGAAGGTTTTGAAAGCCGTGGCCAAAATTTATAAGTTCGATTACCAAGTTGAGATGTTTGATTTTGGCGGGGAGCGTTATCTTAAAAACAAAGAATTGGTCGGTGAAAAAGATATTGAAAAACTAAAGGCTTATTCGGCGATATATCTGGGCGCGATCGGCCATCCCCAAGTAAAACCCGGCATTTTGGAGCAGGGCATTTTATTAAAAATAAGGTTTGGTCTTGACCAATACATAAACTTAAGGCCGGTTAAGCTGTATAACCGGGATTTTTGCCCGCTCAAAAATAAAGTCGAGTCGGATGTTGATTTTGTGGTGGTGCGGGAGAATTCGGAAGGTCTATATAAAGGAATGGGCGAATTTAAGAATAAAGGGACTAAAGACGAACTCGCCCTGCAACTGTCCTATAACACTAGAAAAGGCGTGGAGCGCTGCGTACGTTACGCGTTTGAATATACAAAAAAGCGGAACAAAAAGAAAAATCTGACCCTTTGCGGCAAAACCAATGTTTTGACTTATGCCTGGGATCTCTGGCAGCGGGTTTTTGATGAATTAGCAAAGGAATATTCGGATGTTACGACCGATTACGCCCATGTCGATGCGACGACGATGTGGTTCGTAAAGAATCCCGAATGGTTTGATGTTATCGTTACCGATAATATGTTCGGCGATATTATTACGGATTTAGGGGCGATGATTCAGGGAGGTATGGGTATTGCCGCTGGCGGCAATATCAATCCGGAAGGCGTCTCCATGTTTGAACCGATCGGAGGTTCCGCGCCTAAATATACGGGCAAAAACGTAATAAATCCGCTGGCGGCAATTTGCGCTTTGGGGATGATGCTGGAAATAATCGGCGAGGATGCGGCCGGACAAAGCGTCGAACAAGCGGTAATTAAAGTGGTTAAAAACAATTTAAAGAGCTTGGGCGCGGGTAAAATGGGACATTCAACAACTGAGGTAGGGGATATGGTAGTGGAGAACCTTGCGTAGAGAGGGATTCATTGAGAAAAGGAATAGCATGAAAAAGAAATCAAGATACAATGTGGCTGTGGTCGGTGTAGGCGCGGTAGGAGTTGAGATGCTGCGCACTTTGAAAGAGCATAAATTTCCCATAGACAAACTGCGTGTTTTTGCGCGAAGCAAAAGGAAAATTGAGGTTGACGGCATCAAATACCAGGTGGATGAGATTTGCGCGGACGCGTTCCGCGATATGGATTTCGCTCTTTTTGCCGGCACCGAAGGAGAGAAAGGCGCTGCGGTAATGTATGCGCGAGAGGCAAAAAAATACGGCGCAATCGTAATCGATAACGGGGCCGACTTTCGGATGAAGAAAGATGTGCCTTTAGTAGTCCCGGAAGTTAATGCCAGCGATGCGCGCAGGCATCAGGGCATAATCGCTAATCCCAATTGTTCCACCATCCAAATGGTAACGGCGATTGCTCCTATTCACTGGAAGGCCAAAATCAAGAGAATCATTGCGGTTACTTACCAGGCATCTTCCGGTGCGGGGCGCTCTGCACTTAACCAGCTGTGGCAGGAATCCGAACAGATGCTAAAAGGGCGGGACGTAATTTCCGCATTTGCCGGCCCTGAGCTTTATAAAAAAAGACGGAATGATTTAGCGCTTCCGGCGCAAATCGCTTTTAATGTTATCCCGCATATCGGGGGTTTTGGGGAGTTTGGTTATACTTCTGAAGAATGGAAGATGGTTGAGGAGACGCACAAGATTTTGCATACAAACAAAATAAAGATTTCCGCGACTTGCGTGCGCGTGCCGGTTTTAAACAGCCATGCCGAGGCGATATATTTGGAGACGCAAAAACACATCTCGCCGGACCAGGTAAGAAAAATATTAAGACAGGCAAAAGGGATTATCGTTAAAGATGATGTCTCAGGTTGTGTATATCCGATGCCGATAGAAACTTCGGGCCGGGATGAGGTTTTTGTGGGGAGAATTCGCAAAGACCCCTTCATCCGGAACGGGTTGTGGTTGTGGGTAGTGAGCGATAATTTAAAAAAAGGCGCGGCGACTAATGCCGTGCAAATCGCCGAATATCTGATCGGTAAATTTAAATAGTTACCACTTTTTAAGTGGTAACTACTGGGGAATCTTAAAGGGGTTGCAGGCAGCCCCTTTAAGGGGTAACAGTAAGTTCCGACGGAGTCGGAACGAACGCCATAGGGGCGTGAGCCCCTTTGGAATTAGTTACTGCGGAAAAACAGGGGTTTTTCAGTGGTAACTAAGTAAAGCTTAAATTGAAAAACATTCTTTTTACCATAGCCTATGACGGCACAAATTATTCCGGCTGGCAGACGCAGCGTTTAAAGGTTAAAAACAAAAAGATTAAAACAATACAGGCCGCCATAGAACACGCCCTAAGTACCATTCTGCAAACACAAATTAAGATTTACGGTTCCGGCCGGACCGATGCCGGAGCGCACGCCAAAGGGCAAACCGCTAATTTCAAGACGGATTCTAAAATACCGCTTAAAAAAATAAAAGCCGCCCTAAATTCTTTATTGCCGGAGGATATCCGCATAAAGGCGGCAAGACAGGTGCCGTTGGATTTTCATGCCCGTTACCGCGCTAAAACCAAAATTTATCAGTATGTTATTTTGAACCGCCCGGACAGAGGTGTTTTTAACCGCTTATATGTGCTGCACATTAATAAACTGTTAGATATTGACTTGATGCGCAAGGAAGCAAGAACGCTTTTAGGCCGGCATGATTTCAGCTCTTTTCAGGCCAAAGATTCGATAGCGCGTTCTGCGGTACACACGATTAAAAAGATTTTTATTACCAGACGCGGCGGATTGATTTTTATTAATATTGAAGCGGACGGGTTTGCATACAACATGGTTAGGAATATTGTGGGGACGCTGGTAGAGTTGGGCCGGGGAAAGTTTCCCGCAGGGGATTTAAAAAAAATATTGCGTTTGAAAAACAGAAAATATGCCGGCCCTACGGTGCCGGCAAAAGGGCTTTGTCTGGTCAAGGTAAAATATTGACAAGCAAAGTTAATTCTGTTATGCTAATGAAGAGAAAAAAAATAAAGGGGGTATTTTTTATTCATAAAAATACAAAAAAGGGGGGGAATAATGGGCGCAGAACTGAATGGCCACGGCATTGAATTTGATCCGGTAGAATCCAACCCGCAATCACCGCTTAAAGGACCCAGTCATAGAGACAGCGATGACATTTTAAAAGACGTCAAAACCAAAGATCGAAAATCAAGCGTTCATGTATTGCTGACCGTTTTAGTGGTCGTTTCGATGTTTGCCGTTTCGGCGGCCGCGGCCTTGTATATGGCCAAGGAGAATGAGGTGAATAAACGCTTGGCGGTGGAAAGGGATTTAAGAGATTTGGAGATTGAAAAAAATAATGTGGCGGGAAAGCTGGAAGAACTGAAAATTTTAAATAGTGTGCTGGAAAATGATGTGGTTCAGGGTAAAAAGAATTACCGCGCTATTTTGGAACAGTTTGATACCGCACAGGAGCAAAAACGCGAGCTTATACAAGTGGTGGAACAGCGGGTGGAAACGATTACGGCTTTAAAATCCCGGATTACCGGCGAAGAAAGAGAAAATAAACGCTTGAACCAAAAGCTGGAAAGAACGCTCAAAGAAAATGAGGATGTCCGGTTGCAGCTTGAACAAATTCGGGTTGGGAAAGAGGCGTTGGAAAATAAGATTATTGAGTTGAGCCGTACGCACAATTCCTCCCGCGGCGTGGAATTAGACCGGATTGTCGTGGAAGATGCGGCGGATACGACTGCGCAATCTTCGAAGCAAGCCGAAATTTCTCAAAAGACGCCGGGTCCAAATAAGATAAATATCGTCACGCTGCCGCCGCCGGCAAAAGTCGAAGGCCAAGTGCTGGTTGTAAATAAAGAGTTTGATTTTGTCGTGGTAAATATCGGAGAAAAAGACGGGATAAAAGAATCGGAAGTGCTTGAGGTGTACCGGGGTACTAAGTTATTGGGACGCGTGCAGGTGGAGCGTATTTATGACACCATGTCTAGCGCCGTAATCCTGAAGGAATTTACAAAAGATGAAATTCTGGAAGGAGATATTGTTAAGCTGATTTAAGCTGTATTTTTAATTTTAAAAATGCAAAAGGGGGAGTGATTTGAAGCTTCCCCTTTTTGGTTATAAGCAGATTTTTTTATGGAACAGATTAAAATCGGAAAAATTAAGAAATTAAGGGGTGAATTTTATGCTCCCGCGGACAAGTCTATTTCGCAACGGGCCGTACTGATTGGCGCGATTGCCAAGGGAGTAAGTTGTATCCATAATTTTCTTGACGCGGACGATACGCGAGGCGCAATTGGCGCCTTTGCCCGGATGAACGTTAAGATGAAGCTTTCCCGCATCCGGCGCGAAAATATTTTAGAAATACATGGCCGGAATCTATACGGGTTGCGGCAGCCAAAAAATAAAATTTTTTTGGGCAATTCCGGCACAACCATGCGCCTGATTTGCGGAATATTGGCCGCGCAGAAGTTTAGCTGTGAGCTTTGCGGAGATGATTCGCTAAATCAGCGTCCGATGAAAAGAATTGTCGAGCCTTTGTCTTTGATGGGCGCAGAAATTAGCGGGCGGAAAATAAAAAGAGAAATTTATGCGCCGCTTAAAATAGCCGGCCATAATTTGAAAGGCATTAGTTACAAGCTGCCGCTTCAAAGCGCTCAGGTAAAATCCGCGCTGCTTTTAGCCGGATTGTACGCCAAAGGCAAAACTTGCGTGTATGAGAAGCTGAAAACGCGTGACCATACCGAACGCATGTTAAGGGCTTTTGGTGCCGATATTAAAGAAGTGGGGTTGGGCGTAACCGTGCGGGGGCAGAAAGAGCTGGTTTCGCCCAAAACACTTTGGATTCCGGGAGATTTATCGTCCGTTTTATTTTTTATTGTGGCCGCTATAATTTTGCCGGGCTCAAAAATACTTATCCGTAATCTCGGGCTTAATCCCACCCGCAGTTATATCTTGAAGGTTTTAAAAAGGATGGGGGCGGATATCGAGTTTATAAGGACAGGGAAGAATGATTTTGGTTTTGAGCCCGTTGCCGATATTAAAGTCAGATCTAGCCGGCTTAGAGCTACTACGCTTAACTCAAACGAGGCGGCATATTGCATTGATGAATTACCGGCTTTTTTTGTTGCCGCTTGTTTTGCCAAAGGCATAACTCGAGTATATAATGCTTCAGAATTACGGGTTAAGGAAACGGATAGAATATTTTCTATGATTACTAATTTAAAACTTATGGGGGCAGATATCGCAAATAAAAAGGACGCCGTAATAATTAAAGGCACAGCGTGTCTTTCTCGCGCCCAAGTTGAAAGTTTCGGCGACCATCGTACGGCAATGAGCATGGTTGTTGCCGCGAGTGCGGCTTCGGGCAAAACAATAATTAAAGATACCGGTTGTATTAATAAATCCTTTCCGGACTTTATGAAGGTATTCAATAAACTTGCCTTTTGAGCCGGATTTTGCGCCTTTTCTCATTTTAATTAGAAGTTTGACACAAAAGATACATTGTGCTATAAATATAGTGTTTTAAATTGGGATAAAAATTAACCAAAGCGAGGTAGGAATGGAAAAAAATATCGGAAAATTAATCTCGGTAATTAACAAGATTCGCTCATTTTGGTCTTTTGATATCGGTATTGACTTGGGAACGGCCAATACGCTTGTCTATGTCAAAGGTGAGGGTATTGTTTTGTGTGAACCGTCCGTAGTCGCGATCAAAAAAGGTACAAACCAGGTGCTTGCGGTCGGCGAAGAAGCCAAGCGGATGCTGGGCAGAACCCCCGGGCATATCGTGGCGATTAGACCGATGAAGGACGGAGTAATCGCGGATTTTGAAATCAGCGAAAGAATGCTGCGCTATTTTATCAATCGTGTTCATGACCGGAGGCGTTTTATTAAGCCGCGCATCGTGATTGCCGTGCCTTCCGGGATTACCGAAGTAGAAAAGCGGGCGGTGATTGATTCCGCGGAGCATGCGGGAGCACGGGAAGTATTTCTAATTGAAGAACCTAAGGCTGCAGCTATCGGAGTGGGGATGCCGGTAGACGAGCCGATTGGGAATATGATTGTGGATATCGGCGGCGGAACGACGGAAATAGCGATTATCTCTTTGGGCGGGATTGTTTGTTCTAAGAGTTTACGGATTGGCGGAGATGAAATGGATGACGCGATAATCCAGCACCTGAAGCGAACCTATAATTTAATGGTTGGCGAGCGCACGGCGGAGGAAATAAAAATAAAGATTGGTTCCGCCTATCCTTTGGATGAAGAAATAAGTGTTGAAATAAAAGGCCGGGACTTGATTGTCGGTCTTCCTAAAACCATTCGCGTTACTTCCCAGGAGGTGCGGGAAGCGCTGTCGGAACCGATGAGCGCGATTGTCGAATCGGTAAGAGTTATTTTAGAAAAAGCGCCGCCGGAACTCTCGGCTGATCTGGTCGATCAGGGTATTGTTTTGGTCGGCGGGGGAAGTCTTTTGCGCGGGATCGATAGATTATTGCATGAGGAAACCGGATTGCCTGTGCGCGTAGCGGAAGATTGTCTTACAGCGGTGGCTTTAGGTACCGGAAAATTTCTGTCGGAGATTCACAATTTTAAAAAACTAAGCGCAAAAAAGGATAGATATTGAAAATAAATTAGATTGTGTTTAAAATCAGAAAGATACTCCTACTTCTTCCTGTATTTTTGCTGTTGCTGATAGTTTTAATTATTCCACCGCAAAAGCTGATCCATTTAAAAAGTAATTTTTCCATTATCTTTCGTGGCCCGCTGCGCATAGCTTATCAGGTTTATCTTTACGCGAAAAATTCAAAAAAAATTTTCAGTTTGTATTCGGAATTTCAAAGATTGTCGGAAGAAAACCAAAGCTTATTATTTGAAGTTAACCAGTTAAAAGAAATGGAACTAGAGAATTTGAGGTTGTATAAGATAGTGGATTTTAAAAGTGTTCTTGAGTATAAGTTTGTTGCGGCAAAGGTAATCGGTAAAGAACCAAGCAATTGGCTGGATAGTTTGATTATCGATCGTGGGATAACGGACGGTATTTATCTAAATCAGCCGGTTATGAATTTTGCCGGGGTCATCGGCAAAATAATTGAAGTGGATACCGAAACCGCAAAAGTTTTGCTTATCAGCGATATTAACTCGCGGGTAGTCGTTAAAATTCAAAGGACCCGCCAGGAAGGAATGTTGGAAGGATTAGGCCGGGGCTTGTGCCGGTTGAAATATCTGCCACCAGATGCAGAACTCAAGACAGGCGATGTGGTTGTTACTACGGGAATGGGTGGTGTTTACCCTAAAGGACTAGTGGTGGGAAAAGTGGAGGGCGTAAGGATAAAACAGGGTGAAAGTTATAAGAGTTGTATAATCCGTCCGGAAGTACCCCTATCCGACATCGAAGAGGTGCTATGTTTAAAATCAGATTCAGGACAGTAAGGTTTGTATTCATTGCTTATATCGTATTAATTTTTCAGGCCTCCCTTATAAATCTTATCTCCTTTAAAAATTGCAAGCCGGATCTTGTCCTGTTATCGGTTATTTTTTTTGGGCTTTACAACGGGCCCCGCCGGGGTACCTGGTGCGGGCTTGGCCTGGGGTTGTGCCTGGATGTATTAAGCAGCGCGGGTTTTGGTGTTAATGGCGTAATTCTGGGATTTATCGGTTACTTTAGCGGACTATTGCAGGAAAGAGTGTACGCTACGCATTTTTTAACCCATATTCTGGTGCCTTTTGCCGCGGGGATATTGCAGGTTTTTCTTTATTATGTTTTGGCGGCAAATTTTTATCGCGTACTTGCCATATCGGAAAGTTTAATTTTTATCGCCGGCTACGTTGCTTATACCGCCGCAATCAACATCATTTTCTTTAAAATTTTGGATAGGTTGGTTATTCTGCGTACGACTAAGCTTACAATATGAGACGGATAGCAGTTTTAAAAACATTTTTTATAATATTGTTTGTAGTTTTATCGGCCGATATTTTTTATTTACAAATTATCCGGGGTCGGAAATTTTTAGAGCAGAGCGAAAATAACCGCATTCGTTTGGTTCCAGAAGAAGCATCGCGGGGTGTCATCTTTGACCGTAATGGTATTGTTTTGGTGGATAACAAGCTTGTTTTTGATATCGTAGCTATCCCTCAGGAGATTCTAAGCTTAAAAAATAAAGATGAAATATTTTATAAGTTAGCAAAATTTTTAAAACTAGACGCTGAAATTTTAAGTGAGACGTTTAAACATAACTTTCAGGGCTCATTTTTTCCCGTAATGCTGCTCTCCGATGTTTCGAAAGAAACAGCATTTCTCATCGAACAGGAACGCTTGCAGTTGCCGGGAATTTTGGTGAAAACCCGCGCCGTGCGGCATTATAAATACGGCCCGGCCGCGGCCCATATTTTAGGGTATGTGGGTAAAATACGCGAAGAAGAATACGCCGCGCTGAAAAATGAAGGATATAGCATTAACGACCTTAAGGGGCGGGGCGGGTTGGAAGAGGTTTTTGATGAGCAGCTGCGCGGGAAAAATGGCGGAATGCAAATCGAAGTAGACAGCGCGGGAAACATAAAGGGTGTTTTTGGGTATAAGTGCCCCCAGTCGGGAGCAAACCTTTATACGAATATCGATATCAATCTGCAGGGTTTTATTTATGAACTGGTAAAAGATAAAAAAAGTGCGGTAGGAGTTATGGACGCGGATTCCGGCGAAATTCTGGCGCTGGTAAGCACTCCGGCGTTTGACCCGAACATACTTATAGACAAAAAAAAATACGTCGAAATCGCGGAGATTTTTAAAAATAAAGACGCGCCGTTACTTAACCGGAGCTTAAAAACTTATCCGCCGGGCTCGATTTTTAAAATTGTTACCGCCTATTCCGGCCTTGCCGAAAACATTATTAATACCGAATCGACTTTTGAATGCCCGGGAGAATATAAAATCGGCAACTATGCCAAACATTGCTGGTTAAAGCGGGGCCACGGAGCTCTGACAATCAAGAATGCGATTGCCACTTCTTGCAATGTGTTTTTTTACAAATTGGGCTTAAAAATCGGCGAGCAGAACCTTTACCGGTATGCGTCCTTGTTTGGATTCGGCCGCAAAACCCAGATTGAATTGCCCGAGGAAGAAGCGGGGATTGTCCCGGATGCGAAGTGGAAAAAAGCGAATTTTAACGAAAAGTGGTTTGCCGGCGATACGTTAAATTTTGCCATCGGGCAAGGGTATTTACTGATTAGCCCGCTGCAGGCGTTAAAAATGGCGGCCCTGATTGCTAATATCGGTGAGGATGTTTTGCCGCATATCGTAGCGCAGAACCAGCCAAAAGCGAATAACAAACGGATACTTTCTGTTTTTGCCGTTGAAGTTATAAGAGAAGGGATGCACCGGGTAGTTTCAGCCGGATATGGAACCGGGCATCGCGCCTATGTCGAGTCGATAGAAACTTGCGGGAAAACCGGTACGGCTCAGGTTATCCGGCAGCGTTCCCATGCCTGGTTTGTCGGATACACTAAACTCGGCGGTAAGCGGATTTGTTTTGTTGTTTTTTTGGAAAACGGCGGTCACGGAGGAGAACAGGCCGCGCAGCTTATGCGGCAAATTATTGTTTATTTGCATGGTCAGAAAGGCAATTTTACATAACGCAGGATTTTATGAAATCGGATAAGCTTTTAATTATTGTTTTAACTCTTTTGCTGATATTCGGCTTGGCCGCTTTGTATAGCGCTTCCTCGCAAAAGATTATCGCCGGAGGCAAAAATTTTGTAATCAATCAGATTATCTGGATTATATTAGGGGCCGGGGTTGCTTTTTTGATAACCAGGGTAAATTATCATTCATTTTTAAGCGTAGCCTATATCATCTATGCTATCCAGATTATTTTTTTGATTTTAGTTTTATTTTTAGGCAAGACTGTTTTAGGCGCGCAAAGATGGATAAATTTTGGCGGGATCGGATTTCAGCCGTCAGAATTCTCCAAAATATTTACGGTATTAATATTGGCCCGGATTGTTGGAGACGAACCGCAACGTTTTCAAACCGTAAAAGGATTGATTGCGCCGTTTTTAATTGTAATTATTCCCATGAGTTTAATCTTTTTGCAGCCTGATTTGGGAACGGCGCTTATATTTATTCCGATATTCTTAACCATGCTTTGGGTCGGCGGAATAAAAATTAAATATCTGGGGGCGGCGATAAGTTCTATCGCTTTATGTTTGCCTTTGTTTTGGCAAATGCTGCGGGATTATCAGAAAGACCGGTTATTGGTGTTTTTAAATCCCAATCTTGACCCCTTGGGCGCGGGCTATACCATAAATCAATCGAAAATCGCCATCGGCTCGGGTATGTTTACCGGCAAGGGATGGCTTGCCGGAACCCAGACTCAGCTGAATTTTATCCCGGAACGCCATACGGATTTTATATTTTCCGTTATTGGCGAAGAAACCGGTTTTATTGGCGCGTCGATAATCCTAATACTCTTTTTAATTTTAATCCTTAAAGCCCTGAAAGTTGCGGAAACGACAAAAAACATCTCCGGACGCCTTATTGTTGCCGGTATGGCTACGATATTGGCATTGCATGTTATAATAAATATCGGGATGACATTAGGGCTTATGCCGGTGGTCGGGATGCCGCTTCCGTTTCTCAGCTACGGCGGCTCGGCGCTGATTACGAACTTTATGGCGGTTGGTTTTATATTAAATGTGCGCAAATACCGCGCCATGTTTTAACGGGAATTTATTAATTACCTAAACAAAAAGGGAGATAACGATGCCGGAAAAAATAGCTTGGAAAGTCCCCAAGAGGGGGTCGGAAGAAGAAAAATTTATATTTGATTTATTAAGAACACTTTCTTCGACTTTGCGCATCATTCCGCTTTATCCGCCTACGCATCCGATGATTAAAGGTGCCGTGATTAAACTGTTTCTTGAGTTTGACAATTTTTTTAAAAAATACAGAGGCAATCTCTCTTTTGATATTATTGACAATAATATGTTAATCTGCGGCAAACCGGTAGAGGAAACCCCCAATAGCACCAAAAATTTAATTGCGGATTTCAAGAAATTCAATATCGACGGATTGATTTTTGCCGAAGGGATTAACGACGTGGAATTGGGAGCCTTCCTGAAATTGCTTACGTTAAAACCGGAAGCGGTTACGGCGGCTGGAGGCCTTAAGGCCCTGATGGAAAAAGAACAGATTCGACATATCAGCCAGAGCGAAGTCCGTTATACCCGCATAAAAGAGGAAGAGGAAATCGTAAAAAAGCAGGATAAAGAAAAAAAAGGCGAAGCGGGGGGTGAGCGAATAGAAGGTTTCGGGGGGAGAGAGGAAGCGGGTGAGCCAACCGCGGGCGCAAAAAAAGATATTGTGGCTGAGGTCAGTGATTTTTTAAGCGGCAAAGGCGAGGCTATGCCGCAAAAAGAACTTATTTCGATGGAGTGTAAAAATAATACCCGCCGCTTAGTTAAGCAGCTTTTAAAACTTATCGGCCCGGAAAGAGCGATTGAAGAGGTGTTAAAGATTATAGAAGACCGTTTTCAGCGCGCCGGCTTTACCGATGACGAACAGGATTTTTATATTGAGAAGATCAGAAAAGAAACTATTAAACTCAAAATTCCCAAAATCACGAAGAAGCAGCTGGAAAAAGAATTGATTTCATTGCGCAAGGAGAATGAACAGCTGAAAAAAAACGTGCGGACCGAAGATGGATTGATCGAAAAAAAAGTAGAGGAAGCTACGGTTGAATTGAAACAGGAGAATGTCCGGATAAAGCGCGAAAAAGAACGGATCAATGCGGTATTAAAAAATGTAGCCGAGGGTCTGGTTATTGTCGACAATGAAGGGAAGGTGCTTTTACTCAATCCCGCCGCCGAGCAGCTTTTAGGCGTGAATAAGGAAGAAAAAGTCGGCAAACACATTCTGGAAGGATTGCGGGATGAACACATGGTAAGTTTATCCAAAGAAAAACAACAGGCTATAGAAATCGAACTTGCCGGCACGAACAATCAAACAAAGAAAACACTGCGGGCCAGCACCGCGGTAATCGAAAATGATGCCGGAGAAACAATTGGCATGGTTTCGGTGTTAAGCGATATAACCAAACAGAAGGAGCTGGACCGGATGAAAGACGTGTTTGTCTCGCACGTCTCGCATGAACTGCGTACCCCGCTGATATCGATTCAGAAGAGCATCGAGCTTGTCCTTGAATCGGTTGCCGATAAACTTGATGCGCAGCAAAAACAGTTTTTAGAGATTGCAAGCAATAATGCCAATCGGCTCACACGCCTTGTAAATGATATTTTGGATATTGCCAAGCTGGAGTCCGGGCACATGAATCCTCAATACGACAAGGTAAAACCGGCAAGCGTGCTTAACGAGGTGTTTGAAATGTTGAATGGCTGGGCGCAAACGAGAAAAATTACGCTTGAGGCGACCGGTTTTGAAAACCTGGAAATAGAAGCGGACGCAAAGATGTTAAACCAGGTTTTTACAAACTTAATTGGCAACGCCATTAAATTTACCCCCGCAGAGGGAAAAATCACGGTATCGGTTGAGGCGACCGATACCGTGATAAAATGTTCGGTAAAGGATACAGGTCTCGGCATTCCACCGGAAAGCGTAAAGCGGATTTTTGATAAATTTGAACAGTCAAAAATCATGCCGCAGGATACAAACACCAAAGGAAGCGGTTTGGGCCTGGCGATAGCGCGCGAAATTATCGAGCTGCACGGGGGTAAAATCTGGGCGGAAAGCGAACTGGGCAGGGGAAGCAGTTTTATATTCGTTCTGCCGAAAGAAAAAGTTATTTGGGACATAAGAGATTGATGCCAAGCCCCAACCCCACAGATCAAGATATCCTGTTATCCGTAAGAAAACCCTCCCGCTATATCGGATCGGAATTCAATAGCGTCTACAAAGTAATTTCTAAAGATACACTTAACTTTGCGCTTTGTTTTCCGGACAGCTATGAAGTGGGCATGAGCCATCTGGGGATTAAGATTATTTATCATCTTTTGAATAAGCGTAAAGATGTTTATTGCCAGAGATGCTTTTGTCCGTGGCCGGATATGGAACGCGTCATGCGCCAGAACAATATCCCGTTGTTTAGTTTAGAGATGAAGCAGCCGCTAAAATCTTTTGATATCATCGGGTTTTCTCTCACTTATGAACTGGCCTATACAAATGTGCTGAACATGCTCGAACTCTCAGGTATTCCGTTTTTTAGCAGCCAAAGGAAGGGGTTTCCGCTAATTATTGCCGGAGGGCATTGCTGCTCTAACCCGGAACCAATGGCGGAATTTATTGATGTCTTTATTATCGGCGAAGCGGAAGAAGTGATTCTGGAATTTGTTTCTGCGGTTGGAAAGTTCAAGGCCCAAAAATTTTTTAAAAACACGGATGAAGCGAAATTAAAGGATGAATTATTGCTGGAGCTTGCCCAAATAGAAGGCGTCTATGTGCCCAGATTCTATCAAAGTTGTAACGAGGGAGCAACAAATTGCCGTGTTGCCCCGATTATGCCGCGGGCACCCGAAAGTGTGCGGCGCCGGTTTGTACGGAACTTAGACGATGTGGATTTTCCCGTGCGGCTGCCGGTCGCAATAACAGAAATTGTGCACGAGCGGATAAACCTGGAAATAATGCGCGGTTGCCCCCACGGATGTTATTTCTGCCAGGCGGCGTTTACCGTAACTCCGGTGCGTATGCGCAAGGTAGATAACTTATTGAAACTGGCCAAAGCGAGTTATTATAATAGCGGTTATGACCAGATCGGTTTTTGCGCGCTTTCCAGCGCCAGCTACCCGCATTTAAAAGAGTTGATCGCGGCGTTGTATCCTTTTTGCAAAGAAAAAGGCCTGAAGATTTCTTTTCCGTCTTTGCGGATCGAAAAGAATTTCGACGCGCAGATTCTAAAAACCGTGCATGATCTTAAAAAAAGCACCTTAACCTTTGCCCCGGAAACCGGAAGTAAGCGTTTGCGCACGTTTATTAATAAGGATATCGACCTTGAATCGCTAAAAGAACTTGTAACCGAGGCGTATCGTTTGGGTTGGCAGCGGGTTAAACTGTATTTTATGATCGGGTTGCCGACGGAAACAGAAGAAGATTTGGCCGGGATTGCGGATTTAGCGGACGAATTTTCCGAGCTCAAAAAAACCGTCGACGGCCGAAGGGGCAAGGTAAATATCGCCGTTTCCAACTTTATCCCCAGGCCCCATACGCCCCTGCAGTGGTTTGGGATGGAAGAGGTGGATATATTAGAGAAAAAACAGCAGTTCTTAAAGGAGAGATTAAAAGCTAAAAATATTGAGGCCGATTTTCAGAATCCGAAAATGAGCTTTTTGGAGGCATACCTTGTGCGCAGTGACCGACGTTCGCACAAAGCGATTCTTGCCGCGTTTAAAGCGGGCGCGCGGTTTGATGCCTGGACGGATATGTTCAATTTTGGTATTTGGAAAGACGCGTTTTTGGGCCGAGAGCCGGAAATCTTTGGTGCCGTGCACAAACTAAGAAAAAAAGAGGACAGCCTGGCCTGGGAGCATATAAATTGCGGCTACAGCAAAGACGCGCTTTACGCTAAACTTAAAGACAATGTTTTAATTTGTTGACATATTCGGCGTAAAGTCCCAATGCTCGTACTTGGGGTATCCCAAAGGTGTTGACAGCATTTGAGACGTATGTTATAGTCTTTATGCTTAGCGTAACTTTAATCAGGTTCGATAGTAAAATAAAAGGAAATAGCCTATGGACGCTAAAATTAGAGTGTTGCTGGTGGACGATGAAGTGGATTTTATAAATATGATGCAGTATTGGCTGCAAAAGCGCAACTTTAAGGTTGATGTATTGTACGACGGCAGTAATGTCGTCGAAGCCGTAAAAAATAACAACTACAATATTATGTTTTTGGATTTAAGACTGCCCGTGCACGACGGTATAGAAATTCTAAGGAATATCCGGGCATTCAATAAAACTATCCCGGTGATTATTTTCAGCGCCTACGGCACAAAGGAAAACATAAAAGAGGCGACGGAATTGGGAATTTCCGGGTTTTTCGCCAAAGAAAAAGGGTTTGAAGAAGCCGCCCGTTTAATCTATACGGCGATCCGCATCCATAGAAATGTGGGAAGAACTAAAGAAGGAGATAAAAATGCCGCTTGAGATAGCCGATATGCTTAAGATTCTCGTGGAAAGAAAGGCTTCAGATCTGCATATTGGGGTTAATACCCAGCCGCATATCCGGATTGATGAAAGAATAGTTTCCCTGGACGCTAAGATCCTGGGGGCTGCGGAAGTAAAGGAAATGGTCTATAAGCTTTTGAGCCCGGATGAAATTAAGCGGTTTGAAGCGGAGAAGGAGCTGGACCGTTCTTTTGAAATTAAAGGGTTGAGCCGTTTCCGGATGAACGTATTTTTTCAACGCGGCAATATCGGTACGGCCATCAGGACAATTCCTTATAAAATAATGTCTTTTGCCGAATGCGGGCTGCCGGTAAAAGTGATTACCGAGCTTTCCCGCAAACCCAAAGGGCTGGTGCTCGTTACGGGCGCAACCGGCAGCGGCAAGTCGACGACGCTTGCTTCGATTGTGGATAAAATAAATGAGGAGCGGCCGTGCCATATGATTACGGTTGAGGATCCGATCGAGTTTATTCACGATAATAAAATGGCTATAATCGACCAGCGCGAAATCGGCGCGGACACAAAAAGTTTTGCCAAGGCTTTAAAGCATGTCTTAAGGCAGGACCCGGATGTTATTCTTATCGGAGAAATGCGGGATTTAGAAACGATTGAGGCCGCTTTGACTATAGCCGAAACCGGACATCTTGTTTTTGCTACGCTGCATACTTCCGATGTCGTCCAGACCATAAATAGAATCATTGACGTATTTCCCTCTCATCAACAGCAACAGGTGCGTACCCAGCTTTCGTTTATCCTGCAGGGCATCCTTGCCCAGCAGCTTATTCCGAAAGTCGGTGGTACGGGGCGCCTGTTGGCATCGGAGGTCATGGTGGCTACCCCGGCGATACGCAGCTTAATCCGGGAAGAAAAAGTGCACCAAATTTATTCTATCGTGCAGACCGGGCAAAAAGAAGGAATGCGGACGATGAATCAGTCCATTTATGACCTTTATGTGCAGAAACACATCTCTTACGAAGAAGCTATTTCGCGTTCCACGGACCCGGATGATTTAATCCGTTTATTTAAAAGGTAATTAACATATGACGTCTAAAAAATCAAAAACAAAACCTATCGGCCAGATTTTAATCGAAAAAAAACTTATTATGCAGGAGCAACTGGATAAGGCGTTGGAGGTTCAAGTCCAAGAAGGGGGCCTTTTGGGTCAGATACTGGTAAAACTCGGTTTTATCTCTCAGGAGTCTTTGGATGTAAACCTTTATGAGCAGGCGGATAGCGCGCAAAGGTTAGAGAACGCGTTGGTCGAGATGGGGTTTTTGAATAAAGAGCAGGTAAATAAAATCTTCGAATTTCAAAAAAAAGAAGGCGGACTTATTTCTAAAATTATAGTCCAGTTGGGATTTCTTTCTGAAGAAGATCTGGTCAGCGCTATGGTTACGCAATACGGCTTTCCGTACCTTAAATTGGAAGATTATCAGATTGACCCTGAGATTGTTAAGCTGGTCCCGGAAAAAGTCGCCCGCAAACATTATTTAGTGCCCATAGATAAGATTGGTAATATCCTGACCGTAGCCATGGCCGATCCGCTTAACGCTACCGCCCAAGCAGATATAAGGAAGATAACCGGTTTAAATGTTGAAACGTTTATATCCACCTTTTCCGATATTGACCAGGCATTAGAAAATTACTATTCTAAAAAATAATTTTTTGTTGGGGCCAACTTCATGGTTCAGAGCATAAAAGAAAAGATGCTTGAGGTTTTAACCGCGTCTAATTTCTTGACAAAACAGCAACTGGAAGAGGCCATCGCTATACAAAAAAAAAGCGGCCGGCAATTAAGCGAAGTTTTGACCACAATGGGTTATATAACCCAAACGGATTTGGTGGTCGTGCTTAGCCAGAGCCTGAAAATCCCGCCCATAAACCTGTCTAAAACCAAACTAGATCCAGCGATTGCTCAGATTATACCTAAAGATTTAGCGGAGAAATACAAAGTCATTGTTGTTTCTAAAATCGGCAAGATATTGACGGTGGCGATGGTGGACCCGTTAAATGTTTTGGCGATTGACGAGCTCACGGTACTTACTAATTACCAGATAAAAATAGTTATTGCTTCCTTGAAAGACATAACAGACGCGACTTCGAGAATTTACGAGGATGCTTCCAGCGAACAGATGCAAGGGTTCATAAATACTGCTAAGGATATGGATCTGGAATTTCTGGAAGTGAAAGAAGAAGAAAAAGATAAAAGTAAAGCGGCATTTTCGCTGAAAGAAATTGAATCCGCGCCTGTGGTCAAGGTTACAAACATACTGCTGACGGAAGCGATAAAGAACCGCGCCAGCGATATCCTGATTGAGCCGCAGGAAAAGAAACTGCGTATTCGTTACCGTATCGATGGAGTATTGAAAGAGTTCCCGGCGCCGCCGAAGGCGTTTCATGAGGCAGTAGTTTCGCGCATAAAAGTTATGTCCACATTGAATATCGCCGAACACCGGCTTCCCCAAGATGGGCGGTTTAAAATCCGCGTGGGGGACCGGGAAGTGGATTTCCGGGTTTCGATCATGCCTTCCAGCCACGGGGAAAAAGTGGCCTTGCGTGTTTTGGATAAAGGCGCGGTAGTTTTGGATATTGAAAAAATGGGTTTTGAAGCCGAGCCGTTGAGTCATATCAAGGAACTGGCGCTTGAGCCGCATGGCATGATTCTTGTCTGCGGCCCGACAGGCAGCGGTAAGTCCACGACACTATACTCTGTCCTGACCTATGTGGATAATCCGGAGAAAAATCTGGTTACCGTGGAAGATCCGGTTGAATATCAGCTGACGGGAATAAACCAGGTGGGAGTAAGGCCGGAAGTGGGATTGAATTTTGTGAGCGCGTTGCGTTCTTTCCTGCGGCAGGACCCGGATGTCATTATGGTCGGGGAAATCCGGGATGCGGAAACCCTGGATGTCGCGATTAAGGCGGCTTTAACCGGACATCTGGTGTTGAGCACGTTGCATACAACCGAAGCCGCGGGCGCGGTTACGCGGATGGTGAACATGGGTATTGAGCCGTTTTTAATCACTTCGTCTTGTTTGTTGATTTGCGCGCAGAGGCTGCTACGCAAGATTTGCCCTTCCTGCAAGGAATCCTATCCCGTTACCGATGAGATCAGGGGGAACTTCAACATTCCCAATGCTTACAAAGAGCTTTGCCGGGGCAAAGGCTGTGTGGCCTGCGATAACACCGGTTATTTAGGCCGTATTGGCTTGTGCGAAGTGATGGTGTTTAGCCCGGCGATAAGGGATTTGGTTATGGAGAAAGCGCAGGAGGTGGAAATCAAAAAGAAAGCGCGCGAAGAAGGCATGCGGACATTAAGGGAAAACGGAATAGCCAAGGTCTTGCAGGGCATTACCACTTTGGAGGAAATCACTCGTTTAACGATTGCCGACGAGTAAAATAAAAAGCGCTAATAAATATTATGATCCTAATTAAGAAAAAATTAAACGAGCTCCTGCTGGAAAACAGGCTTATCACGGAAAAAGAAATGACCCGGGCCCTGGAGCAGCAACACAGCAAAGGCGGGCAGCTTTTAAACGTACTTATCGAAGGCGGCTTTGTAAAAGAAGCGGATATACTGTTCTGCTTTTCCCGGGCGTTGAATATCCCGCCGGTAAATTTGGAAAAATTCAATGGCCGGGAACAGATCGTTAAGATATTGCCCGAACATGTCGCCCGCCATTACCGGCTTATTGCCATATCAAAAATAGGTAATTCCCTTACCGTGGCCATGAGCGATCCGTTGAATGTCCTGGCGATTGACGATATCAAGGCGCTCACCGGTTATAGTGTGATGCCGGTAGTCGCTACGATTACGGATATTACTAAAGCGATAGATAGGTTTTACAAGAAGCCGGCGGAAGAGGAAGAGGTCAAAAACATCGAATCGCTGGATGATTTAGTGCGTGGTATTGATGTAGAGAATGTCGAGGTAGTGAAAGAGCATGACCAGGTCGATATCGGCCAGGTCATCCGGTCCAGTGAAGAAGCGCCGATAGTAAAGATGATTGACGCTTTGATCGCGGAATCGCTGATGAAGCGGGCTTCGGACATTCATATCGAGCCGTACGAAAAAAACGTCCGCGTGCGCTACCGGGTGGACGGGGCATTGCAACAGGCAGCAGTTCTGCCCCGGAAGATTCAGAACGCGGTCATCGCACGGTTAAAGATAATGTCCAATCTGGATATCACCCAGCGCCATATCCCTCAGGACGGAAGGTTTAAAATTAGATTCCAAAAAAAAGAGATAGATTACCGCGTGTCCGTATTGCCGATTAGTTTCGGCGAAAAAGTAGTTATGCGGGCTCTGGATAGTTCGAATTTAAGCGTGGGCTTGGAAACCTTGGGTTTTCTGCCGGAAACTTTGGCGGCATTTAATTATGCGGTGAACCGGCCTTACGGGATTATTTTAGTTACCGGGCCTACGGGCAGCGGGAAGTCAACGACTTTGTATTCGGTATTAAACCGGCTGAACACGCCGGAGAAGAATCTTATTACGATTGAAGATCCGGTCGAATACCAGGTGGAAGGCATTACCCAGGTCCAGGTAAAGCCCGATATCGGTTTAACTTTTGCCGCCGGATTGCGTTCGATTTTAAGGCAAAATCCGGACGTATTAATGGTCGGCGAAATAAGAGATTTCGAAACCGGCGATATCGCGATCAAGGCGGCGTTGACCGGGGCGTTGCTCTTGAGCACACTGCACACCAATGATGCTCCGGGCGCGGTGACCCGGCTTATGGATATGGGTATTGAACCGTTTCTGATCGCTTCCAGCGTCATTTCCGTTGCCGCGCAGAGGCTCGTGCGTAAGGTTTGTCCGGTATGTAAAGAGGTATATAAAATTGCGCAATCAGTTCTGGAAAGAATGGGAATTGAAGAAGACGCCGACAAATTAACGGTATACCGGAGTAAAGGATGTGATAAATGCTCGAATACCGGTTATCGGGGCCGGTTCGCGCTTTTGGAAATAATGATTGTTAATGACGCTATCCGGGAAATGATTATGAAGAAATGTTCCAGCGACGAAGTCAAGCGTTTAGCCGTAAAAGAATTTAATATGCTGACGTTGCGCGGGGCGGGAATAAGAAAGTTTTTATCCGGAGATACAACTTTGGAAGAAGTCTTACGCGTAACCTCGAAGGATTAAAAAACCGGCGCGAAAAAACAAGGCCAAAAAAGACCAGATTAACAGTGATTTAAAAAAAACAGGAGGTGGATATGCCTTTTTTTAAATACGTAGCCAAGGATGAAGAAGGGAATACGATTACGGATATTATCGAGGCCAAGGATAAAGATGTCGCCCTGGACATGCTGCGGGTGA
>JAHJAO010000108.1 GCA_018813905.1 Candidatus Omnitrophota bacterium
CGGCAAAAGATGCAGCAGGCCGGGCAAGAGTTTGTTCTAAACAGATATAGCGTTAGCAAATTCATAAAAAATATATCCGGGATTTATGAGAAATTAGGGGAATCTAAACAATGATTATCTCCGTGCATCAGCCGCAATACCTGCCCTGGCTCGGTTTCTTCGACAAAATCGATAAAAGTAATTGCTTTGTATTTTTAGATACGGTACAATACAAAGTTAGAGAGTTCCAAAACCGCAATAAAATACGCACAAAAGACGGCTGGATTTGGCTGACGGTGCCGGTGAAACATGTGTCCGGAGAAAGACTTGCGTTGTGCGATGTGGAAATAGATAATTCTTCGGATTGGGCAATCGAGCACAGCAGGAGTTTGGAAGCTTGGTACATGAAGGCGCCGTATTTTAAAACGTATTTTCCGTTTTTTGAAGAACTCTATCGTAAACGCTGGGATAAACTTATAGATTTAAACATCGAAGTCATCCAGTATATCTTGAGTGCGCTGGGTATGCAGACGCCGGTAAAATTAGAATCGGAAATCGGCACAACAAAGAGGAGTACTGACCGGATAATCGAGATTTGCGGAAAACTGGGTGCGGATACCTATCTTTCCGGAAGCGGCGGCAAGGAATACCTGGAAGAAGAAAAATTCGAAGAAAATAATATAAAGCTGCTGTACCAGGATTTTAGACATCCGCAGTACCAGCAGCGGTTTATAGATGAACAGCACTCGTTTCTGCCGTATATGTGCATCGTGGATTTATTGTTTAATGAGGGGGGGAAGAGTTTAAGCATTATCCGGGGGCAACAAAAAGAATAGGTTACAAAGAGTTAATAGAGGTTACTAATAGTTGCAAATGGTTAAAAGCAAAAACCAACATAAAGCAATTTTTAGTAACAAATGGTAACCAATTAGTAACCGGTTGTAACCGTTATTAACCAATAGTAACAATAGAAGAATTTATGTACGAAAGTTACTGGGGGGTAAGCGAGAAACCGTTTGAAAATACTTCTGACCCGCGTTTTCTTTTTAATTCCCAAAAACATGAAGAAGGACTGTCTCGTCTCCTGTATGTAGTCAGCGAAAGCAAAGGCGCGGGGCTTCTGACCGGAATTTTCGGCTGCGGAAAAACGCTTTTGGGCCGGACGCTGTTTAAAGAACTAGACCACGATTTATACCGTACCGCCTATATTGATAATCCGTATCTGAGCTATACGGAACTGCTTATGCATATCGCGCATTTCTTAGGCGCACGAGACCTGCCGCAGAAAAAACAGGATGTTTTGGTTAATGTAGTGCTCGAGCGGCTGCGGGAAGTCCTGGAAAACAATATGCGGGACGGGAAAAAGACGGTTGTAGTCGTTGACGAGGCGCATGTGATTACCGACCGCCAGGTCTGGGAAGAATTGAGGCTGTTGTTAAACTTCCAGATGGAAAATAAATTTTTGCTTACGCTTTTAATTTTAGGGCAGCCGGAATTAAAGGAGATTTTGGACAGCAATAAACAGTTTTCGCAAAGAATCGCGGTAAAATTTCACCTTACGCCTTTATCCAAAGATGAAACCGAATCCTATATTTTACACAGGCTGGAGGTGGCGGGAAGGCAGGAGCCGGTTTTTTCACCAAAATCCTTTGACCTTATCTACCGCAAAAGCGGCGGAATTCCGCGCCGGATAAACCATATCTGCGATCTGGCGATGTTTGCCGCGTTCGGCAGTAATTTGTCCATAATAAACGAAAATGTGATTAACGAAGTAAGTTCCGATGTGGAAGATTAATTATAAATATTAGTGCGGGGTTCAATTAAATAGAGGCATGTCCCGCCTCATAAGATATAATAAAAATTATCGCATAATTTTTATTATATTCGGCGGGATAAATTCACACACATTACTTATGTCGCATGTGCTCCATAAGTAATGTGTTCATTTAGAGGATTAATTACATGTGTTCTAATCAGACGTTTAATATCTTAGCAATTGGCGCGCATCCGGACGATATCGAATTCGGCTGCGGAGGGACGCTGTTGAAATACGCAGCC
>JAHJAO010000109.1 GCA_018813905.1 Candidatus Omnitrophota bacterium
AGGCGGTTTTCCACCCAGGCTTTTGTGAACGAAAGATCGTTTATTAGCCCGGCGCAGCTTAAGTTATCTACAGTTTGTTTTATGATTTGAGGCGTAAAATTCTTTTTTTTTAGCCGGCCCTCAATCTCATAACGCGAACGGGGCCGGAATTTCAGTAAAAAGAGCGCATAGTTTTTTGCCCGGACATATGGGTCGCTTATTTGTTTTTGTACCATCTAAAATGGGCTTAGTTTTTTAAGACGAAGTAGCCCCGCTGGGTTTTTACCAATGTATTTACCGTGGCATTATAAATTGCTGTTTTATAATCATTGATATCCAGAATAGTTATTGTGTCGATTTTTAAAATCAAGTCTCCCGGCATAATCCCTGCGCTCTCGGCTGCGCTGTCCGCTTCAACCGTGACGACTACGACTGCCGTTTTCTCTTCGATGCCGTATTGTAATGCCAATTGCGCATCAAGTGGCACTATGGTTAGCCCTTTCCAGGCCTTTAGTTTAAAATCAGCCGGCGGCAGCTTATGTTCCGGCGATTGCGGGGTAAGAACCGCTTGCTCTGGTTTTTTCGCAACTTTAGGCCGTTCGCCGATTTCTACCGTATAGGTGCGGATCAATTTATTCCGGACGACTTTAATCTCCACTTTCTGCCCGAGTTGACTGCGTTCAACCATTTTTATAAATTCCAGCGTGTTACGTGCTTTGTGGCCGCCGAATTTTAAAATAATATCCCGCTCTCTCAAGCCCGCAATTTCGGCCGGGCTATCCGGATAAACCCGCGAGATCAATACGCCATCCGCATCTTTTAAACCAAAATATTCCGCAAGAGCCGCATTTATATCCTGGATGCCTATGCCTAGCCAGCCGTAGAGTACCTCTTCACCTTTCAATAATTTATCCAGGACGGCTTTGGCAGCGTTTATGGGGATGGCAAAACCAATACCGTCGGAGCCACCGCCTGCGCTAAAAATTGCCATATTAATTCCGATAACTTCTCCTTTGATATTAACCAAAGGCCCGCCGGAATTACTCGGGTTGATTGCCGCATCGGTTTGAATCAGCTCAAAATAGCCGCGCGCAGATGTTACAGTTTGCGGTAATGACCGATGTAACGCGCTTATAATACCGAAAGTGATCGTCGGCTTGGAATCGGTTACGGCAAAACCAAACGGATTTCCCATAGCAATCGCCCATTGCCCAGCCTTTATTTTATCCGAATCGCCCAAAGTAGCAAAAGAAAATGTTTTAGCGCTATTAATTTTTATTACTGCCAAATCCGCGCGGTAGTCAACACCTTTTAATTGTGCCGGGAAATTTCTGCCGTCGGCAAGTGTTACCGTAATTTTATCCGCAGCACTGATTACGTGCTCATTAGTTAAGATGTACCCATCCGCATTTATAAGGATGCCTGAACCGAGCCCGATTTGTTTATATTCTGGCTGCGGCGTCTTGCCATAAAAAAAGTCGTACATAAAGCGGCCAAAAGTGTCATCACCGAACGAATAAAAAGCGTGCCCGAGCCGGGCTGTTTTTTCGGTGCTGATACTGACTACGACATTGCCTGCCTGCTCGGCGACTTGAGAAAGCATGTTCTCGATTTCAAGCAGAAGCTGATGTGTTTGCTCAGACACCGCGGTCGCCGCGGAGGCCTGACCGGAAAAATTAAAAAAAGCCGTTATTAGAATAAATACAGTTATGAATTGCCTGAATATAATCCGGACAAACCTTTTCAATTTTCGCCTCAGAGTTGTTAATTTGAAAAATTTTCTTTTATCTTTTTCTCGAGTTCCGCGGTAATCTTCGGATTGCTTTTTAAAAATTGCCTGGCGTTTTCTTTGCCCTGGCCTAATTTTTCAGAAGCATATAGCAGCCAGGCGCCGGATTTGGTGATAAGTTCCAACTTTACTCCCAGATCCAGGATGTTTGATTCCCGGGAAATACCCTCGTCATAAAGGATGTCGAATTCCGCCTGCCTAAAAGGCGGAGCGACTTTATTCTTGGCTACTTTGACCCGTACGCGCGAACCATAAACTTTATCTCCGGCCTTTAAAGTTTCAATCCGGCGGATATCCAGGCGGACCGAAGCGTAAAATTTTAAAGCGTGGCCGCCGGTAGTTGTCTCCGGGTTGCCGAACATCACGCCGATTTTCATTCTAATCTGGTTTATGAAGACAACGCAAGTTTTTGATTTTGAAATCGCCGCCGTCAATTTGCGTAACGCCTGTGACATTAACCGCGCCTGCAAGCCCATATGGGAATCGCCCATATCCCCTTCAATTTCTGCCTTCGGGGTTAATGCGGCAACCGAATCGATGATGATAATATCCACCGCGTTGCTTCGCACGAGCGTCTCGGTAATTTCTAAAGCCTGTTCTCCGGTGTCCGGTTGAGATATAAGCAATTCGTCCAGGTTCAATCCCAGCTTTTTCGCGTAGGTAGCGTCAAAAGCATGTTCGGCATCAATCATTGCCGCGACCCCGCCGGTCTTTTGCGCCTGAACCGCAGCCGTAAGACTCAACGTGGTTTTCCCGCTGGCTTCGGGCCCGTAAATTTCTACAATTCTTCCCCGGGGCAAACCCCCGACTCCCAAAGCCAGGTCTAATCCTAAGGCGCCTGTGGGAATAACCGGAACATCTATCCGGGTATCCTGCCCTAATTTCATTATTGCGCCTCGGCCGAACTGTTTTTCGATTTGGCCCAACGCCAGCTCCAGCGCTTTAAATTTTTCCGGCGATTGAGTATCTTGTTTATCTTTCTCCGTCTTTATGTTCTTCTTTTCCATAATACATAACCTCCCCGATTGATTAATTTTTGTAACGATTTAGTACGAAGATATTTGCGGCAACGTGTATTTATCTATTATAAGCATAATACTTTTAGTTTTCAACCAGTTTATTTACAAATATTTATATACTTGGTTCTTAGTTCAAAAAGCACTTGTTCCAGGTTTTTATCTTCGGTTTGCGTCAAATTCCCTTTGGTTTTATCTTTAATCATTTCCAAGGTATCGATCAGGTATTTTGCCTGAGCCAGGTCCTGTTCTTTTTTATTAGTCATAGGATTTTCGATTTCGCCCAAAGCAATAAGCGCCTGGATGCCCAGGCCTGAAAGAAAAACATTAAAATTAACCTGCGGAAACTCCTTATCGTTATTTTCCGTCTTTGGCTGCGTTTGGATATCTTCTTTCTCTTTTTCTGCTTTTTCTTTCCAGCCCTCATCCACTCTTTTCGCGTCCATTTTTACCTCCTCACATTTAAGAACATCGGTTAACTTTATCCATATCCGGCCGGCAAACGGGTAATCAGCGTTTAATCACGATGCCGGCGTATCCGACGACATTGTCGTAATCCCCCGATATATCGCCGCTGGTTTGATAATTAATAAGTTCCGCCCGCGTTGCTCCCAGGTGTTTTGAGGCAAAGATAGTTACGGCTACCGGCGCAAAACCGCACATGGTAATATGTTTTTCGCTCATCTCGTGTATAAGTTTTTCTGCGTCAAGTTGCAAAATTGCATTCAACGCGAATTCATCCTTATTTTTAGCGCTTTCCTGCGATTCGTAATGCGTAAAATCGGTGCTGGCGACAATTAAAACCGGTTTTTTATAATCGATTATCGCTTCCGCGATTGCCTGCCCGACTGCGGCGTAATGCTTAATATTAAAGTCCGAAATAACCATCGGTAAAATAGAAAGTTTGGAATTGAAAAATTGCAGGAACGGAATTTCTACTTCGATCGAATGTTCGTAGACGTGCGCACTCTCGTTTTCCTTTACGAATTCTGATTTTTTAAGCAGTAGTGTCGCCAACTCATTATTGATCGGAACCTCACCTAACGGTGTCTGCCAAATACCGCTTGCAACAATACTATAAGGCACGCCTAATCCTGTATGGTTGGGGCCTATGATTAACGCTGTTTCTTTTACCAAAACATGGGAAACTGCCTTGCCGGCGACAGAACCGGAATAACTGTATCCGGCATGCGGCATGATTACGGCTAAAGCATCTTCCTTTTTTGCGCCCGCGTCCGTATATTTTTGAATGCTTCGATAAAGCTGGTCTTTGGTCTTGGGATAAAATTGTCCGGCTACTGCGGGCTTGCGATACATAAACTCCCTCCTTTAATGAGCACGCAACTTACATCACTATGTCCTGTAAGTTGCGTGCGCGAATTATCCCGCCGAATATAATAAAAATCATAAAATAATTTTTGTTATATCTTATGAGACGGGGCCTGCCTCTTCTCTTTGCGCACCATTGGATAGTGATTTATTCAAGATCTTGACTGCCTGCCGGATAGCTTTGCCCGTCACCGGCCGATGCACCTCGATTACCCGGATATGGTTAGAATTCAAAAATGGCCGAAGCCGCATAAAATTAAAACTGCCCTGGCCGGGAGCGAGATGATCCTTTGTTCCCCGCGCGTCATGTAAATGCAAACCGCAAAGTTTGTTTTTATACGTGTCAAGGAAGTGGATGTGTTTTATCAAGCCAAGATTTTCCGAAACCTGCGCGTGCCCGACATCATGCCAATAATACAGGTGCTTGCAACCTCTGTAATAATTGAAGATTAAGGCAAATTCGTCAAAAGCCGGAATTTCCCTAAAATAAAATCTGTTCTCAAGGCAAAGCTTAATCTTAAATCTTTCCGCTTTTTTTAACAGCGGTTCAAGGCTTAAAAGCAAAGCGTGCAAATGCGGGTTTCTTTTTTTATTTCGTTCCGCGCGCATGTCCTCAAGTAATTTGATATAAGGTTTTTTACCTTTTAACCCCTGATTAAACATATCCATCAAGGCGGTAGTTTTTTGTTTCATTTCCACCCGCCCCGCATGGATTATAAATGCCTGGGCGTCTATATCTTTTGCCGTGCGTAAAGATTCAAGTGTCAACCTGACCGCTTTTTTCCGTTCAACCGCGTCTAGGCTGGCCAGTGAGAAAAAATCAGGCGTAACCCGCACACGAGAAAAACCTTCCGGTACCGGACAAAAATTATGCACGCTGTCCACTTGAATCAATCCCTGCTTTTTGCACCGGGCAATCTGTTTGTAACTGTTTTTTGAGATGGAAAAGCCCAGTTCGATACGGGCAAATCCCAATTTTCTAATCTGTTCGACCAAAACATACCCGTTTTTACAATTCTGCGAGTTCCAAGCGGTAGAAAGACTATAATGCATTATTTAAATTTTTGGCTGATGATGGTTACGCTCCTGTTAAAATCCAAATACTTTTTTGCGGTTATTAGAAGATCATCTTTATCCAGCGAGTTTATCAGCTCTTCATAATAAGAATAATGATCAAAACCAAGCCCGTACAACTCATCCAGGGCACAACTCAGGCCGATAGCGGAATTAGTTTGCAGGCCGATTCGATGGGAGCCGATCATATAGATCTTTACCTGATTCAAAAGTTTATCGTCTATGCCGTTAAGTTGTAATTCTTCAATTTTTTTTCGCACGATTTTTCTCGTCTCGTCCACGCCTTCCGGGGAAGTAGCAATATAAACAAGAAAGTAGCCGCCATCCGGACCGCTTATATTCGTGCCGCCGACGGCATAGGACAAGCCGAATTTTTCTCTGATCTCTTCATGCAGTATCCCGCCGGACGAACAGAGTAAACTGTTTAAAAGCTCAAGCTTATAGCGGTCTTCGCTATCTATTTTGACGCCCCGGTATCCGATCATAATTATGGCCTGTTCTTTATCCCGATAATTTTCTACGAGACTTGCCTTAAGTATTGGCGGCTCGAGGCCTAGAACATGTTGCGGCAATTTGTTTTTCGAAAAGTCTGAAAATTTACTTTTAATTAAACCCAGCACGATATTTTCATCAAAATCACCGCAAACGGATATTACCAGGTTCTCGGCCAAACAAAAACTGTTATAAAATTCCGTCAGATCTTTGCGCATGAAGCTGCCGACGATTTCCTTTACTCCCAGAGGATTTAAGCGGTAAGGGGCATGTAAAAACAGGTTTTTTTTCAATAGATTAACCGTATCCCGAAAAATATTATCCGTTTCCTGCTTTTGCGCTTTGAGAATAAGCTGTTTTTGCAGTTCGAGTTCTGATTCGGGAAATGACGGCGAGGTCACCAGATCACATAACAGTTCGATACCGGTCTGTGCATTCTTGGCCAGGACATTTAAACTCAGGCCAAAACTGTTGTAGCCGCTGAACGAAGAAATCGAAGCGCCTGTTTTTTCTAAAATCTTATCTAT
Organism: Candidatus Omnitrophota bacterium; assembly: GCA_018813905.1. Taxonomy (GTDB): domain Bacteria; phylum Omnitrophota; class Gorgyraeia; order B26-G9; family B26-G9; genus JAHJAO01. The sequence goes on from JAHJAO010000109.1 coordinate 6,207, forward strand.
TTCTTCGGCGCGGTAACGGCTTGTGCCCCGGGTGAGCATTTGGCTTAAAAGATTAAAAATCCCGTTTGACACAGTATTTTCATAACGCACCCCGCCGCCGAACACGGCATGTACACTCAAAATGGGCGTGCTTTTGTTCTCTTTTAAGATTACAGTAATCCCGTTATCCAGAACGATTTTTTTTACCGGCGAAAGTTTCGGCGCCGGTAAAACAGGCATTTCCTTTGCTTGAGATTTTGGCTCAAGAACGACGCGGACGTAGTTTTGCCGGTTAAAATATTTTATTGCGCAACGCCGGATATCGGCCGCGGTTACCCGAGAAATTTTCTCCAAATATTTACGGGAGAAATACGGGTCCTGACCGTATGCCTCATCCTGAGCAAGTGTTTGCGCGCGTGCATCGAAACTTTCCTGAGAAAAAACAAAATCGCTCAAATAAAGATTTATTGCTCTTTCGATTTCTTCTCTTGTTGCGGGTTTTCTTTTCAATAACTCCAGTTCTTCAAAAATTAAATCGACAACCCGATCAGTATTTTTTTTATCTAAGATAGAGTTTATTGCAAAAATTCCTTTAAAATTCGGCGTGTGGTTAAAGCATTCTATCGAATCCAGCAATCTCTTTTTTTTAACCAAATTCAAGTAGAAACGCGAACTTTTTCCTGAGCCCAGGATGTTGGCAATTACATCCAGGACCGGCGCGTCCGGATGCGATAAATCCACGCTTTGTAATCCGACCATCATATAGGCGGCATTGATATCTTTTTGTTCGGCATGCTGTTTCGCACAGACCAGCCCAGGTACCTGGGGTAATGTAATTTGAGGAAACGCCTTCATTTTTAAACCGTCGAATTTTTCCCTTACTTTTGCCAGGGCCTCTTCCGGGGCGATATCGCCGACTATAGAAATAATGCTATTATTGGGGATATACCATTTCTGATAGAACTCGGATAAATCCTGGCCGGATAACCGGACAAAAAGCGGTTCTAAACCGATAACCGGCAACTTGTATGGCGCAATACTGTAAGATAATTCGTAGAAAAGACGATGTAAATAACGTACCGGGTCATCGCGGTTAAGCCGGATCTCATTTAAGATGACTTCTTTTTCTTTTTCCAGCTCTTGTTCATCAAATAGCGGATTTTTTAACATATCCGAGAGTATATCCATGCCCGGTTCAAAATTTCTTTCCGGAACAATTAAAGAAAACCCGGTGAGCTGATAAGATGTGTACCCATTGATCTCGCCTCCTAAGGCGTTAACCTCCGGGAATATTTTTCCCGCGGGATACCTTGCGCTGCCTTTGAATAACATATGTTCAACCAGATGGGCGATACCCGAGCCCTGCCATTGCCCTTCATAAATACTGCCGGTTTTGACAATTACGGAAATGGCGATAAGCGGGTGGCTGGGGTCTTCCTGAATAAGAACGGTAAGGCCGTTATCTAACCTGTAGTTATAAACTTTTTTCTGTGCAAAATTGTTATCAGAGCCGTAACTTAAGGTATCAGGCGGCTTAATACAAAAAATACACAAAAATATTAAAAAAACCAAGCTTGAAAAAAGCTTCCGGTATATCATCGGCACTACATTTATTTATGGCCGGATCTAGCATCCTTTGCCTTCATTTTTTTACGCTCACTGGGTTTTTCATAATGTTTTTTGGCTTTGACCTGCTTGAGCGCCCCTTCTCTATCCAGCTTTTTCTTAAAAATTCGCAATGCCTTTTCTAAAGGCCCCCCTCTTGCGATATGTACTTTTGCCACTTTTTATTATCTTTCCCTATATTAAAATTGAATTATTATAACCTGTTTTGAAGTATTAAAATTATAACAACGAACCCCCATCTTGTCAAGCCATTCGGGGTACTCCAATGCCAGGCTTGACACTGAGCGACAAGACCTTCGGACTTGCGGTTTTAACCCCATAATACCAATCCTGCCTACCGTCAGGCAGGCATTAGGTCTTGTTGCCGAATGTGTCAACCCTTTCGGGATGCCAGATAAACACCGGGAGCTATTTATTTGCTTAAATGTTTAAGGAGGAAAACTTATTGCAGAGGTATCCAGAATATTGAATTTTATTTTTCCATAAGCGGCTAAACAGTCTTTAGTTATGATAATTAACCCCAGGATCTCCCTGTATTTTTGGGCGAATTTAAGTGCTTTTGGAATGTCCGACGAACAGGCAACTAAATTACCGATCGCCGTAGCAAAGCAATCAGCCAATACCGTGTTTTTGGCGAGTACAACGGTAGCGTCGGTTTTGCCGAAGCTTAAAGAATGACCAAAAGTGCCGGAGGATGCACACAATCCATAAGGGGTTTTGCTGGCTTCCAAGATAATTCCTAAACGGTTGCAAATATTATTCGCGCCGGCAAAAATTCCGACGGTTCTTCTTTTTTTAATGGACAGAAATATGTCGCCACCGTTTTCGATAACCACTTCATCCGTATAAGCAAGCAGCTGTTTGCCCACATGTTCGGCAATGGCCCCGGCTACGCCGGCCATGGGGCCGACATTCGCCCGGCGGCAGGCGCTGAGCATGGTTTTAATAATCGGAGGCGCTTTGGGTTGTCCGCTTAACGGTCGCAGAGATGTTTTGAATTCCGGGTATTTGTCAGTATAATCTGCGATTTCCTGGTGATAAATTTTGAGCCACTTTTTGGCGAGATCTTTTAAATCTGTTTTAGCGCAAATCAAAAGGTTGCTTTCAAAATATTCGATCTCAAAGCTTTCCAGGTCTGAATTAAAATTTAAGGACTTGCGATATAACCTGTTTTTGTACGCCATCGTAAAACCATCTGTAACTTATAACCCGTTCTTTTTCGCATAACCGCTTTTAAAGATGACCCGTCTTGACTTAAGTTTTCCCGTGGAAGCAAATGGTTACGTTGAAGGTAAGCTCCATTTTGAGAATTTTTTCCGGAAAAGGCGGGAAAGGCGAAGCGTTTTTAATTATTTGCAAAGCGGTTTGTTTGAGCATTAAATTTTGCGGCGAAGTATCTTCAACAATTTCAAGATGTTTTAAGCTTCCGTCCGAGCCAACCACAAAAGATATGGTTATTTCGCCTGTGTTAAAAATCGGTGGCGGCACAATTGAGCCTCTCAGATGCGCATTGACAAGTTCATAGTAATCGGAAAATATTTTGTTATTGGGCAAACGCGCTGCCGGTATTTTGACATTAATCTGGTTATTGTTCCAGGGCTTGTTAGCTTCGATCCTTTTCGGCTGAATGCCTCGCCGGGTAAGATGCGTATTTTCTTTTATACGCGCGGGGTGAACGGGTGTTTGTATTGCCGCTTTTGCCGGGGCCTTTGTTTTAAACGATGCCTGGTTTTCCCTGTTTTTTGCGGCTAAATCATCCGCGATTTTTTCCAATTTTTTAAGTTCCTGTAGCTGTTCGACGACTTGCGGATTGAGATGAAAATTTGAAAAATAATTAACCTGCGCGCAAGCTAGTTTTTGCGGGGTTTTCGCTGCGGGAAAAAAAAATACCAAATGAAAAAGCAATGAAATAATAAAACTGCTTTTAAATAATAAACTGTCTTTTAACATCCTTGAATTCCGATATCCTTATTTTACACATTAAGTATACACTCAAACTAATACTGTGTCAACAGTTAAAACACTTCCTGTTCTCTTGCCGGCAGCAAAACCTCTTAAAAAATAATCCGCGGTTTTTATAGCTTGACATACTTAAAAATTTCAGTGATAATAATACTACTTTTATAATAAAAGATACCTTGGAGGGAAAATTGTGGGAAAAACACCTTTTATCTCAATAATAATTCCGGTAAGAAACGCCGAACGCACCTTAGAGAAAACTTTTGAATACATATTAAACGTCAAATACCCGCATGAGCTTATGGAGCTGGTAATCGCCGACGGCGGCAGCACGGATAAAACTCTGGAGGTAATTCGAAAGTGGCAGCAAAAATATTCGTTTATTCAGCTTGTATCTATTCCCAACTGCCCCTCCCCCGGCTATGCGCGCAATAAAGCACTGGATGTCGTAAAAGGAGAGTTTATTTTTTTTACGGACGGCGACTGCGCTCCGTGCGAGAATTGGATAACCGAAATGCTCAATATATTCGAAAAAGACGAAAAGATTGGGATCGTCGGAGGAGAGATATACACCCTGCGGGTTGAACCGGATAATCTTACCGAACTCTACTGCGAACATTTCCGCTTTAATATGGTCGCGCCGCGTTACGGCTTTATTCCGGAAGGATATTTCCCTGATTTTACCGATAAGTCGCCTACCGAAATTGCCGGCCACCGGGCTTATTTTTTCGTCACGGCCAATGCCGCCTATAGAAAAAAGGCAATTGATGAGGCAAAAGCGAAATTCTGGAGCGAGCCTACGGGCGAGGATATGGAATTTTGTTTTCAAGTAAAAAATTGCGGCTGGAAATTGTATTTTGCCCCTCAAGCCAAGGTCGACCACATGCACCGTGCCGACTTCAAAGCCTTAAAAAAGGTCTGGATGAGTTACGGCATGGCCCATGCGCCGCTTTTGTCCAAACATGCTTCAAATTATCTGGACCTGGTGTTTCAGTTTTTGGGCGCCTGGCCCCGGATGCCTTTAATTAAAATTCCCTCGTCGCGGCGGGGGTTTGTTTATATCGGAGATTTTCACCTGATGCACCTGTTTATGCTGTTGTTTTTAGCCTGCAGTATTCTGGCTATATCTGGCCTGGCCGGACAACTTGCGCTTATTCTCGCGGCATTATTTGGGATATTTACTGTTTATTTTGCCGGCCGTTTTTTTAAATATTGTTTTATGATGAAGCCGCACCGCCATTTCTTCACCTGGTGCAAAATGAAATACATGACGAATTTGATGTTTATAATCGGCGGCTTAAAACCCTCAAGGAAGTTTAAAACTTTTTGCATTGAACCCAGCTTTTAAATACCCCCGGCCATTCCCGCCCCGCTTTTGAAAAACAAGCTTCTTTGTGGTATATTAAAACAAATAGCCGATTCTATAGAAAGACCAGAATTGCCATGGAACAACTAAAAAAATATCTGATTTACCTCTTGGATTTAGTTTTTCCTCAAAAGTGTATATGCTGCAAAGTCAAGATCAGGGGCAAGATTATCCTGGATGCGGTTTGCCAAGATTGTTTTGGTAAAATTAAAATGACCCGGCCTCCTTTTTGCACGCACTGCGGCATGAAGCTTGATTTTGAGCCAAGCGGCAAAAAGGGCTGTCCGTTCTGCCGCAATAACAACTACTGTTTTGACCGGGCATTCTCGGTCACCCGATACGAAGGCATGGTAAAAACTATTATTCACGCCTTAAAATACGGAAAAAAAATCCGGCTGGCAGAACAAGTATCCGCTCTGATGAGCGCCTTTTGTCATGACTTTTTAAATCTAAAAGAGGTGGATCTGATCGTACCCGTGCCCTTGCATAAGCGGCGGTTCAAAGAACGCGGCTTCAATCAATCCCAGCTGCTCGCGGAAAGTCTGGCGCGGCGTTTATGCTTAACAACCTGCAAACAGGTACTGTTGCGTAGAAAAAACACCCGCTCGCAAACCAGGCTTGACCGCCGGCAAAGACTAGACAATGTTAATAATGCTTTTACTTGCAAAAACGCGCAACTAATTTCCGGCAAATCCATTTTGTTGGTTGATGATATATTTACTACCGGCTCTACGCTTGATGCCTGCGCGCACGTTTTAAAAAAAGCGGGAGCAAAAAATGTTTATGCGTTAACTTTAGCCCGGTAAACGATTATGCGGATACTTAAAAACTATATTGTGCAGGAGTGGTTCTCCCTCTTTCTTCTGGCGCTTTTAATTGTCAGTTTTGTTTTAGTCGTAGGCAATATCGTCAAACTGGTTGAGATGGTCGTGGCCAAAGGAGTGGCTCCAGGCGATGTGTTTAAATTGTTCTTATACCTTCTGCCCTCACTGCTTGTTTTTTCTATACCCATATCAATGTTAACCGCCACGCTTTTAAGTGTTGGCCGCATGGCTTATGATAATGAGATTACGGCAATCCGTTCAAGCGGCATAAGCCTGTATCCGCTCTTCTTTACCTTGTTGCTTATCGGGTTATTGTTCAGCTTTATATGTCTTTATTTTAATGACACCTTAATCCCTGAATCTCATTACAATACGCGTAAATTGCTGAAAGACATCGGAGTCAAAAAGCCGACCACATATCTGGAAGAAAAAACCTTTATTAAGGCCTTTAAGAATCATATAATATTTATCTATAAAATTAACGAGGATAAATTGGAAGATGTGCGCATCTATCAGCCCCAAGGCGACGATAAACCAACGCGCACAATCGTGTCCGAATGGGGTGAATTTATTTCCATCCCGGATAAAGGAGCGATAAAACTGGCGTTAAAACACGGCGTGGCGGATGAGCCGAGTTTTGAAAATCCGGAAGTTTTTTATAAAGTGCGGTTTTCGACATATTACCTGACGCTTTATCTCGATCAGGCGGTAGAAAGCGGAAAAGGCTTGGATAAAAAAGTTTCAGATATGACCATAAATGAGTTAAGGCTTGAGATTAACAAAATGAAAAGAATGCAGATAGATGCGCGCCCGCTTTTAGTCGGTTTATACGAAAAATTTTCGCTTTCCGTTAGCGGGCTGCTTTTTATCCTGATCGGCGTGCCGCTTGCTCTGCGGGTGCGCCGCCGGGAAAGAAGCTTAGGGTTTGGCATAAGTATAATTATTTGTCTCGCCTATTATTTCCTTATGGCTTTGGGCGAAGGGCTTGCGTTGCGCAATAAAATCACGCCATTTGCGGGCGTATGGCTGGCTAATTTTGCCTTGTTGTTTATAGGCATTTTTTTAACCATAAAAATACTTGAAGAATAACTATGTCTGTAATCCAAAAATACATCCTGCGTGAATTTATAAAGCCGTTTATCTGGTGTTTCATCCTTTTTATTTCGCTTTCCTGGATAATTGATTTATTTGACCACTTAGACGAAATCATCAAAGCCCGGGTCCCGATTTTTGTCCTCTGCGATTACTATTTCTCCATGACTCCGTTTATTTTAATAAACGTAAGCCCGATAATTATAATTTTATCGGTTGTCTTTACGCTTAATAACCTTAATAAACACAATGAGATTATGGCGATTAAGGCGATTGGTATAAACCTGTGGCGAATTATCTGGATCTTTCTTACCTTCGGATTGATTATCAGCGCATTCAGTTTTATCGTAAATGAGCGAATTAAGCCGGAATCATATCTGCATGCGGTAAACCTTAAGGAAGAATATTTCCGTCAAGACGCTAAAAAAGTCAAAAATGAATTCTTAAATGACATAAATTTCTACGGCTCAAATAACCGCATTTTTATTATCAATAAGTACGACGTAAAAAGGCAGGAAATGACTAACGTCACCATATCGGAACATGACCGGGATAATAAGCTAAAAAACCAAATCGTAGCTAAAAAGGCGCAATGGGTGGAAGGGTACTGGATATTTTACGACTGTATTATTACCGAATACGCCGAGGGAAAAACAAAACCCCTGCCGCCGGTTCACTACAAAGAAAAAGTTTTTGATCTGGACGAAAAGCCGAAGGACATAAAACGGGCGAATCTGCAGCCGGATTTAATGAGTTACTGGCAGCTCAAAAAATACGTAAACCGTTTGAAAAATAACGGCTTCAAGGCAAATAAAGAACTGGTTATTTTATATAATAAAATTGCTTTCCCCTTGGCCAATTTTCTCTTGGTATTTTTTGCCGTTCCGTTTACACTTACCCGGCAACGAAGCGGCAACGCCTTCCTCGGGATTACGGTGAGCCTTGTGATCGGATTAAGTTACTGGGGGATAAACGCTGTGTGCCTGACGATGGGAAAAATCGGGATTTTACCCGCATTATTAGCTGCGTGGCTGGCGAATATCCTGTTTTTTATTACCGGGGTGTGTCTGATTGAAACCGTAAAAAAATAAAGGTTTTCTTTTAGGCCTGACCGGCGGAACCAAGCACATATTCGTTTTTATGTTTGTACATAGAAACTAGAGCCTCCCGTGCCGGCCCTAAATATTTACGGGGATCGAATTCAGTTGGTTTTTCTTTCAAGCATTTTCTAATCGCCGCGGTCATCCAGAGCCTGCCGTCTGAATCGATGTTTATTTTGCATACAGCCGAACGGGCGGCGCGACGCAACTGTTCTTCCGGAATCCCCACGGAATCGCGGATATCGCCGTAGTTATCATTAATAATTTTTACCGCATCCATAGGTACAGATGAGGCGCCGTGCAAAACGATGGCAAATCCGGGAATTTTTACTTCGATTTGTTCTAAAATATCAAACCGCAGTTCCGGAGGCACATAAACCCCATTTGCGTTTTTCGTACACTGTTGGGGCTTGAATTTATAGGCGCCGTGGGAAGTCCCGATGGATATCGCCAGCGAATCTACTCCGGTTTTTTTTACAAATTCAACAACCTGTTCCGGATGGGTATAGGTTGATGTTTCCGCGACAACATCGTCTTCTATCCCCGCCAGAACTCCCAATTCTCCTTCCACGGTAACTTCATGCTCATGGGCGAACTCAACTACCCTCTTGGTCAATTCGATATTTTTTTCAAAAGAATGGTGCGATCCGTCAATCATCACCGAAGAAAATCCGGTCTCAATACATGATTTACACAGTTCAAACGTATCCCCGTGGTCAAGATGAAGCGCCAGCGGAATAGTGTTTACCCCTTTTTCTTTTGCCAACTCCTGCATCATGGCAATTGCTCCTTCGGCCATATAACGCAATAAAGTTTTGTTCGCGTATTTGCGTGCGCCGCTGGAAACCTGCAGGATAACCGGCGAACTCGTCTCCACGCAAGCCACAATAATCGCCTGCAACTGCTCCATGTTGTTAAAATTATAAGCGGGCACGGCATATTTTCCCTGCATCGCTTTCTCAAACATTTTACGTGTATTTACGAGCCCAAGTTTTTTGTAAAGAGACATCTGCCCTCCCTCCATCATCGGCCATTAGTTTATATCGTTGGCCGTTACGTACCCATTTCCCAACTGCTTAAATATTTTTTCTGCTGCGCTGTTAAGCGGTCTATTTTAATATCCATGCCTATAAGTTTCAATTTGGCAATATTCTTATCCATTTGCTCCGGGATTGGGTAGACTTTATTCTCAAGTTTATCCGAATTCAGTTTTATATATTCTGCGCCCAAGGATTGGTTGGCAAAAGACATATCCATTACCTGAGCCGGATGTCCTTCCGCCGCTGCTAAATTTATAAGGCGCCCCTCTCCCAGCACATAAATACGCCGTTGGTTTTTCTTAAGCGTATACCCCTGAACATGCTCCCGTACATAATTTACCTTTTTGGACAATTTGCGCAGTCGAATAAGGTCAATTTCCACGTTGAAATGCCCGGAATTGGCTAAAATCACCCCGTCTTTCATTTTGAGAAAATGCTCGGATCTTAATACGGAAATGTTTCCCGTCACCGTCACAAAGATGTCTCCGATACTTGCCGCTTTTGCTGCCGGCATGACCGTAAATCCGTCCATTGCCGCCTCCAGCGCTTTTAGGGGATCAATTTCTAAAATAATAACATTCGCTCCCAGCCCTTTAGCCCGCATTGCCACCCCGCGGCCGCCCCAGCCATAACCGGCAACCACAAAGTTAGTACCGGCAATTAAGCGGTTAGTAGCTCTTAAAATACCGTCGATCGTAGACTGTCCCGTGCCATAACGGTTATCAAACAGATGTTTGGTTTTTGCGTCGTTTACGGCGATAAGCGGATAAAGCAATAACCCCTTTTTCTCCATGCTTTTAAGCCGGATTACTCCGGTGGTAGTTTCTTCCGTACCGCCCAACATTTTAGAAGCAAGGTCTTTGCGCTTAATATGAATTGTTGATACCAGGTCCGCGCCGTCATCGATGGTGATATTGGGCTCAAAATCCAGCACCTGAGCAATATGACGGTAATAAGTACCGTTGTCTTCTCCGTTTATGGCAAAAACGGGTATTTTGCATTCTTTGACCAGAAACGCGGCGACATCGTCCTGGGTGGAAAGAGGATTGGACGCGCATAAGGCAACCGTTGCCCCGCCGGCCGCTAATGTAATCATAAGATTGGCTGTTTCTGTAGTTACATGCAGACAGCAAGCAATGGTGGTGTCGCGAAACGGCTTTTCTTTTTGAAAACGCTTGCGGATAAGTTCTAATACCGGCATATCCTGTGCTGCCCATTCAACTCGGAGTCTGCCTTTTTTTGCCAAGCTTAAATCTTTAACGTCACACTTCATTAATCCATCTCCCCTCTTAAATTAAATGTTAAATTCCGGCGAGCTTCCTTAATTTTGCCGCTTTATCCGTGTATTCCCAGGTAAATTCTTTCTCGTTGCGGCCGAAATGCCCGTAACATGCTGTTTTATAATAGATCGGCCTGAGCAGGTCCAACGCTTCGATAATTCCCCGCGGGTAAAGAGAGAAATTATCCCGGACCAGTTTTATTATTTTCCCTTCGGCGATTTTCGCCGTTCCAAACGTATCAATCAGGACCGAAACCGGTTCTACTTTACCGATGCAGTAGGCTACCTGCAGATAACATTTATCCGCAATGCCGCTGGCGACAATGTTCTTAGCAATGTATCTGCCCATATAGGCCGCGGAACGGTCCACCTTGGTCGGATCTTTTCCGCTGAACGCGCCGCCGCCTACAGGCGCAAAACCGCCATAGGTGTCCACAACTATTTTTCGGCCGGTCATGCCCGTATCGGATTGCGGCCCGCCGATAGTAAATTTACCGGTTTGATTAACGTAAAATTTTGTATCCTTATCCATCCATTTTTTTAAAACCGGCAAGGCAATTTCCCTAATTATCTGCTTTCTTGCCGCTTGGGTAATATGCTGCTTGGATTTATCAAGGATCTCTTCTGCGTGCTGACAGGCAAGTACTACGGAAGTGGCTTTCTTTGGTTTGCCATCTACATATAATACGGTAACCTGGGCTTTCCCGTCCGGGCCGAGATATTTTAGGATGTTCTGTTCACGAACGTCCCTCATCCTTTTTACAAGCCGGTGCGATAAAATCAAGGGAAGCGGCATAAGTTCGGGTGTTTCGCGACAGGCAAATCCAGTCATCATCCCCTGGTCACCGGCACCGCCTCTATCTACGCCCATGGCGATGTCCGGAGACTGGCTATTTATGGCGTTTAGAATAGCGCAGGTGTGATAATCAAACCCGTAACTTGGCTTGGTATATCCAATATCTTTTACGACTTTTCTTACCAGCGCATGAATATCCACATAGCTTGTAGTGGTTATTTCCCCACCGATAATGATTAATCCCATCGTTACATAAGTTTCGCAGGCAACACGACCTTTTGGGTCCTGTTTTAAGATCGCATCCAATACCGCATCCGATACCTGGTCACATAACTTGTCCGGGTGACCACAGGCTACTGATTCCGACGTGGCAAAATAAGAATTCCCCATATACGTACTCCTTTCATCTTTGGTTTATGTTACTCCTTAAATGTTACCACCGCGTTATAAAAACTATCCAGATCACCAATATCGCACCACACCCCGCTCAACACCTGCCCGTGCACGGGAAATCTTTTGCATAGCCACTTGATATAACTACCTGGCGTGTCCGGGCAGCTTTTTCCGCGCAGATATGTTGCCACCAGCTTGAGGCTATTTTTCGGCAAATAATATATGCACATCGAGACCAGGCGCGATATCGAAGATTTAGGCTTTTCCCTGAAATCCGCGACTTTGCCCTGTTTGTCCAGGGTTACAACGCCATAACGGTTAATCAGATACCGGCGTTCCAGGTTATAGAGACCGATGCAGCACTCATTTTTTCTCCGTCTCGCAAATTTCACAAACCTTCCCAGGTTAAAAGAAAAAAGGTTATCGCCTCCAATCACCAATAAATCCTCATTTTTTATCCCTTTCTTTCTTATAACAAACTGAATATCGCCGATTGCGCCGAGTCTGTTTTTTTCCGTAGTGCTTTTGTCGTTTAATATGGTTAGGCGCTTACTGGCCTTATAATCTTTTTGCCAGTTTTTGAAAAAATTATAATGTCTATCGTTGGTTACAATAATTATTTCATCCGCCTGCCGGATCTTTTGCGCGCGTTCAATGATGTGCGCGATTATGGGCTTTTCTTTCACCAAGAGCAACGGTTTCGGCCAGTGTTTAGTTAGCGGGTGCAGTCTTGTGCCGTAACCTGCCGCTAAAATCAAAATTTTCATTTTTGACTCAAACTATTTTTTACCGATTAAAAGCTCTTTTAATTTTGCCCGGCCATATTGCTCGATTTTCGTTGCCGTATCCAACTCTAGGACCTTATTCGCGATTGAACGCGCCTCCTTGTATGATACCGAACGGATTACTTTCTTAATTTCCGGAACTGAAACCGCGCTCGCGCTGAATTCATCCAGGCCCAACCCCAGCAAAATCAGGGCAAAAACCGGCTCCGAAGCCATTTCTCCGCACATCCCCACCCAGATACCGGCGGAATGCCCCGCATCAATAATCGATTTGATAAAACGCATAACCGCCGGATGCGCCGGTTCATAAAGATAGGCGATTTTTTCATTGATCCGGTCTACAGCCAGAGAATACTGAATCAGATCATTTGTACCGATACTGAAAAAAGATACTTCTTTCGCCAAGATATCGGCAATAATGCCGGCCGAAGGCACTTCGATCATTATCCCTACTTCGATATTTTTATCGAAAGATATTTTTTTCTTTTTAAGTTCTAGCTTCGCTTCTTCCAGTAACTTATTTGCCTGTCTGAGTTCATCTAACCCGGAAATCATCGGATACATAATTTTTAAATTTCCGTAGACGCTCGCCCGCAGGATACCGCGCAGTTGAGTTTTAAAAATATCCGGACGCGCCAGGCAAAAACGTATAGCGCGCCGGCCCATCAAGGGGTTCATCTCATTGGGTATGTCCAAATGCGAGACAAATTTATCGCCGCCGATATCCATGGTCCGGATTACCACCGGGTCCTTTTTCATGCTTAAAGCCACCTTTTTATACGCCTGAAAATGCTCCTCTTCCGTAGGGATATCCGTGCGATTAAGATACATGTACTCAGTTCTATACAAACCTATGCCCTGAGCGCCATGGCTTAGGACTGAAGCCAACTCTTCCGGGAACTCAATATTGGCGGCCACAACCACGGTTCGACCGTCCTCCGTAACCGCCGGCAGCGATTTTAACCGGGAAAGATTTTTCTCGAAAATTTTGAATTTTCTTTTTTCGCGCAGGTACCGGCTGATAACCTGTTTATTCGGATTGATGATTATCACGCCTTGGCTGCCGTCGATAATAACGATATCGCCGTTTTTAACCTCTGTGGTTACCGATTTTAAACCCACAACCGCGGGGATTTCCAAAGAGCGGGCAAGAATAACGGTGTGCGAGGTGCGGCCGCCCATATCGGTTGCGAAACCCACCACTTTTTCTTTTTGAATCAACGCAGTATCGGAAGGCGAAAGGTTCGTGGCAATAATAATGATCTTTTCTTTTAACTCCGCCAATTCTTCTTTTTTTTCGCCGAGAAGATTACGGATAACGCGCTTGCTGACATCCTGAACATCAACCAAACGTTCCCGCAGGTATTCATCGTCCATTTTTGAAAAAATGTCCGCATATTTTTTCAGCGTCTCGAAAAATGAGTGCTCAACATTAGCTTTTTCTTTTTTTATTTTGCTTATCACTTCTTCAAGCAGAGTACGGTCTTCCAAGACCATCAGGTGGGCGTTGAAAATTTCGGCGTGCTCGACGCCCATTTCTTTCGAGATTTTTTTCTGGATTTCGAGGATTTCCGAACGGGTTTTAATCAACGCCTCTTCAAAGCGGGCAATTTCAATCGGGATATCTTTTTCGTCGATTTTGTGTTTTGTGATTGTATAATCTTCGCTGTCCCAGACAAAAGCGCGCCCAATCGCAATTCCGGGAGAAGCCGCAATACCTTTAAGCATTTTTTTTCACCTCGTTTTGATTATTCATTACCCAGCAGGACTTTTTCAAGTTCAACAACTGCATTTTCCGCGTCAGGCCCTTCCACTTCCAGAATGATTTCCTGCCCCTGTCCGGCCGCGAGCATTAATATGCCCATGATGGATTTACCGTTGACCTTTTGTTTCCCCTTCTGCACAGAAACTTCACTGTCAAATTTATTGGCGATCTGGACAAATAGGGCCGCGGGCCTTGCATGCAGGCCGGTTTTGTTTTTGATTATAATACTGCGTGTTATTTTTTTTATAAAATCGCCCATTTTAAAAAACCTGTTACGTGTTTGTGTCCGCGCCTTTAAATTTTAATTCCAAAAGCAGATCAATTATGATTTCGGAAATTTTGTTTGAATTGTGCCGTACATAATCCTGGGCGTTTATCAGGTTGTCCGCAATAACGGATATGCCGGCCTCCCTTATTTTCTTTACGTCTACTTTTACCGGGTAAGCGTGCTCACGGTGATATTTCTCGAGGAAATCTTCCGGGATTACTCCCGTATTAATGATAAAGTAATCCACGATTTTACATTTTGTATGCTTTTGTATTGCCTGAATATGCTCATAGGCGGAATAGCCATCCGTTTCGCCGGATTGCGTCATCACATTACAAACAAATATTTTTACCGCCGCTGATTTTTCAATAGCTTCCGGAATGTTTTTTATCACAAGATTTGGTAAAATGCTTGTATACAAGCTGCCCGGCCCGATAATAATCGCTTCGGCGTTTAAAATTGCTTCCAGGGCATCATCCGTAGGCATGCAGTTATCCGGTTTTAAAAAAACTTTTGAGATAGGACTGGTACTTTTAGAAATTTTAGTTTCACCGATTGTTTTAGTGCCATCCTTGTGTTCGGCAATCAAAACCACGCGCTTTAAGGTGCTGGGAATCACCTGTCCGCGAATAGCCAGAACCTTGCTGGATTCCTTAATCGCTTTATCAAAATCGCCAACGAGCTTAGTCATTGCCGTTATAAATAAATTTCCGAAATTATGCCCGGCAAGCTCTGTGCCTTCGCCAAAACGGAATTGAAATAAATCACGCATTAAGGGCTCGGCATCCGCCAGCGCGACCAGACAGTTGCGGATATCACCCGGTGGCAGCATATTAAACTGCTGCCTTAAGCGGCCGGAGCTGCCTCCGTCATCGGAAACGGTAACGATCGCGGTTAAATTAGAGGTATAAGCTTTTAACCCCTGCAAAAGCACAGATAACCCCGTTCCGCCGCCGATTACGACAATTTTCGGACCCCGGCTTAATTGCCGTTTTCGATACACGATATCCACAAGCTCTTTTTCTTTGTGTATGGGCATAAATATTGTAATTAAGGACTTCACCATTTTTTTTATGCCGAGAATCAATAGAATTATTCCGATAACTAAAACCAATAATCCCGGTATTAGGCTATAGTGTCTGCCGAATTCGCCAAAAGCTTCGATCGTTCCGGAAACGACAAAAAAGATTCCCAGCGCGCATAATAATATCCAGCGTTTAATGCGCATCCCCGGATAGAGCCATTTTAAAACGCGCATGTTCTCTCCTACTTTTTTGCGTCTTCCTGTTTTATGATTTTTATAATGGTTTTTTCGTCTTTAGCCGCTCGCAAAGTATCGCGGAAATACTTGTCTTTTAAAAACCGCGATATTCTCGCCAGGGCCTTAAGATGCGGCCCGGCCGAATCTTCCGGGGCAACCAGTAAGAAAAATATGCTCGCCGGCTCACCGTCTAAGGAATCAAAATTTACTCCTGCCCGGGATAAGCCAAATGCGGCTACAAGCTCACGAATTCCCTCGCATTTACCATGCGGAATGGCCACCCCTTGCCCTACGCCGGTCGAACCCAACGCCTCTCTTTCCAATAAAATTTTCACCAAACGCTCCTTATCCTTAATAACCTGCGCCGTAACTAACAGATCTACAAGCTCGCGGATAACCTCTTCTTTGGTCGCGGCTTTAAGATCGGCGGATACGGCTTTTTCATTCAAAAAATCCAGCATTTTCATCTTCACCCTCCTCTAGCTAAGCACCTTTTTAGTATCTTTTTTACGATAGGTTTTTACTTTGTCCTTATAGCGCCTTAATGTCTGCTCAATTCGCAAACACACTTTATCTATCGCCGCGTACATATCTGTTTCTACGCTTTTTTCGGTTATTTTTAGGCGTTTTCCGAATACGGAAATCTCTACATATTGCCGGTATTTTTCCACGCCTAAAATGGCATGCACATCAATTATGTTGTCTAAATACTTTTTAAACCGCTCAACCCGTTTACTTATATGTTCTTTCAAAGCCTGGGTTAGCTCAAAATGCCTCCCGCTTATTCTTATCTGCACAATATCTTCCTCCTGTCTCAGATTTATCGCATCAGCCTTTTTATCTTAACAATCTAAACCGGTCACATGACGAATTTCTCGCCCAAATACACTTTCTTCGCTTCGGGATTATTGATTAATTCCTGAGCGTTACCCGAAATAAAAATCTTGCCTTCAGTCATGATATAACTTCGGTCGGTAATACTCAGCGTCTCCCGTACATTGTGATCGGTAAGCAGAATCCCTAATCCTTTATTTTTTAAATCGGCAATCATCTGTTGGACTTCGAAAACCGCTATCGGGTCTACTCCGCTAAAAGGCTCATCCAGCAGGATAAACGAAGGATTGGTCACAAGGCACCGGGTTATCTCCAAACGCCGGCGTTCTCCGCCGGAAAGCGTATAAGCGGGGTTAGCGGCAAGCGAGGTGAGCTTCAATTCCTCAAGCCGCATTGCCAGCCGGGATTTAATTTCTTTTTTACCCAGATGCAGGGTTTCCAGCACCGCCAAAATATTTTCTTCGACCGTAAGTTTTCTAAAAATCGAAGGTTCTTGCGACAGATACCCAAGACCGCAGCGCGCCCGTTTATACATGGGCATTTTCGTTATATCTTTATTATCAAAAAAGATTTTTCCTTTATCCGGCGAGATTAAGCCGACAATCATGTAAAAAGTGGTGGTTTTGCCCGCGCCGTTTGGACCAAGCAGCCCGACCACTTCACCTTTTTGAATATAAATACTTACCGCATCGACAATCTTTTTCTTGCGATAAGATTTTGATAAATTTTCTGTTTTTAAAAGATGTTCTTCCATAAAAATACTTTCAACCCAGATAATGCTGTATGATTTTTTCCCATTTGTCCTGGGACTTTAAGATGAATTCAATTATTTCCCGCACCGCGCCCCGTCCGCCCCTTTTTTTGCTGACATAGTCCACGGCATTTTTAACGTCACCGCATGCTTCCGGCACCGTCGCCGAAAAACCCGCGTTTTTGAGCACCGGCAGATCGAATAAGTCGTCGCCGACATAGGCGGCCTCTTCGGGTTTTAAGCGGCACTTTTTTAAAATTTTTTTAAATACGCTTGATTTATTGCTAACGTTCTGATATACGTGCTTGATTTTCAAGCTCCGCGCCCGGCGCGCAAGGGCCCGGGATAATTTGCCGCTGATGATTGCCGATTTGATGCCCGAGCGGTGCAAAAGCTCAAACCCAAAACCGTCATGGACATTAAAGGCCCGGTATTCGTCGTTAAAATTTCCGCAGATTATCGTTCCGTCCGTTAAGACGCCGTCCGCGTCAACGATTAAAATTTTTATTTTTTCGGCTTTTTCGTTTTTCATACTATCCCGGCTTTTAACAAATCCTGAATGTCCAATAGCCCGACCGGCCGCTTAAAATCGTCAACTACCGGCAGCTCATCGATCTTTTTTTCTTTAATTATCTTTAACGCTTCGGCGGCTAAGCGCTCTTTATTAATACTAACAGGATCTGCGGTCATCACCTCGGCTACCGTTCTTAACAACAGCCGGCTGTCGCTTTCGATATGCCGGCGCAAGTCGCCATCGGTAAAAATTCCCTTGAGCTGTCTTTTTTTATTCACGACCACGGCACAACCCGCACGCGAACGGGTAATGCGCAAAAGCACTGTTTTTACTTTTGTCTGCTCATTCACTATCGGGTTATCCGCGCCTTTGCGCATCAAATCCTTTACCTTGAGTAGCTTTTTTCCTAAACTTCCCCCGGGATGATAAAACGCATAGTCTTCAATTTTAAACCCCTTCTTTGTTAAGACCGCCACCGCAAGCGCATCTCCCATAGCCAAGGTTGCGGTCGTACTCGCGGTTGGCGCCAGATTAAACGGGCAAGCCTCTTTTTGCACGCCGACGTTCAAGACAATAGTGCTGTTTTTGGCAAGCAGGGATTTGGTATTTCCGGTAAAACCAATAAGCCGGGCACCAATTTTTTTTATTAATGGCAAAAGTCTCGTTATCTCTTCGGTTTGACCGCTGTTAGAAATCGCGATAACGATATCGTCTTTTGTCACCCGGCCCAAATCTCCGTGCACGGCTTCACCGGGATGTAGAAATAAGCTCGGCACCCCTAAACTTGCCAACGTCGCCGAAATCTTGGCGCCGATAATTCCTGGTTTGCCCATACCGGTAACCACAATCCGCCCTTTGCAATCGGAGATCAGCTCTACAGCGCGGTAAAAATCTTTATTAATCCGCCGGATAAGGCCGGTAATTGCCTTGGATTCGGTTTTTAGTACCTGTTTCGCAATTTTTTGAATCTTTTTTTCATTCATTGACAATCCCAAATATTTTATTTGCCTTCTTTAACAATTCTTCAAGCTGCGTAAAATTAATCATGTTCGGCCCATCACACCGGGCCTTCCCCGGCTGTTTATGGACCTCAAGGAATAAACCGTTGCATCCGGCAGCTATGGCGGCAAGAGCAAGCGGCTCTACAAATCGCCTTTGCCCCAGCGACTTACCGCTGCCTGCGCTCGGCAGCTGCACGCTATGCGTGGCATCAAAAATTACGGGATAACCAAAATCCTGCATGATCGGTATCGCGCGCAGGTCGCTTACCAAATTATGATAACCGAAACATGTCCCGCGTTCTGTAATCAGAATTTTCTTATTCCCGCACTTTTCAACCTTTCTTATCGCATTGATTATATCATCCGGCGCCATGAACTGCCCTTTTTTGATATTTACGAATTTGCCGGTTGCTGCCGCACAAGTAAGCAAGTCCGTTTGACGGCTTAGTAATGCCGGAATTTGCAATATGTCCAGGACATCTTTTGCCTGTTTAATCTGCGAAACTGTATGCACGTCGCTTGTAACCGGAACGCCTAGTTCATATTTAACCTTTCGGATTATCGCCAAGCCTTCTTTAATTCCCACGCCCCGGAAGGAATTAACCGATGTCCGGTTTGCCTTGTCATAACTGGCCTTAAAAATAAACGGCAGGTCTAACTTATCACAAACCTGTTTAATCTTCGCCGCATGTTCCAAACACATCCTTTGCGACTCGATTACGCACGGGCCGGCGATTAAAAAAAGGCTTTTTTTTCTTTTTTTCTTCCTGGTTTGAGTTAAATAAAAAATTTGTTCCAATGTTTTATGCATGAAAATATTTCCGGCGGCTTTTGCGCCTTATTTGTATTGTAATCTGTTGCCAACGCGCATGTTGTGAGTCAAATAAAGTACGCTCGCTGCGCTCGCTTCCAAAATTTCCGGCACCCAGAACAGCAAGTAGGAAATATTGTATAACAGGACGGATTTAAATTCAAGCAAAAATTATCCAAAAAAAACCCCGCGTTCTAAACGGAACGCGGGGTCAGCTTTTAGCTGGTTATCAGCCGCCGTGACTTGTACTTCTGTTCAAGAAACCATTAATGTCATACCAGTATTTGTTTGCTAATCCGCCATTGGAATTATACGCTTCTATCTGCCGGCCGCTGGCGTCAAACATCACTTTTCCGGAATACCGGCCGTTGTCACCGTAATTACTGGTTTGATCCATAAACCCGGCACTATTATACAGATACTTGCTCTGTAACGCGCCCAATTGATCGCCGGATACCACAAGATAGGTTGAATCCTGGTTGCCGTTACTATCATATTTGGTCCGAGTTGTCTGGGACGAATCCCATTCTCCATCTACAAGCGGAGTGCCGTTATCGTCATAGGCCTTCATCGTCTGATAACTGGTCGTATACGAGAGGAATCCCTGGTCGGAATACGTATATCTCTGGACCTCCTGCCCCTTATCATTATATACCGACTGGGCATTGCCAAAGGTATCATATGTGATATGACTGACCATATTTTCGGTGCGGCCGTAACTGACTGTTTGCATGATCTGGCCAAAGTTATTATACTCGTTTGCCTGAATTAACGCCCCGGAGCCAAACGTGTTTGGATCAGTATAATTGGATTCAGCTCCCGCAGTGCCGGCAGGAACATACTGATAACCGTTAGGAGCGGTGTATGCTCCGGTAAATAACTGATAGGTCCTGGCCGCCTTAGAATAGTGGTCAAACTCTGTCCGCGACGTAATTACCTCCACCCCGTTGACAAGATCATAACTAAACCCCAGGGTGTGGGTAAGCATGCCTAAATTATCATAGCTATACTCTGAAGTTTTAAAGTTCTTGTAATTGAACATCTCGGTTGGCCGGCCCAATGTATTGTAAACTATCGTCCCGAGTTGGCCGCCGTTTTCCCCGTAATTCACGGTTTTATCTAAAAATCCCTGGCTGTTATACTGGTTTTGGGAGGTCTTGACCCCTTCTTTATTATAAGTAATCGAGGGGCGGCTGTAATTATCATAGGTCATCTTGCCGGAGGCGATAATTTCCGTATCTATTTCGGAAGCCATATTCACGATGATGTCCTGCCCGTCCAAGCCAATCCTTGTTTCCTGATGCGACGGGATTACGTCGCTACCGGTCACACGGTTGAGCGCATAAGATTTTGATTCCACAATAAAACCGGTAGCTACCAAACTGACATTACCGTCTTTATCGGTGGTCTGTATCGTGTAAGCAAAGTCTTGTGTTTTAAAATCGTTCCGGCTTGTGATGTTTCCGTTGGCATCGGTTTCTTCATACACCGTATACATAGCCACGGCGCGCGAGGCGTCATCATACTCGGTATAACCGCTCATCCGGTACCAGCCGGTTTCTGTTCCCACCGCATCTGTGCCCGCAGCATTTTTCTCAAAAGTTAAATTGTAGGATATGGTGAGAAAGCCGCGTTCGTTATATGCAAACCGGCTTACTTCCATGCCTTCCGGATTTACCGTATGCGTTTGTTTGCCGAAGGCATTGTAATAGGTGGTTGCAGTCTGAACCTCGTCTGTGGCGTGGCTGGTTGTAGAGCTGAGAAAGCCGTTTTGCGAATATTCGAATTTTTGCACCACATAACCGCGTTCATTAAGAGTGTGTATCGGCCGGCCCAGGCTGTTAAATTCTGTTTTTCCCGAATACCCGCCATTTAGGCCGTAATTATAAGTCGCTTGCAAAAAACCTTTCGAAGAAAAGTAGAACCGGCTTGTCTTCTCGTCATATTCATTGTAAGAATATTCCTGCTGCCCGTATCTATTGAATGTGGTATACCCGATCATTTTATCATTGTCGCCGTAATTAACCGTCAAAGAAAGAAATCCGGTATTAGAATTGCCCACGTACTGAACATCCGTAGCTTTTTTCTCCACATTGGTGTTGTAAATAAAATCCTGGGTTTTAACGGCAATGCCCTGTTCGGATATGGACCAGGCATCAAGCGGCCGGCTGCTCGCATCATAACGCGTATACCCGGTCAATACTTGCCCTTCGCCGTAAGAATTCGCCTGGAGCATAAAACCGTACGCATCGTATGTATAATCCGCGGTTAACGCTCCTTCGACGTTTAATTGCGCAATCGCCTTGCCGAACGCATTATATGTAGTTTGGCCGGTAATAGTTTCCGCGCCTGTATCCGCGTCCGGTTCGCCGTAGGAAATGCTGGAGACGAGTTGCCCGCTGAAATCATTGTATACGAAGGACTGTACGACCACGCCGGATTGATTGAGGTTTTCCGTGGGGCGCCCGATGGCATTAAAAACTGTTTTTCCCAAGAAAGACTTCCTTTCGCCGTAATTATAGATCTCTTTTAAAAATCCTTCCGAGGAATAACGATACAGGGTTGTTCTTTCATCGTATTCGTTATAACTAACATCTTGCCTGCCGTATTTATCAAAAGTCGTATAACCCGTCGGAGAACCCTCTCCATCCCGGCCGAAATTGGTCATGCTGGTTAAAAACCCGTTTGTATAAACAAACCTTTGTACCAAAGCGCCTGTTTCCTGGGTTGTTTCATAAGTCTGATAAGTTTCTATCGGTTTGGAATGGGCATCAAATACGGTATAGCCGCTTATCTGGTAATAACCGTTAGTTGCGTCTCCGGTTATATTCTCTACTTCCGGCCCAGCGGCGTCTTCGACAAAAACCAGATTGTTTGTTCTTTGCAAAAAGCCGCGTGCATTATAGCTGTACTCGGAAACAGTAATGCCTTTATCATTTTCCGCTTTTATTGCTTTGCCATAAGTATCATAATGAGTCGAACCGGTGTAGGCCTGACCTTCACCATGACTTGTGCTGAAATCCATAAAGCCGTATTCATTATAGTGAAAAGTCTGCGTCAAGCCCTTCCCTGTCTTGACATTCCCGCTCATATTATAAGCTTCAAGCGGCCGGCCGCTGCGGTCAAATACGGTAAAGCCGACACAGGCATTGTTATAGCCGTAGTTGTAAGTTTGTTTCAAAAAGCCCTGCGAAGAATAGGAAAAGTACGCTGTTCTATACCCTTCTTCGTTATAGCTGGTTTGCTGGCGGCCGTATCTATCAAAATCCGTATAACCGGCAATAACCTGCTCGCCATCTTCAAAATCCCCGTAGTTGGTTGTGCGGGTTAAAAAACCCTCATCATACTCGTATCCCTGGCTCAAAATCTCTTCATGGCTTATTAACGTTCCGGCCGCATCATAGGTTTCGTAAATAGAATATGTTTCTGTCGGCTTGGAATAAACGTCAAATTTCGTGTATCCGGTAACTACTTGTTCCGGATTGCCTTCGCCGTCTAAAACCACTTCGTTATTTACATCCAAGCGTAAGGCGTAAGACTCGGATTTATCCATAAACCCCCGCTCATTGTACGTATATTTCTGAACCACATACCCTTGGGCATTGGTGATCTCCGAAGCCTTGCCGAATTTATCATAAGAGGTCGCGCCCGTATATGTGGGTGAAAATGTTTCCCGTACGCTGAAACTTTTTGCGAAATTACCTATATCAACGTTATCAATATCCCCGTCTTGATCCAAGTCGCAGTGCTGGTACTGAGCGTATGTATCCGGATTTTCTTCCGCGTTAACCCCGTAAGAAGTTATGAAATCCGTAATTCCGGCAAAAGCGTTTTCAAAAAGAGCTACATCTTCGTTATTTATTACGCCATCATAATTGTAATCATATTGGGCATCGTAGACCCCGTCCCCCTTTACCAGCGTCGTATCCGGATCATAAACATTGATAAAGTTAACCACTCTGCTTATACTTATATTCGTTGCCTCGCCCCAGGATTTGCTGGACGCCAGGAATCCATCCGCGCCATATTCAAAAGTCTGGGTAAGCCCCTTCAGATATGGCTGCCATTCTTCCGGAAAAGCGTCGATACCCAGCGTTTCATCCACGGAGAATCCGTCTTTGAGCGCAGAAAGCAGGTCGCTGGGAATATTCGAAACGCCGCCATACATATTAAAACTCGCCAATGGCCTTGAGTAAACATCGTAAACCGTGCTTCCGGTAAACGCTTTATTTTTACCGTAATTAGAGGTAGATTTTAAAAATCCTGCCGCCGAATACACATATTTTTGGGTCAGTTGGTCTTCGTCATTGAAAGATTGATACTGTCGGCCGTAATTGTCAAACACTGTGTAGCCGGTGACAACCTGCTCATTAGTTTCCGGGTCAATATCGCCATAACTTACGGTTTTCCTGACAAAACTCGTATATTGAGTCACGGTATCCGTCCGGTATACGGTTTTGCCATCTTCGTCCACACCATCCTGAACGCGAATTGTTGTCTGGTAGGAATACTCGTAATCCTGCACTTTTGTAAGCTGCGGCCCTAAGCTTACCCCGTTTTCGTCGATCTTCTCATAATACTGATAAGTAGCCATGGCCCGGGAATCGCCGCTAAAAACCGTAAAACCCGTTATCATCGGCAAATCCGCTCCTAAACCCTCTTCGCCTAAGCGGGTTAGGGATTTATCCATAACATCAGCTCCAACTTCGCCCCCCGCACTAACTTTAGCGTGGGAAAATTTGTCCGCCGCAATCGAATAAGCGCCGATAGCCATTTCCTTCAAAGATTCCGCCTGAACACCTAAGCCTTGCCCGGCTTGGTCTTCGGCTTGCTGTTCACAGGATAACCCAAGAATGTAATAACTCGTGCCGACATCATCTAATACCGTTTGACCTTCTGATTGATCAGCCTGCTGGGCTAGGGCCTCTGTCGAATATTGCTGGATACATTTCAAAGCGCAGGCAAACGCTTTTTCCATATCCCCGGCAGTATAAGCGTCCCAAGCCGCGTTAGTTAATGTAGTCGAACTCGAACTGTCGACCGTGTCAATATATTCGGCACCCCATTCTTCTTCCCACTGTTCGGCAATATTTAACAGGTCCGCGAATGTGGATATAACGGTTTCACCCACGCCGTCGCTGCGACCTAAAGTATACGTTTTTACCAGAAGCCCGTTTTCATCATAATCATACCTTTGCACCAGACTCCCCTGATGATTAAATACATCCACGGGGCGCGAACGCAGATCATACTGTGTCCAGCCAGTCCAGGTCCCATTTTCGCCATAGCTATCCGTTCTTTCCAAAAATCCTTCCGCATTATACTCGTAAGTCTGGGTAAGAGATCCGCTCTGGTTATAGGTTTCGGTAGGCCTGGAGTATTCGTTAAAAACGGTTTTACCCGTAAGTCTTTGCCCAAACCCGTAAGACCTTGTGTACTCTAAAAAACCATTTGAGTTATATATGTACTGCTGCTGTTTTTCGCACAAAGCGTTTGCATAATCGGTCTGGTCGGCCAGAACCTTGCCGTCTGTATCCAGTAGATTGCCGCCCCCATCCCGAACATACGCATATACGGCATCGGTGCGCCCTTTATCATCAAAGGTGGTTTTGGAAACTACCATGTAAGAAAACTCTCCGTTTACTTTTATCGGCTCTCCGTTTTCATTTCTTTCTACGCCAAGAGATATGGTATAATCCATTAAACCGTTTTCCTTATAAATATACTCCTGGGCTCGTATGGTATCGCCGTTATCGCCTACTTGCCAGACTTCAAACGGACGGCCTTTATTGTCAAAAATCGTATAACTTAAAACCGCCTGCTCCCCGGTTAAAGGATCTGTTCCACCCAATGATGCCGTACGCCACAAAAAGCCGTAATCATTATATTCATAAACCTGAATCAGCGTGCCTTCGGCATTATAGGTACCGTAAACCCGGCCATAATCATCATATTCTGTCCATCCGGTAACTACGCCGCCTTCGCCAATACCGGTGATGGAAGATACGTTTCCCTGCGCATCATAATTATAGATTCCGGTTAAAACCTCATTATAGATAATATTGCCTTGGGGATCGGTCTGCGCTAACCCTGTTTCGTCGTCTAAAACCGGCACTAAATCATACACCGCGACAAATTTCCCTGCATCCACGGTTGTCTTTGTATTCGGCGTGCCGTCCTGGTTATGTTCATAAACCGCGACCAAATGCTCCTCCGCGTCATACTGAAAAGACTGCTTTAAATTGCCGAATGAGTCTTTAACAGATTCGGGCCGTACGCCATCAGAACCAAAATAGGTGGTATTGCCGTAACTGTCCACAAATGTTTCCAGAAAATCCACGCGGTTGCCGGTGCCGTAATTATAAGTGCCGATGATCTCGCCATCCTTAGTTGTAACAGTCCGGGGCTTGCCGCCTTCAAAATTAGTTATATTCCCCCAGACATCCGTAGAGGAAATAACCTCGCCTTCATTATTATAGGCGTAGGTGATCAGGCCTTGGCTGATATGCGATTTTAGCTTTCCAGAGACATAGTTGCTTGTCGAAATGATATCACCGTTGGCGTTTTTAAGATATACAGTCCCACCGTTATCTAAGTACTCATAGAGGAAGATTTCTCCCCATTCACTCTGCATCTGGACTTCGGAACCGGCTTCGTAAAAGGTAATCCACTGCGTACCTTTTTCATCGGTATTGACTTTAGCTTTTACCGTACCGTCCGCGCCAAGCAGGATCTGTTCGCCGCTGGAGGTAGTAATTATAAGCGGCGGCGGCGCAATCGGCCCCATATTGGTAAAATCAGTCGGGTCGCTGGTAGGCGCAATCGGCTGGTCATTTAAAT
>JAHJAO010000013.1 GCA_018813905.1 Candidatus Omnitrophota bacterium
GAAAAATATCATGCCGAGGCGCTTTGCGCCGAGACTGTTTCTTACGATTTCACAAAAAGTGAAAATTGGCGGAGAGGCAGGGATTCGAACCCTGGGACCGCTTTTGGCGGTCACACGCTTTCCAGGCGTGCCCGTTCAACCGCTCCGGCACCTCTCCGTAAAAGTTAGACAATTCTTCCTAATAGCTTCTTTAGTGCTCTTCGGCCGTTCGCTGATTTATAAAAAGTTTCTTTTCTTCGAGCTTCTTGAAGCGTTAAAAAGGTTTCTTTATAAAGCAAAGAATACGGCCTGTACGCCTTCGATGATTTCACTATACCCTTATTGTGTTCTCTCAGCCGCTTTTCAATATCTGCCGTACAACCAATATATGTTCTCTTAGCTGTTTTGCTCTTTAAAATATATGTATGATGCATAATCGACGTGCCCGTTTCCGCCCCGGTCGCCAACCTATCTCCATGATGTTAACTTTGGCGAACCGGGCGAGATCTCGCCACAGGAAGCCATCCTGAAAACGCTTGGCGGACAACCGCTCCGGCACCTCTCCGCGAGTAATTTTTCCTATATAAAGAATCAACCGCTTTCCGCCGATATCTTTATCCGCAATCGCGTTTTTAACAAAATAACATAAATAAAAATTAAAATCAAGAAATGAAGACTAGGTTTAAACCGGCAGGAATATACAACTACATATGAAATTAAATAGCACAATTAATCAGCTCAACATTTTCGCGCGGTACGCCTGTTTTCTTCGCGGCTTGCATGTCGATTAGTTTTTTTTGCGCGAGATCTCTCTTTGCCGCTTCAAGTTCCTGTTGCCAAAGTTTCGCAATTAATTTCACCCACGGCAAAGATTGCTTAACCCCCTGAGGTACCATAATCTGCACATTAATGTTACAAGACAGTGCTTCGGCGATAAGCTCCCGCGCTTCATTTTCGATATCGCGTTTGAACGGGTCTTTAATCAGCGGCTCGAAATATAACGACTTAAAATCGCCGGCAATGGATATCTGGAACGCGCCTTTACATGCTATTGCCATATCCTCTTCTTCTTTGTAGAAAGCGCTTATCTTTTGCTCAAAATCTTTTATCTTTTTCTCAAGCAACGTTATTTCCGCGGGATTATACGCAACTTCGGTTACGCTTTCCGGATACTCAATCTCCTCCGGCAGAAAATCGTTTATTGCCTTTAACAATTGCACTGGCGGTAAATTCCTGGCTTTAATTTCTTCCAAGCCGCTTGCCAACCGTTCATAAAGCGCATCCAGGTCGGCAATAGCTTGCGTAAGCCTGCTTTTTTTAAGCACTCGCGCGTTATTCCTGATAATATCCTTTACCTTATCAAGCAGCGGAATAAGCCAACCTTCCACTTCCTCATACTCCTGGGCGCTAATCGCGGCTTCGATATCTAGATCACCATTGTAACGCAGCACTGCTTCGATAACCTCCCGGCCTTCTATAGGGAAAAGCCGGTCCAGCTCGTTGTTTGGAAATTTAACACCCTGAAAGCGCAGCGCCACCGCATCTTCGGTAATTATAAACTTTACCATACCGTTACAAATAAACGAATTCTCCTCAATTGCCGCGTTAATCTTAGCATGTAGTAAGCTCCATTTTTGTTCAAGCTGCTTTTGCGCCTGCACTACTCTTTCATCGCCGCTGATTTCGGCACAGGGGCGCGGCAACGTTTGCGTTTCCTGCCATTCCTGCAAAGCCAATACCATATCCGCTTTGGAAGTCAACTCAGACATGGTACCTTCCCATCTTTCGTCAAGCTGATTGGATAGCACCTCTATCTTTTTGATAAACTGCTTTACTTTATCTTCCTGTACCCTTTTTATATCTGTGACCATAAAAATAAAAACTTGATTAAATTTATCGCTCCATTCTTTGTACTTTGCCTTGCCTCTTTCCCGGCTACCCAGGTCCGCGTAACGGTCCATTAACGACCTATAATCTTTTTGTAAACCCGCCAGTTTTGCGTGCGCCTCTCCGTGCTCTAAAGAAACAATATCTATTCCTTTTAACTGCTGTTCTAATGCG
Source organism: Candidatus Omnitrophota bacterium (assembly GCA_018813905.1). Lineage (GTDB taxonomy): Bacteria > Omnitrophota > Gorgyraeia > B26-G9 > B26-G9 > JAHJAO01. The sequence continues at coordinate 2,041 of JAHJAO010000013.1, forward strand.
GTATATTCCGTCTCAAAACTCTTAAGGCGTAAAAAAATATTCGCTTAATCCTTGATGCAGTTCGTCTATTTCCTTAAACATGGAGGTTACAACCGGAGAGGCTTTGCTGTCCCGCAACGCGGAAAGTAACCCTAACCCCGCTTCTAGTTCCATCTGAGCAAATGCCTGCGCGACAACGCGTACGCAAAGCGCCTGTTTTAAAAGATTGGATCTCAAGGTAAGTGACTGCAAATAAGCAAATATCTCCTGATTTTCGGATGCGGTAAATTCCTGTGTTAGGGCGGTTAAGGCATTATCCAATTTTTTAAGCAGGGGTGAATCCGGCTTTAATTTAGACATTTTCTTCGGCTGTTTCTTCCCCTTCTTTTTTGCCGGCGCCTGCAGCGCTTCCAGTTTTTGTACAGTATCCTCCACTGCTGCGATTGGGCCGGTATCGGTTTTCTTGCCCGGGTCTGGCGCTTTTACCGGCGGCTTTTGGACCGGCCCGGCTTGTTTAAAACCGGGCTGTGCCTCCTTATCTTTTACTCCGTCAATCTCAATTCCCAAGGTTCGGGTTAAAGACTCGAGTTCACTAATTGCGGTTTTCTTTGTATCCGCACAAATCTGTCCGGCAACAACCTCTTTCAGGAAAGCGATTATGTACTCAGGAAGCTTTTCCTTTCTCGCCGCTATATAATTGATGACTTTTCTACGATGCATTCCCGCAGTTAGAAGCTGCGCGAGAAAATCTTTTCCGGTTTCAGGGTAAGCAGCCAATTGTGGCAGGATCGCCGATTCAAAACTAATACTTTTTGTAAATTTATCCGGATAGCGGTTTAACGATTGCAAAATATTGTATCTGGCCTTTTCATAATCTTTTTCCATAACATAAGCAGCGGCAAGCACCAGATGCGTAAGATTTCCAAACTGCCGCAGAAATTCTTTGGAAGCGTTTTTCGCAAGTACCGCTTTTTCAAAACGGGCAATCAGCGGCTGGATTAGCATTGAGTTATGGTACAATTCCCGCTGCAGCATCTCCTCTTCTTTTGTGTCTTCTGATCCAGATACGGCCTTGATCAGCTCATCGTAACGGCCGTTTTTAAACTCTTCCAAAAATTCTTTAAAATATTCTTCGGGCAGATATTCGGAAAGCGGGAAATTTTTGTCTCTAACTTTGCCGGTCTGGATTAATTTCTTAAACACTTCAAACGAACCCCACAAAAAATCAGAGCTGAGTTTTCCCGCGCTAAAATTATTGAAAGGATTCCTGCTGACAAAATTATGCACTTCTTTTAGCGGCTGCACGCTTTGTTTTAGCTCGTCGCGCGCTTCGTTTATCCTGCCTTCAGCTAAAAAGCGTTCTGAAAGCTTGTTACTAATATCGGCCACGCAGAACATCGCATCAAATCCGGCTTCCTGTTTTTTAAGGGCGCCGGATAACAGTTCATAATAGTCACGGGCAACCTGTCTTGTCTTCGCGTATAATTTTTTTGCCGCCTCTTTTGTTATTTCTACCTCTTCCCTGTCCGCGACTGTCGCAAACTCATCACTGTATGCCCAGAGCAGCCGGTAGAAATCGAGATGGAATCCCTGAATGCCCGCTAAATATTGCGGATTAGAGAGAAACTGGACAAGAAGTTTCTCGGCGTTTTCGTAATCGGTAAGCTTAGCGCTAAGATTTTTTGCTTCTCCATATAAGTCACCGCGATAATATAACGTGGTGAAATAATTGTAATACATCTCATCTGTCTGGATTTTCGCCTCTTTTGTCGGCGGCAATGTATCTTTTAACTGTTCCGCCCTTATATAATAATTTATCGCAAGGCCGGCAACGTCAATTTTCTCATCCAGCGATTTCTGCGTTACGCTTAATTTGCTGTTTATAATCCCAGCCAGAGCGAAAGACTGAAAATCCGGCTGGATGCCGGAAAGCGCAAGCGCTCGAGAGATATTATCCCGTGCCTGTTCAAAATGGGCTGCGGCTTCCTTTTGTTTTTTCTCGCTAGATTGCCGGGAAAAACCTAATTGATAATGCGTATCCGCCCGAATGAACAAGATATGAAACAATATTTCGTTTAACTGCGGCGGAAGTTCGTTTTTTAGCGTTTCAATATCAATACTATCCAAAAGACGAAGCGCTCTTTCCCACGAAGCCAGCGCCTGAGGAAAAAGCTGCTGGACATCCTTATCTTTTAAGGCGTGGACGTTCATCTGGGGCACGGCTTCAAAAAGCGCCCGATATCCTTTTGCCTCCTCGCAAAGCAAAAACGCCTCTTCAAAAATATCCAACATCTTAACAATCGCGGAATTACTTTGTAATGCGGGATTCTTTGCTATAAGCAATCTTATGGCTTGCGGCGGGGTAAAAACGGATTTTTCTTTTCCTAAATTACCGGCGATCTGTCCATAGGCCTTTTGGAATATTCCCTGTTCGATATGGATCACCGGGGATAATAAATGTCTATCTTCTGCTCTGCTGTCCATAGCCCAGGAGATATTGGACAAACCTATCGCCCAGATCAGAAGAGCAGCGATAAAACTTTTGATATATTTTTTTCCCGCCTTTTTCAAAATAACCACCTCTTTTTTTAATTCGCTTATTAAATCGCCTGCCCTAAAAACCGCTCCGGAATAATGTCCGGCCGCTGCGACACAAACGAATCCAAAGCATCTATTCCAAAAATTAATTGGCTATTGTGCGCCGGTACCTTTAAATTCCATGCCGCTTCCGTGGTATCCAGGTTCGGGAGGAGATAGTCATCATCCCCTTTTTTCCTTTTTGCCCGGATATCACCGTTTTTTTCAACCGCTTCTTTTATGTAATCACCCTCTGCGGAAAATAATTCTTTGAATAAAGCAATTATTTTAACTTTGTTCGCCTGTGAAGGCGGACGGTCGCCGCGTTCCCAATCCCCTACTGTCCGGGGCCCGACCACCAATATCTTCGCTAAATCTTTCTTGGTCAGGCCTGCGGACATTCTGAAATAACGAATAACCTTAAATGCGTTATATTCATAGATGGTCTCTAAAAACGCTTCCAGGCTCTTTCCGTAAAAAAGCAAACACCCATCCAGATTTTTACCGGTCACGCTTTTATGCGCGGAAAGATACGCCATGAATTGATCTTCGGTGTTCGGCGCCGGATATTTAAGCTGCTCCCATAAATATACTGTTTTTGGGTCAACTTCCAGCCCTTCGCGTTTTAACAGTTCCGCCATTTCCCGGCCCACAAGCCCTAAAGATAAACGGATCGTTTTGAGACGGTGGCCGAACTTTTTTGTTTTCACCATCATATTTTCAAGAGACTTCCCGTACAATATATCCGTTAAGCCAAGTCTCTTATTATTCAGGCTGTTAAGCAAGGGTTTGTTTTTCAAATTTTGCAGAATATTTATCGCCTTAAGCAAATCTCCTTTATTTTGCGGGATGCAATCTTTATTTTCCCAGCGAAAAATTGTGGACAGGTCCAAACCGCATCTTTTGGCAAGTTCTTCAACCGATAATCCGGCCGATAGCCGCAGAATTTTCAGCCTCAATCCGGAAGTTACTTCCCGCGCAATCCCCTGTTCTAATTCGTGCTTTACCATCTTAGCACGCATAAATTCTCGCAGCGATACGCCAAACATCAGCATCGACACATCAATAATATCTGTTCCCAACGCCTCATTAAATATTTTTGCCAGCTTATGATAGATGACCTCATCTTTGGGCGAATGATAATCCTGTTCCCATAACCGCATCGGTTCCGGCACAACGGAATGTTTGCCTTTTAACCTGAAATTTTCGTTTTTAAGCTTCGCGCTCAATTCTTCGCGCGATATCCCGGTCAACACCCGCAAAGCATATAATCTCGCGCCAAAAGTATCCAGCTGACTCAGCTTTTCTTCAAGCGGTATCCCATACTCAAGCAGAGATTCGGAGACAGTCTCACCAAGCAATTCACTAAACGTTTTTGCCAAAAGGGTCAAAGAACCGTTTTCCGGCTTTTGTTTTCCGGTTGTCCATCTATTAATCATATCCGCGGTAACGCCGATTTTCCAAGCTAAGAGCTTATGTTCTATTCCGACCGCCGCAACCAATAGGTCTATCCGGCGCCCGATCTTGCGCGTATTTCTCATGGATACTTTTAGTCCGCTTTCAAAGTTCAAGCGGGATTTTAAGATGATGTCCATCTTTTTTCTTTGCACGATATCAAAAACAGCACGCACAAACACGTCAAACACCCGAATAGTTATAAAATCGCTTTTTAGTACATCAAATAGCTCTTGCAAATCCGCCGCAGTCAAAATCTTGCCTTCTTTTTCTCTTAAATACCGGCTAATCAATCTTATTTCTTCCTGCAAATATTCGTGCAATATATCGGAGCTGGGGTCTTCTTTTTTGTTTTCGGCATCAAGCCTTGTCGCGATATCCGGATCGATAATTCTGATTATCCGCTTTAATTCCCGATAGTATTGGCCCTGAGGAATCTTTCTTAAAATATCTCCCCAGTCTTTTTTAAATTCCTGCTGTTTATTCCTGGCGGTGTAATAACTATCCCGCAGCATGATGTTATTTTTAAACAGCTTTCCCGCAATTTGGGATATTTTATTCTCTAGTATCCAAAGCGAATCGTTAATGACCAGTTGAGCCAGCGGCCAGAATTCATCAAGACGAACAACCGCACCTTCATCATTGATAAGTTCAAGCGTCAACTGCCCCAGCACCCGGTTGGCGGCAAAAGCTGTAATCATATTCGACAGGATAACATCTTCGTTCCCGGCTATCTCTCCCCCATCAAACAACCCATATTGATTCTGGTAAAATTTCAGCATTTTAAAATACTCAGGGGAATCACGCAGCTGATATTTTATGTGCTGCACGGCGGAATATACCGCTGTGTTCTTGCCTCGGCCGAAATTACCTGATTCAAAGTGGATCAGCTCATCGTAAATACTCAGGTAAAACCGGATATAATTTTTAACATCAGCCGCGGATTCCAACTTGTTTGAAGGAAACGCACCTTTTATCAAATCAAACACGTGCTGATATACTTTCGTCCCTTTAGGCACATAGTTCGTGCCGTCTTTAGTAACCTGGCCCAATCCGTATTCTAAAAATAGCTTATGGGTATTATCTGAAATCAGGCCATCATTAAATAGTCCGGCTTCGTATTCTTTAATATTTTTCCATAATTCTCGCGGCAAACGAAAATCAAAAGTGTTATCGAGCTGTCTGGGTTTCTTTTGACTTCTTTTAACTTTTCTGAGATACGCGGCAAAAGATTTTTGGAATGAGCCTGTTTTTATAACCAGGCGCGCGGATAAGGTAGCTGATGGTTGTATTTGGGAAGAACATATTATTTCCAACCCACCGGCCCAGACGCAGTTTGAAATCATAAATGTTTGGACGAGAACCGCCGTGATCAATTGAAGTATTATCCGCAATTTTCCGCTTTTGATATTCTGCATATAATATCTTTACTTTATATAAATAATGAAGTTGCGCTTAAAAAAGGTAGTAAAGTTTACCATAGCATCAGCGGTTTTGCAAGGAACCCAGCCATATTTTCACCGTTTAAATTGCTGATATCTATAAGTCATAAACTATTGTTAACATGTGTGTTATAGCGATGAACCGGTTTTAAAGCCCTGTTGTTTGTCATAAAAAGTATGCTTTGCCCCGGTATTTATCCGCGGTGTATTCTGAATGAGTCGACACATTCGACAACAAGTTTTTCAAACTTGCCGCTCAGTGTCAATCCGATGAGAAAGGATAAACCTAATGGATTGACAAACATGCTTTTGTGTGTTTTAATACATATCACAATATTATAATTTACGGGGAGGCCGTGTTGCGGCCTGAGAGTTCTGCCAAAAAATCAAACAGAAGCAGATGACCCGAAGAACCTGACCTGGATAATGCCAGCGTAGGGAGAAAGAAAAAAACACACCCTTATTGCCGCGGCATTGAGGGTGATTTTATATCCGGTCAAATCAGGAAAGGAGAAACCTGCGAAAATGAAGTTAGATGATATTAAAATCTCAAAAGCGATAATCGAAACTTATAACAAGAAACTGATAAATGCTCTCGACGTGGACGTGGCCATTGTCGGCGCAGGCCCGGCGGGAATGGCCTGCGCGTATTATCTGGCACGGGCGAAAAAGAAGGTAGTTGTGTTCGAACGCAAGCTGTCCGTCGGCGGCGGTATGTGGGGCGGAGGCATGATGTTTAACGAGATCGTCGTCCAGGACAAGGCAAAGAAAGTTATGGATGAGTTTCAAATAAAAACGTGCCTCTACGAAAAAGGCTATTATATGGCGGACTCGATTGAGTCGGTCTCCACCCTTTGCTCCAAAGCCGTCAAGGCCGGAGCAAAAATATTCAACCTTTTAAGCGCGGAAGATGTTATGATAAGAACAAAACGGATTGCGGGCCTGGTCCTGAACTGGACGGCCGTAGAAATGGGGCGCCTGCATGTGGACCCGATTACCATGCGCGCGAAATTCGTAGTTGACGCCACCGGCCACGCGGCTGAAGTCGTCCACATTGTGGAAAGAAAAACCAATCTCCGACTGCGGACAAAAACCGGCAAAATCATGGGTGAAGGCTCAATGTGGGCCCAAATCGGCGAGGATACCATCGTCAGGAATTCAAAAGAGGTCTGCCCGGGCTTGTATGTCGCGGGCATGTGCGCTAACGCTGTCTTCGGCGGGCCGCGCATGGGGCCGATATTCGGAGGGATGCTCCTTTCGGGCAAAAAAGTGGCCGAAAATTTAATTAACAGGCTGTGAACAAAACTGTTAATAACTATTTAGGGGGGAATAATTATGGAAGGCAGCTCTTTATTCTTAAGCCCGCTGGAGATATCCAGAACACTGCGGGATGTCGGCTCTAAAAAGGCAACCGCGCATATCATGGAGCTGTTTATCTACGGCATTTTGGCGGGTATCTATATCTCCCTGGGCGCACACACCGCTCTCTCTGTTCTCAGCGGCGGCACGTTAGACGAGGGCCTGGCCAGGCTTTTGGCCGGAAGCGTGTTCAGCGTGGGGCTGATGCTGGTCTTAATCCCCGGCTCTGAACTGTTTACCGGAAACATCCTGATGACCATCGGATTTATCTACCGTAAATACTCATTTTTACTGGTACTACGCAATTGGCTTATCGTCTATTTCGGCAATTTCTGCGGCGCTTTACTTACCGGAATTCTTGTTTATAAATCCGGCCTTTTAGGCAACGCGCATATCTTAAGCCCGGTCGGACAGGTAGCCATAAATATCACCCAGGCCAAACTCGAACTTACCGTAACCGAAGCCATCAGCCGGGGCATATTATGCAATATGCTTGTATGCCTGGCGGTAATCATGTGCATTGCTTCACGCACAATCATCGGGAAGATATTCGGCATCTTCTTTCCGATAATGGCTTTTGTCGCCTCCGGATACGAGCATTCGGTAGCGAATATGTATTTTCTTCCGGTAGGGCTTATGGCTAAAGGGGTGTTTTTAAGTAAATTTGCCACGATTTTCAAAAACCTGATTCCGGTAACTATCGGAAATATCCTCGGCGGGCTTTTAATCGTGTTTCTACATCCCAAAATGTTTACCCTGATTTCACGCCAGATAAAAAAGCTTATGCGTCAGGGCGATGAGACGCCGCCGCCAAGCTAAAAAAAATAACCCCTCACACCGTTTTAAAATACGTTATAAGGGGTTATCTTGTTAACTGTTACAATCTATTCAAAAATATAATCGTAATCCAGCGCTATTGGCCCTTCCTTTGACCCTTCTGCAAACACCTCGATAGTATCGCCCACTTCGATATCCGCTTCCTGCCAGAAATCTTCGCTGGTAATAATCTTCTTTTCGCCAACTACCATATAACTGAAATCGCCGGCGATTTCCGAAACTTCACCGCTGATTTTCTGTTCTTCTCCCTGGGCAAAAATCGGACCAGTTAACAAAACTGTTACGCAGAGAATCATCAAAAAACTAAAAAGTTTCTTTGACATTCCTCCTCCTTTCTTATGTATTTATAACTTGTGAGTATAATATAACATTTTCGTCAAGTCAAGTTTATTTAGCAGGATAAAAAAATGCTTTATTCCAAGCAACAAGCTTTATCTTGGAAAAAATAAAAGGGGAGAAAAAATCAGGGAGATTAAACGCTGTCTTTAAGATAAATATGCTTGCGAACAGGGCATCCGCAGACAATATCCGTACCGAAATTAAACTTATAGTCGCAATAGCCGCTTTCTTTTTCGGTTATGAACAGAAGGTTCCCGTCCACACATTCCTTTACCGCGCACATCAGATTCGGAGAGCTAACACACTTTTTGTTCTTCAGGCATTTATCGGCTTTTTTTAAAATGTCTTCGCTTACCTTTAACGGCACAACTAACTTCCTCTCTTTTAGAAACCTGTGAACTTTGGGTAAAAACAGTACAAAGAAAGTATACCTTATTTTTTATTTTTCTGCAAATAAAAATCCTTAAAATAATGCAACTTGCTGCTGTGCAGCAGGTTACAACTTTACCCTAAGCGGCTATCGCGCGGATATAAAAACAGAGGCGGTTATGATTAGATTTTTCCAAAAAACATCAACGTGCCGATTAAAATAAATAAAACCGCGCCGCAATATCTAATCAGCTCCGGCTTTATGTGTTTAGCCAAAAGCGCCCCGATAAAAACCGAGATTACGGTTACCACCATATAGGCCGCGA
>JAHJAO010000110.1 GCA_018813905.1 Candidatus Omnitrophota bacterium
AATTCAGCCGGGCGGGTCGATTCGCGATGAGGAAGTAATTAAAGCCGCGGACCGTGCCGGCATAGTTATGGTTTTTACGGGAATAAGGCATTTCAAACATTAATTATAGGCTAAAAAAAAGCTTAGATTAAGAGGATAAACTTATGGATTACCAGGAAGCGCTGGAATACTTGGATACGTTTGTAGATTATGAAAAGAGCACTACATATAAATATACCGATTTTAAGCTTGAGCGGATGCAGAAAATTCTGGAAAGAATGGGGAATCCGCAGAACAATTTTAAATCCATACACATCGCCGGCACAAAAGGTAAGGGGTCAACCTGCGCTTTTATGTTTTCCATACTCAAAAATGCCGGGTATAAAGTTGGCTTATACACGTCTCCGCATTTGTTAAACTTCCGCGAACGAATAAAGATCAGCTATGTAAATGATTTGGGCGAAACCAGGGAACGCCTTATCAATGAAGAAGAAGTTTGTAAAGTTATCGAAGAAATAAAGCCGTTAACGGATGAGATTAAAGAGCTGACTCTTTTTGAAGTATATACGGTAATGGCATTCAAATTTTTTTCCGACATGGGAATGATGTTTGCTATTCTGGAGACCGGCCTGGGAGGAAGATTGGACGCAACCAATGTGGTAAAACCCATAATTTGTGGTATTACCAATATCAGTTATGACCACGTGCAGGTTTTAGGCGGGGACTTAACACGGATCGCGCAGGAAAAAGCGGGGATTATCAAGGAAGACGCGATAGTAGTTAGCGCGCCCCAGTCGCCGGAAGCGTTTAAGGTTATAACCGAGGTGTGCAAGCAGCAAAAGGGCCGCTTGTATGAGGTGGGCAGCGATTTTGCCTGTGATACAATTGGCCAGGATTTAAGCGGCAGCTTTTTCGACTTCCGGGGGATATTTGATAACTACGAAAATTTACATATTTCGTTAATCGGACAATTTCAGCTTATCAACGCCACTTTGGCCATTGCCATTATTCAGCTTTTGCGGTTGTATGATATTGTAATCTCCCTGATCGCGATAAAAAACGGCTTAGATAGTGCTTACTGGCCGGGGCGGATGCAGCTTGTCCATAAAAAGCCCAATGTGATTTTTGACGGCGCGCAAAATGCCGCTTCTGCCCACGCGCTGAAAATAGCCATAAATCAATTAATTACTCCTGGTAAGTCGGTGTTGATTTTGGGAGTTTCAAAAGATAAGGATGTAGAAGGTATTTGTGAACATTTATGCCGGCAGCAGAGCTTAATAATTTTAACTCAGGGGCAAAGCAAGCGGGCGATGGACGTTGATACTTTGGCAAGCCGGATACCGCGGTTTCAGAAGGTTATCCGGAAGACGGTCCATGTCGAACAAGCGCTTAAACTCGCGGTTGAAAATGCCGGTCCGGAAGACTTAATTTTGCTGACCGGCAGCCTGTATCTCGTCGGGGAAGCGTTTAAGGTGTTAAAAACAATAAATTTTTCTCCCTCAGCCAAAGGATGACAGAAATGAGCATTAAGTTTGATACAGATGATACGATTGCCGCCATCTCCACGCCTTTAGGCGAAAGCGGTATTGGTATCGTACGTTTAAGCGGGAAAGATGCGTTACGCATCGCCGATAAAATATTTCTGAGTAAAACTAAATCTTCTTTAACCGGGGCGGCGGCATTTACGACCCATTACGGATTTGTTACGGAATTTGTAAAAACTTCGTCTGGGCACAAATATGCGCGTAAACGTAAAATCGTAGACGAGGTGATTGTGAATATAATGCGCGCGCCGCGTTCTTATACGAGAGAGGATATTGCGGAGATCAATTGTCATGGAGGGATAATTCCGCTTAAACGGACTTTGGATTTACTGTTAAAACACGGCGCAAGGCTGGCCCAGCCCGGAGAATTTACCCAGCGCGCGGTTTTAAACGGACGGATTGATTTGACGCAGGCCGAGGCGATCTTTAATATCATTAACGCTAAGACGTTGCTTGCCCAGGACGGCGCGATGAATCAATTGCGGGGCGCGTTATCCAGGCGTATAAAACAAATAAAAGGTGATTTAGTAGATATAATTGCTCCTTTGGAAGCAGGTATTGATTTTCCGGACGATGAAATAAATATCGGCCAAAAAAAACGGCGGATCCGGTTATTGATGCGTACGGCAAAAGAGGTAAAAGATCTTATGGATACTGCGGACCGCGGTATAATGCTGCAACAGGGGATTAATGTAATATTGGCGGGCAGCACCAATGTGGGCAAATCCAGCCTAATGAATAGGTTGGTGGAATTCGAGCGGGTAATTGTTACTCCTATCGCCGGCACCACACGCGATATTGTCGAGGAAGTAATTAATATTAACGGACTGCCGGCAAAGATCGCTGATACCGCCGGAATTATTGATACCAAATGTTTGATCGCTAAACAGAGCGTAAACCGCAGCCTTGAATTCTTAAAACAGGCGGACCTTGCTTTATTTATATTGGATGGCTCAAGAAAGCTTAACCGGTTTGATTTGGCGCTGGCGGATAAACTAAAGGATAAAAAAGTAATTGTAGTTGTTAATAAAATCGATCTTCCGCAAAAGATAAATGTGGGTATATTGAAAAAAATATTGCCTACTGCGGCCAAAGTCGAAATATCCGCATTAAAGGGAGCAGGGGTCGGGAAATTAAAAGATAAGATTGTTAAAATGTTTTTTCATGGAGATATCCTGAAAAATGACGAGATTTTAATTGCCAGCCTTCGCCACAAACAGGCTTTAAATAGTTGTCAGGGGGCACTATCGCGCGCCATATCCTTAGAAAAGGAAAATGGGTTTTCCGAATGCGTCATCTTCGAACTGAGATGCGCAACACAGTGTTTGGCGGATATGGTCGGAGAGGATTTAAGCGAAGATATTCTCACTAACATATTTTCCCGTTTTTGCATTGGGAAATAAAAAGCATTGTTTTATATGAAAAAAAATATTGTGCTAGTCGGATTTATGGGAACAGGCAAGACAACGGTCGCCCGGATTTTAGCGCAAAAGCTTAAAAGGCAGTTTGTGGACTTAGATGATATTATCGAAAACGGAGAAGGCCGGACAATTGCCGATATTTTTCGGGAAAAGGGGCAGGCGTATTTTCGCAAAATTGAAAAAGATGCAGTATGCGCTGTTTCTAAAAATACAGGTATGATTATTGCTTGCGGCGGCGGGGTCGTGCTGGATAGTGAAAATGTAAGCCGCTTAAAAGACAAAGGGGTTATGATTTGCCTTACCGCTACAGCGGAAGTAATTTCAGAAAGAACAAAATCATTTTCTCACCGGCCTCTTTTGAATACGGATGAGGCGAAAACAAAAATCGAAGAGCTGCTTAAGGCTCGCAAGGCCGATTATGCTAAAGCGGACCATACTATAGATACATCATCTTTGACCGTTGAGCAGGTTGCGGAAAAAATATTAAAAGCCGCCGGCGAGAAAAAAAAATAGGCGCGGATATATGAAAGAACAGGAGTATCTTGTTGGTTTGAATATGGTAGAGGGAATGGGGCCGGTTAAAATAGCTGAGCTTCTGAGGGGTTTTTCTTTGCCCAGCCGCATTGCCGGACTTTCGGCAAATAAACTTGCGGCGCTGGGAAATATCGGCCCGGTTTTGGCGCAAAGGATATGCCGGATTTTTGAGGCCGAAGAATTGAAGAATGAATTGCGGCGCATTAGCAATTTAGGAATTAAAATAATTACAATTATCGATAAAGATTACCCATATCTTTTACGCCAGATTTATGATCCGCCGCCGGTGCTTTATGTACTGGGCGACGCCGGTAATTTGCATGAGACTTGTGTGGCGGTTGTGGGCTGCCGTCGGGCAAGCTTCTACGGGTTGCAACAGGCCCGGCATATCGGCCGGCAGTTATCGGCGCGCGGGATTTGCGTTGTCTCCGGCCTTGCGCGGGGAATCGATAGCGCGGCACACCGGGGAGCGTTGGATGAGAATAAAAAAACAGTTGCGGTTTTGGGCAGCGGGTTGAATTGTATTTATCCGCGGGAAAATAAAGATTTATTTGGGCAAATCGCAAAGGCCGGAACAGTAGTTTCCGAATTTCCGCTGTTAATGGCTCCGCAGAAAGGCAATTTCCCGCGGCGCAATCGGATTATCAGCGGACTATCTTTGGCCGTGATTGTGGTTGAGGCGGCAAAAAGAAGCGGGTCGTTGATAACGGCTAATTTTGCGCTCGAACAAGGCCGCGATGTTTTTGCGGTTCCGGGGCCGGCGAATTCGATTAATGCTCAAGGAACTAATAAATTGATTAAAGAAGGGGCAAAATTGGTTGAAAGCGCACAGGATATAATTGAGGAACTTAACCTGAAACTCCTTGATTTAAAGCCGGAAGGGAAAAATAAGGATCGGCCGGATGTTTCACGGCAAGACAAAGAAGTAATTAATGCGGGGTGCGAAATTTTAGATCTTTTAAGCACGGAACCGCTTCACATAGATGGGATTGTTCAAAAGAGCAAACAGGATTCCGCGCGTGTTTATCGACAACTGTTGGAACTAGAGTTAAAAGGTTTGGTTAAGGAGCTTGGCGGGAAGAGGTATGTGCGGGTTGGCTGAATTTTAGAGAAAAGGAGGCAGGTATGGAAATTAAAAATTATATGGAATTTGTCGTTCAAGAAGCCGTGGAAAGGATACTTGAAGGGCGTAAAGACCTTTGTAAGTGCGACCAGTGTAAAATGGATATTATGGCCCTTGTGCTTAACCGCGTGCCGCCGCGTTATATCGTAACAAATAAAGGGCGGATTATGACAAAAATAAGCGAAACCGAAATACAGTTTCAAGTGGATGTAATTCGTGAAATCGTGGTTGCGGTGGAAATTGTGAGAATGAAGCCGCGGCACCAGAAGCAGGAATAAAAGAGAGTCTACAACCGCAAAAAATAGTAGAAACTATGAAAGACGGGACACTAAGTCCTCAGGAAGAAACTATTTTAAGAAAAATTCTGGATGGCATCCTGGCTGAACGCGGCGTTGACTTTCGCGGCTATCGGTCAAAATGCCTCTGGCGGCGGGTTGTCGCCGCGATGCACGATATCAACATTGACGATGCCGGCGAGTATCTGGGCGCTTTAAAAAAAGACCCTAAAGCGTACGATAAGCTTTTGAATAAAATTACGATTAACGTTTCAGAATTTTTTCGTAATCCCGAGACATTTTTTGCGGTGCGCGATAAAGTCATTCCGGAGCTAATCAGGCGCAAACGGTTAAAAGGGAGCAAGGTTATTAAAATATGGAGCGCCGGGTGCGCCACCGGCGAAGAACCTTATTCTATCGCGATTTTGTTAAAAGAGATTTTTACGGGAGAAAACGCTTCTTTTCAAGCGAATATTTATGCTACGGATATTGATGAAGAAGCGTTACAGAAAGCCCGCGCCGGCAGGTATAAACGAATCGCGCTGCGGGAATTGAGCTCGGAACAAATCGAGAAAAATTTTATAAAAGAATCGGAAGAATATTACAGTATCAACCCGGAATTAAAGACAAACATAAAGTTCGTGTACCATAACATGATAGCGGAGCCGAAATTTAATAAGATTGATTTGATTTTCTGCCGCAACGTAATCATCTATTTTAATAAAAGCTTGCAGCGCCAGGTGTACGAGAATTTTCATAAAATTCTGGCCAAAGAAGGCTATATCGTTGCGGGGAAAGTAGAGGCGCTTATGGGTATCGGCGAAGATTTGTTTGAGAGAGTGAGTTTATCCGAGCGGATATTCAAAAAGAAGATTTAAGGCGAATATAAGATGCGATTTATTAAAAAAGCCGGTTCTTTGAAAATAACCGTCTTTCTGCTTTTGAGCATAGCTCTGGGCTCGGCTTTGGGGACGCTAATTATTCAGGGCCAAGACGGAACTTTTTACATAAATTATTATGGAGATTTTTGGGGAGGAATAATCTCCCGTTTTGGCCTGGATAATTTTTATGATACTTTTCTTTTTAACGCGCTAATTGCCGCCTTAGGCTTAAATCTTATCTTGTGCAATTTAAATAAGTTTAAACCGGGGCATTTGAAAACACGCAGAAAGTCAGCTCTTTTGTTGTTGCATTTCAGCGTATTGGCCATTTTTACCGGCGCGGTTATTAGCAAACACACAAGATATGCCCGGAGCTATCGCCTGCTTGCGGACGATAAAATAATTCTTCCGGCCAAGACCGCGGAAGTTGTTTTTAAAAATTTTATGGTCAAGTTCTATCCCCGGAGCAAACGGCCTCAGGATTATTGCACGAATGTTGCCGTATATAGCGGGCGGCAGCTGATCGGCCAAAGACAAATCCGGGTTAATCACCCTTTGAAAATTTTGGGGTATAACTTTTATCAATCGAGTTTTGAAACTCTGGCCGATATGGATTTGATGGTAAGACATTCAGGTAAAATTGTTGCGCAAGGCCGGTTAAGACAGGGCGAGGTTATGGCTTTAAGCGGGCCGGAGGGGATTAACCTCGAAATACTTGATTTTTTACCGGATATCATAATAAGAGATGATAATAAGATTGTGCCAAGTTCCCATCATTTAGATAACAGCGCATGCTTATTCGGGATATTTAAAGGGGAAGAGCTTATTGAACATTTTTGGGTTTTTAAGGATGCGGTACAGAATAATGTTTATCCGCAGCCGGCGCCCGCTTTTGAAGTCGAAATAAAAAATACCAGAATGTTTTACGCGTCAGTCATTGAAGTTGTCAAAGATCCGGGGCTGGGTTTTATCTGGTCGGGATTTATAATGTTGGGTTTAGGGTCGGTATTAATTTTAATATAACGTAAAAAAGAAGTTTAAAGCAAAATTTTGAAGGAGTCGAGATGATCCGGTTAAGCAGCGCACTGTTAATTATAGCTTTAGTTTGCGGTCTGATTCTGGCGTTAATTTATCAGAGAACAGCGCCGATTATCGAAAAACAGCAGCAATTAATTCTGGAAATGTCTTTAAAAGATGTACTGCTTGCTCAAACATACACAAAAAAAGAACTTTCCGGCCTTACTTACTTTGAAGCCCGGGATGAAGAAGGCGAGCTTGCCGGGTGGTGTTTGCCGTCCAGCAGCCCGGGTTACGGCGGGCCGATTCAGATTTTAATCGGTATCGGCCGGGATAAAAAGATATCCGGCATAAAAATTCTAGACCATAAAGAAACGCCGGGTTTGGGTTCAAAGATTAATGAAATCGGCTATAAAGAAACCGAAGCGGGATTTTTGAGGCAGTTTAAGAATAAAGCGGTTAAAGATCTGGTCTTGGTAAAGGGGAAAACCGAAGAGAATATCGAGGCGATTACCGGCGCCACGATTTCATCTAAGGCCATCGTCGAAGGAGCGCATCGGGTAATGGAAGAATTTTTTAAAGTTAAGGACCCGGAATGAAAATATATCCGGTTTGCCTAAAGCTAGAAGGGCATCCGTGCCTTGTCGTAGGCGGAGGAAGAGTGGCCTGCCGTAAAGTAAAATCGCTGCTTGAGTGCGGAGCAAGAGTTACCGTAATAAGCCCTGCGCTTTGCCGGCCGCTTGAAAAACTGCACAAAGAAAAGAAAATATTTTTCAAAAAATCGGAATACCGGAAAAAGTTTTTGCGCGGAGTTTTTTTGGTTATCGCGGCTACAAATGACGGTAAAGTCAATCTGAAAATACAAAAAGAGGCAAAAGATAAAAAGATCCTGTTTAATATTGTGGATAAACCCAAGCTGTGCAACTTTTATGTGCCGGCGGTTATTAGAAAAAAGGGGCTGCTTGTTTGCGTTAGTACTGCGGGGAAATTCCCCGGTTTGGCTAAGAAATTAAAGGAAGACCTGTCTCATATTTTAGGTGACTACGCGAGTAAAATTAAAATCCTTGCCGGGATAAGATCCCAGATAAAACGACGGGTTAAAAGTCCGAAGATGCGGAAGAAGCTGGTAAAAATACTGCTTCATCGCCGCATTCTGAATTTGATTGAAAGAAAAAGGATACGGTTTTTTAGGGACTTTAAAAAATACCACGGTTTACACGGATAGTTTTAGGAGGTGCTCATGTATAGCCTGCTGTTTGTCGGCACTTTGTGCGCTAATTTTGTCAGCACAATTTGTTTTATCATCTGGGGGACGAATAAAAAAAATAAGACATCAAAAGTAGCGCTTTTTTCTGCGGTCTTAAGCCTTGTTTTATTAAGTTGCGCTTTAATCGCGCGCGCGTTCCTTTGCGGCTTTCCGCCGATGTCCAGCCTTTATGAGTCGCTGGTGCTGTTTACCTGGGCAATTGTGTTTATTTTTCTGGTGCTCGAATATAGATATAAATTTAGAATAATCGGAGTTTTCGTTATGCCGCTTGCTTTTCTGATCCTGTTCTATGCGGCTTTATTGGATAATACCGTAAAACCGCTTATCCCGGCCCTGCAAAGCTGGTGGCTTGTTATTCACGTGCTCAGCTGTTTTTTCGGATATGCCTGTTTTGCCTGTGCCTTTTGTTTGGGAATAATGTTTCTTTTACAGGAAAGGCAGGTCAAAACCAAACACACGGGTAAGATTTTCGAACGCTTCCCGTCTTTGGGTGTGATGGATAAGATAAATTATGACATGGTAAAAATAGGGTTTGTTTTTTTAACATTAGGCATAATTACCGGTTCCATTTGGGCGCAACATGCCTGGGGCAACTGGTGGAGCTGGGACCCTAAAGAAACCTGGTCTTTAATCACTTGGCTGGTTTACGCCGCATATTTACACGCCCGTTTTAATTCCGGCTGGCAGGGCCGCAAAATGGCCATACTTTCCATTGCGGGTTTTATGGTGGTGCTTTTTACGTATCTGGGGGTAAGTTTCCTGTTGCCCGGATTGCATTCTTACTTATAGGGTTATGAAGATTAATATCATAGGCATAAATCACAGAACCGCGCCGATTGAAATCAGAGAAAAATTGGCTTTTCCCAAAGGCAAGCTTTCTGAAGGGCTTCTTTATTTAAAGAAGAATCCCCGGATTAAGGAAAGCGTAATCCTTTCTACCTGCAATCGCGTGGAGATATATACGTTGGCAGAGGAGGATAACGCAGTTCCGGAATCAATCGCCGATTTTTTGACCAATTTTCATAAATTAGGCGGAGAGAGTTTTAAAGAATTCATTTATAGATTGGAAGATTTTGAGGCGGTAAGACATCTTTTCCGCGTCAGCTCTTCCCTTGACGCGCAGGTGTTAGGCGAAAATCAAATCCTGGCTCAGGTACGGCAAGCGTATCTAGCTGCGAAAGAAGCGGGCACTGTTTCTAAAATTTTTTCTTATCTGTTCGACGAGGCGATTAAAGTCGGAAAGTTTGTCCGTACCGAAACGCAGATCGGCTATGGCGCGGTTTCCATAGGTTCGGCGGCGGTAGAGTTGGCAAGGAAGATATTTGAAAATCTTCAGCGGAAGAAAGTTTTAATAATCGGGGCCGGCAAGATCGGAGAATTGTCCGCAAAACATCTTTGGGACAGGGGGGCGCAGATGATTTTGGTTGCCAACCGGACTCTTGCTAAAGCGAAGGAACTCGCTCAAAGATTCGAGGCAAGCGTGATCGCTTTTGAAAAATGGCATGAAGCGCTGGGGGATGTGGATATTGTTATAAGTTCGGTGAATGCGCCGCATCTTTTAGTGACAAAAGAACAGGCGGAAAAAATTATTTTACAACGCAAGCACCGGCCGATGTTCTTTATCGATTTAGGAATGCCGCGCAATATCGATCCGGAAATTAATAGTATTGACAACATCTATGTTTATAATTTAGATGATTTAAAAAAAATCACAGATAAAAATTTAAACGAAAGATTAAAGGAAGCGGAAAAAGCCGAACAAATTATCGAAGGCTGTTTGATGGAAGTAGGCCGGCAGATTAAAAGGCTGGCTTTTGGAGTATAAGATGAGATCGGGTAAATGTGTTGTTGTCGTGGGAGCGAGAAGAAGTGTTTTGGCCATGACCCAGGCGCGGGGCGTAGTTGTGCGGCTTAAGAGATTATTTCCGCAGGTAAAGTTTATTGTTAAAGGCATTGTTACCCGCGGCGACCGGTTAACAGGGGCAATTGCGCAGGATGCGAAAGGGGTTTTTGTAAAAGAGATAGAAGAGGCCCTTATAAACAGGAAAATTGATTTAGCGGTACACAGCATGAAGGATTTGCCGATAGAAATTCCAAAAGCCTTAACCATCGCTGCGGTTACCAAGCGGTCCAGCCCCAAAGATGTTTTGATTTCAAACAGGGATAGCACAATAAAGACGTTAAGACCCGGAGCAAGGATTGGTACTTCCAGCCCCCGGCGCCGGGTCCAGCTGCTTTCTCATCGTCCGGATTTAAAGGTTATGGATATCCGCGGGAATTTGGATACGCGGATAAGAAAACTGAAAGAAGGAATGTATGACGCCATAATCGTTGCGGCCGCGGGGATGCTGCGTATGGGGTGGCAGCAAAGAGTAAATCAGTTTATACCGATGTCTGTGATGCTGCCGGCACCGGGGCAGGGAGCTTTGGGTATTGAGATTCGCAAAAAAGATGTCTTGTTGCGAAAAATTGTAAAAATAGCCGACCATCGCATCACGCGCATGGAGGTAAAGGCAGAAAGGGTTTTTTTAAAAGCTATGGGCGGCGGTTGCCAAAAGCCTATTGCCGCCTTCGGGAAATTAAATGCAGATAACTTATATCTAGAGGCAGCTTGCGCTGATGACCAAGGCCGGGTTGTAAGGGGCCGGGTGAGAGGCAAAAGCCGCCGCGCAAATGAGTTGGCGAGGCAACTTGCGAAAAGGATTAAACGCAAACTGTTATTTATCAGGCAAGAAGGTGAATTGAGACGTGTGCAAATATAAAACTCAAGTTTATCTGGTTGGGGTTGGGCCGGGAGATGAATCTTTAATTACACAAGCGGGACTAGATTGTATTCGGGCCGCAGATGTTATTGTTTACGACCATCTGATACCGGAAAAGGTGTTAGAACATAGAAAACCACAGGCTAAGCTGATTTATGTGGGCAAGACCCCTAAACGGCATACGCTTATTCAAGCCGAAATTAATAAATTACTTGTTCGGCAAGCGAGAAAAGGACATACGGTTGCGCGGTTGAAAGGCGGAGACCCGTTTATTTTTGGCCGGGGAGGGGAAGAAGCTTTGGCCTTGCAGAAAGCCGGCGTATTGTTTGATGTGGTCCCGGGGGTGAGTTCCGGTTTGGCGGCCGCAATATATGCGGGAATTCCCGTAACGCAGCGAGGCATAGCATCTCAGCTAACGTTTGTCACCGGCCATGAGGACCCGGCGAAACGGACATCGGACGTCGACTGGGCGAGCTTAGCTAAATTCAAAGGTACACTTGTGGTGTTTATGGGGATGGGTAGGATCGATAAAATAAGTCGAGCTTTAATTGGCGGGGGGATGAAGAAAAGTACGCCGGTTTGTGTTATCCAGTGGGGAACTTTGCCAAAGCAAAAAACGTTGACCGCAACGTTGGACAAAATCGCAAACAAAACGAAAGAAAAACAGCTCGTTAGCCCGGCGGTAATTATAATCGGAGAGGTTGTTAAGTTGCGCAATAAGCTCAACTGGTATGAGAAAAAGCCGTTGTTTGGCAAAAAAATTCTTGTTACCCGGCCGTTATCTTTTGCGGCAGAATTGTCCGGGATACTTAGAAAATTCGGGGCGCAGACGATTGAGTGTCCGCTGATAGAATTGCGCAAAAATCATAAAATTGCGCCAAAAGTTTTAATAAATAAATTGAACGCTTGCGATTGGACTGTTTTTACCAGCGTATCGGCGGTGAATATGTGTTTTGAGGTTTTAAATAGCGCCGGAAAGGATGCCCGGATTTTTGGAAACAAGAAAATAGCTGTTATCGGAGAAGGGACTCGGAACCAATTATATAGATACGGAATCCGATCCGATCTTATGCCAAAAAAGTTTTTCATGGAAGACCTGGCCCGGGCGTTTAAAAATATGGATTTAAAAGGAAAAAGAGTTTTTATTCCGCATTCCCGGCAAGGCCGCAAGGTGCTGTGCGAAGAGTTGCGTAAACAGGGGGCCCGGGTCGATGAGATATTTATTTATAGCGTAAAAGCCGCCCGCGCAGGCGGTGCTAAGCATTTGGCAGAAACGATAAAAAAAGAGGATTTTGACGTTATTACTTTTACCAGCTCAAGCTGTGTACGTCAATTTATGCACGATATGAAGACAAAAAAAGAACTTCTGAAAAAGCAGACTTTTGCCGCAATCGGTCCGATAACCGCATCCTGCCTTAAAAGTTACGGGTTCCGGGCAGAAATAAGTGCCCGTACTTTTACGATAGAAGGGTTGGCCGAAGAGATAATAAAATATTACATGAATAAACGGTAAAATATGGTTAACTTTACAAGACTTTTAGGCAGCGCACCGGAAGTATCCGAGGCGTTTGAGGCCGTAAACAGGAATTTGAACGAAGAATTTGGCAGTACAACTAAAAGTCCGCTGGTTATTTTTAATCTCACTCGCCGCTGCAATCTTAAATGCCGGCATTGTTATCTTGAGGCCAAAGATATAGATTTTAAGAACGAACTTAATTGGGCAGATATCAAAAATACCATTAATTGTTTTGCCAAAATAAAAATCCCGATACTGCTGCTCTCCGGCGGCGAACCCCTGTTACATAAAGATATTTTTAAAATTATAGAATATGCAAAGACGAAAAATATCCATGTCGGCTTATCCACTAACGGCACGCTTATTTCCCGGAGCCTCGCACGCAAATTGCGGGATTTAAAGATAGATTATGTCGGGGTAAGCATAGACGGGACAAGCCGGCGGCATGATGAGTTCCGGGGGGTAAAGGGAGCTTTTGACGCCGCAATGCGAGGAATAATCAATAGTTTAGAGATGGGTATAAAAACCGGGATGCGTTTTACCATAAATAAGTTGAATGCTGTTGATTTGGCGCCGATTATAACTTTATGCGTACAGGAAAAAATACCGCGGTTTTGCATGTACCATCTTGTATATTCCGGACGGGGAAAATTGTTAAAAGAACAAGATCTTGATAATAATCTGCGCCGTCAAACGATCGATTTTTTAATTGAATGTACATGCGAAATAAACCGCAAAGTCCAGGGGGTGGAGATATTGACTGTGGATAACCACGCCGATGGAATTCACATCTACAATTACCTGAGGAAGAAAAATTCGCAGAACGCAGCGCAGGTGTTGGAACTTTTAAAGCTTCACGGGGGATGTTCCGCCGGCTGCCGCGTGGTGGATATTTCGCCTGAAGGCAATGTATATCCGTGTCAGTTTTGGCAGGATAA
This sequence comes from Candidatus Omnitrophota bacterium, assembly GCA_018813905.1. Taxonomy (GTDB): domain Bacteria; phylum Omnitrophota; class Gorgyraeia; order B26-G9; family B26-G9; genus JAHJAO01. The sequence goes on from JAHJAO010000110.1 coordinate 13,258, forward strand.
CTCCTTGGGTAATATAAAAGAAAAGGATTTTCTGGAAATTTGGACGAATAAAAGAGATAATCTTTTATGCCAGCTTCGTTCCAAGCAATTTTGCCTGAAAGGCAAATGCGGCCGGTGCCGCTATAAGGCGTATTGCGGCGGCTGCCGGATAAGAGCGGGTTTTATGTATAAAGATTTTTTTCAAGAGGACCCCTGCTGTTATCTGACTGAGGCGGAAATCGGATGAAAAGATGATACTTTGCCCCCGCACCATAAATGATGTGTTTATTAAAAGGAGGTTAGAATGAGACAGGTGGCTGTGATCGGACTGGGAAGGTTTGGCTTTGCTGTTGCCAAGACATTGACGGAACAGGCCGTGGAAGTTTTGGCGATAGACAAGGATAAGGAAAAAATCGAGGATATCAAAGATTATGTGGCCGTAGCCGTCGCTTTGGATTCTATGGAGGAAAAGGCATTGCGTTCTATCGGCATCGAACAAATCGACGCGGCAATCGTGTGTATCGGGCAGAATTTGGAGGCGAATCTTCTTACCACGACACTGCTAAAAAAAATGGGTATTAAAAATATCTATGCGCGCGCGGTAAATCCGCTTCAGGAAGAAATACTGAAATCTTTAAATATTACCAAGATTATAAAATTAGAAGAAGAAATGGGGGAGGTTGTGGGAAAAAGCCTGACCAGTCCCAATATTCAGGTGTCCATGAAATTATCCAGCGGCCACACCATGGCGGAAGTAAAGGTTCCTAAGGAATTATGCGGGCGGACGCTAAAGGATTTAAACCTGCGCAAAAGGTACAATGTTAATGTGGTTGCTATAAAAAAAGCGATTCCTTCCATAGACGAGACGGGCAAGCGCATCTTTAAAGAGGTAATAAATGATTTGCCGCAGGCCGAAGATACTTTAGAAGAAACGGATTTTCTTATACTTGTGGGAAAAGAAGAAAGTATAAATTTGCTTTCCAAGCATAAATAAAAGGCAGGACAAATTATGAGAAAAAAGATTAATTTATTATTTTGCATAGTCATCGCGGACTTTATGGTTTTTTGGTATTTGCAAACGCATTGCCGCGATTTTCTGCAAAAAGATCTGGTTATATTAATCGCGGGTTTCGGCATTGTCACTGTTTTATACATGTTTAACCGGTTTGATATTTTTAACAGAAAAATGAAGCTGGCTTTGCGCCATATTCTGGAAAATAATTTTCAAACCGGAATTTCCATGCCCGGCCATGACGAATTTTCGGTGATGGCGGATGATTTTAACCGCGCTATTGACCGGATAAACGAATATGATGTTCTGCGCGAAAACAAAATCGTAGGCTTAAACCGGCTCATCGGCCACATAAACCGTAATATCTCAAGCGGTATTATGATCTTTGATTTGGACTCCGGCCGCATCAAGATTAACCGGGCGGCGCAGGAAGTTCTGGGCATTCGGCAGGATGATTTGAGCATTGATTCGGTGATTAAACTTGAATCGAACAATGCGTTTAATGATCTGTATCAGGATGTCGTAAACGGCAAAGCGAACACTATCGCCGCCGATTTAGAATTGTCCCTGCCGATTTTAAGGGCCAAGGCGGATATCAAGTTAAAAATGTTTGCGATTAAAGATAAGGATGAAAGATTAAATTCTGTGCTGTGCGTTTTTGCCAAAGCATAAAATACGTATCGGCATAGAATTTTAAGTTATATGTATTATCCCAAGATATTTAAATACCGCCTACCGAACTTTATTTTGTCTATTGTCGTTATCATTGTATTCGGGGAAAGCCTTCTTTTCGCCTCAGATAATGAGTATATGAAGCATCTTAACCGCGGGCGCCTTTTGTTTAATCAGGGCCGGGAAAAGGAAGCGCTTGCCGAATACAGGAAGGCTTTAAGATTTAATCCGGAAGCGAAAGAACCTCTGATTAACTTAGCGATAATCCACAAAAATATTTATCAATATGCGCAATCGATGAGTTTGTATAAAAAGCTTTTACAGATCGCCCCGGATAAAACCATATATGCGAATTTAGGTGAGGTCTATTATTTAAGTTCAAGGCCCCAAGAAGCGATAGGGGCATTTAATGCTGGCGTTGCTTGGGGCGAGACAAGAGCGTATGTGTATTTTTTGCTGGGCAGATGTTTTCAGGAGACGGGTGAGTTGGAAAAGGCGGCGGAAAATTTCGAAAAGGCGGTGGAATTAGACGATGCACACGCTGCGGCATATTTGTATCTGGGGTATGTTTACAAGCAAAGAAAAATGCAGGATAAGGCTCAAGGATACTTTGAAAAAGCGCTAATACATGATCCGAATTTAACCCAAGGTTACCGTGAAATCGCAGAATTACATTTTTATAACGGCCGCTACGAAGAAGCGTTGCAAAATTGCCGGAGGTTTAACTCTATTTATCCGCAGGATACGCAGGCGAAAGTGTTTATCGATAAAATTTTAAAAGTCGGCGGAGATGATTTAAAGGAAAAATTAGCGGCAAAAGAAAAAAAACGATATCTGGAAAGTGAAGCCAAAATAGTTGTGCCCAAAAAAGTGAAAGATGCGCCGCTTGTGCGGGTATTGATAGAAAAAAATAAACAATTGCGTTTTAAATGTCGAGGAAACTTTACGGTGTTTGCTAAAGGCGAAAGCAAGGCGCTTTTTAAAGGAACTTCGCAAGCTCTCTACGCCTTGGTTAATAACCAGGGCCGGATTTCGATTTCGACCGAAGGCAAAAAGCTGCAGGAGTTGGACGGGCAAATCATTATTGTCCCGGAAAAACCTGAAGATACGATTTTGGTTTTTGAAGTAGGCGTGGGAACAGGTGATTTCTGGGCTTCGCGCGTAGACCGCGCTTACCGGGGAAAACTTGATGTGAAAGCCGAGGGGAATGAGTTGACCATTGTAAATATTGTGAATATCGAAGAGTACCTTTATGGTGTCGTCCCTAGCGAAATGCCAAGTTCTTGGCCGCAGGAGGCGCTTCGGGCCCAAGCGGTTGCAGCCAGAAGTGAAGTCTATAAAAAACTCTTTCGGCACAAACAGGAAGGATATGATTTTTGTTCAGGCGTTCATTGCCAGGTCTATGGAGGTACGTTGGTGGAAACAGAAGCTACGTGCTCGGCCGTAGACGAAACTACGGGATTAGTTGCGGTTTGCGATAATAAGCCGATAGACGCTGTTTATTCCAATAGCTGCGGCGGGCATACGCAAAATAATGTCTTTGGGCAAAGAGAAGATATCTCTTATTTTCAAGGCCGGCCGGATAGCGGCGGGTTTTTTGGGTTTGTATTTCCTCTTTCTCCCTTGGAACTGGAAGACTGGTTGTGGGGCAAAGATATAAATGCCAACTGCAATAACAAATATTTTTCCCGTTCCAGCAATTTTCGCTGGATAAAGCTGTATACGGCTCAAGAACTGCAAGACCTGATAAGCGATAAAAAACCCGTGGGACGCATTATTTCCATAAAGATATTAGAGCGGAATAAATCTTCTCATATCCAGGAACTTGAGATTATCGGTTCTAAAGGCAGGCTGATTTTGAGTAAAGAATTGGATATCCGCAAGACACTTGGAGGGCTGCGCAGCAGTATGTTCAATATCGACGTTAAGATCGATAAATACGGCCGGCCTAAAGAGTTTTTATTTTACGGAGGCGGTTGGGGCCATGCCGTCGGTATGTGCCAGGTGGGTGCGGCAACTATGGCGCAGAAGGGTGCAACTTACCGGGAAATTTTAAATTTCTATTATGCCTCAATAGAAATAAAAAAGATGTATTAATTGATGAAATTGGTGATAGTATCTATAATACAAAAACCATGAAGAAAATTACACTCGTTCAGATGAAGACCGGGGCTAAAGGCCGAATTGTTCAACTCGAAGGCGGTCCTGCCTTTGAGAGCCGGCTTTCGGCCATGGGCGTGCGCATAGATAAACATATTGTGAAATTGAGCGCTTTTGTTTTGCAGGGGCCGGTGGCAATACGGTCGGGCAATACGGTCCTGGCCTTAGGGTATGGCATGGCTTCAAAAATATGGGTGGAATTAATTAAAAAATGAAAAAGATTGTTCTAATCGGTAACCCCAACGTAGGAAAAAGCGTTTTGTTTTCCCGCCTTACGGGAGTGAGGGTGCTGGTATCGAATTATCCCGGCACTACCGTGGAATTTCTGGAAGGGTATGTGAACATAGATGGAGAGCAGATGAAAATATTGGATCTTCCGGGAACATACAGTCTTGAACCCAATGCCCCGGCGGAAGAAGTGGCGGTAAAAATGATCGAAGAGGCGGATTTGGTAATAAATGTTGTTGACGCCACTAATCTGGAGAGGAACCTGTATTTGACCATGACTCTGCTTGAACAAAGACGCCCGATGATTATCGCGCTCAATATGTTTGACGATATTAAGCATCGCGGTATTTCTATAGATGTAGCGAAATTAGAGGATTTGCTTGGGGTAAGCGTTGCTCCGACCAGCGGGATTACGGGCCTAGGGATAAAACAGCTAAAAGAACGCCTGGTGGAAGCAAAGCCGGGACAATTTGATCGGGGAACACACCAGGAGCGCTGGCAAAAAATCGGGGACATTATTGATAAAGTGCAGCAGCTTTCTCACCGGCACCATACCTTATTTGAAATTCTCGAAGATGCCTCGGTGAATCATGCGTGGGGGGTAGCGATTGCGATTTTTATTATCGCGTTCAGCTTTAAGACAGTACGTTTTTTAGGTGAAGGGTTGATTAAATATGTGCTGGAACCTTTTTTTCAGTTGGTATATAAACCGGTTCTCGAAAGTTTTAGTATTTATCTGCAAAACAAACCATTTTTACATAATATTTTACTCGGCCGCATGATCGATAATAACATTGATTTTGAAAAGTCAATGGGCCTGCTTACGACCGCGCCTTATATCGAATTTGTCATAGTCCTGCCTTATATTTTTGCCTTTTATCTTTTACTTAGTTTCTTAGAAGATATCGGCTACATGCCCCGCCTGGCGTTGCTCTTAGATAACATAATGCACCGGTTAGGATTGCACGGTTTTGCCATAATACCGATATTGCTTGGTTTTGGCTGTAATGTTCCGGGAATTATCGCTACCAGGATTTTAGAAAGCAAACGTGAACGCTTTATTGCCTCCACCATAATATCTATTGGTGTACCCTGTGCGGCATTACAGGCGATGATTTTTGGCATGTTAGGCAAGTTTGGGGCAAGATATGTGATCGCCGTGTACCTTGTGCTTTTCAGTGTCTGGTTATTTTTAGGCGCGGCCTTAAACAGATTGCTTAAAGGGTACAGCCCGGAGCTTTTTATTGAAATTCCGCCGTACCGTTGGCCGGATTTTAAACTACTGTTTAAAAAGATGTTTTTGCGGATAAAGGGTTTTGTTGTTGACGCGCTTCCAATAGTATTGCTGAGCGTTCTGATCATCAATTTATTGCAGCAGATAGAGTTGTTTGAAAGTATCTCGCAGTTTTTTGCTCCTTTGCTGAACAAAGTTTTCGGCCTGCCCAAAGAAGCGGCTTGGGCTTTAATTGTCGGATTTTTGAGAAAAGATATTGCGGTGGGGATGTTAATACCGCTTAAGCTTACGGTAAAACAGATGATGATTGCCTGCGTAGTTTTGTCGATGTCTTTTCCGTGCGTGGCCACTTTTATAATATTTTTGAAAGAACTCGGCCCGCGGCGCCTATTTCAAGCGGTGCTTATAACGTTATCGATTACTTTCCTGGGCGGCGCAACGATGAATTTCTTTTTGCATTAAATCTTTTCATATCATGCAACGCAAAACTTTTAAAATCAAGTTAAGACAGATAATATCCCTACTTACATTATTGAGCGTCTTAGCGGTTTTGACCGGGATACTTATATTTAAGGCGTATCTTAATTCTTATCATGTCTTTACGGACAAGACTCTTGCGGCCAAAATCGGTTGCCGGCAGGATAAAATTTCAAAAGAGAAATTTTTGGAAGTCGAATTTCTGTTAGCGCAAAAATACGGCGAAAAAATGGTGTTGTCTTTCAATTCTGCCGATGAATGGGTAATCGAAGGCCGGATCATAAAATGGAAAGATTTTTTTACTTTATTCGGCGCCAAATCTTATTGGCGGCTTGAACGCATCCGGTCAAGATTTTATGATATCCAAGCCGAAAAAAGAAACGAAGCGTTTATCTTTAACCTGCAGAAGAGCCCGGACCGGGTGTGGTTTTTTATTTACGGGCTTAAAAGATTTCTACCGTTTATCGATGCTGTTTACGGCAGCAGCGCGTTTGTCCCTTTCGAACCAGGCAAGGATTTTGAGGTGTATGTCACAAAATCAGGATTACTGATAAAAGATGTTACCCTGCCGGCCAGAAGAAGCTGGTGGTCTACGGGTTGAACAACTATGCCGTAAAGTTTGAGCCTAAATGCGGCTTGATTTATTTAACAGCCAGACGAGCGCCAGCATGGCAAAGGGGATAATTTTGACTCCGGCAATCAGAAAAGCCGTATTTATAATGCCCACTGTCGGGATCAATACTATCGATATAAATATCGAACCAAAAAAAGCACCTAGCATATCCAGGGCATAGAGGATATTGGACGGATTCTGCTTTGAGCTGTTTTCAAGATAGATTTTATTGCCGAGCGGAAATTCAAACCCCACCAGAAACCCCGCGGTTGCGGAATTCATACAAAACAGGATAAAGACAAGCGGGGCAGATACGTTTTGTCCGCTTAAATAGTTGGCGCCTAAAATAAAAAACGGGAAGAAAAGGGAAAATAGGACAAAAGCGGAGTCTATTTTTACCAGCGCCGTGACACTATTTTTAAAACGTGACAAATGTTTAGTTGCGACCATTGCGCCAAAAGTTAAACCGAACATAAAGCTGCTGATTAAAATTCCAATGTAGGCATAAACATATCCGTATAATGTTTGCAGACCTAAAATAATAATCAGGTTCAAAGAGGCGCCGGCGAGGCCGCTGCTTATTATGAGCAAAGGTATGATCCGCCGCAACAAAGCCGAAGCGGATGATTTTTTCGATAAACCGAATAATAGCGAAGAGAAAAAAATAGCGAATAAAGAGATGAGTATCAAAAACGCTTCTTTTGTTTTGAGCTGAGTTATTGTCCGGAACAGGCTTTTAAAATGAGCATCACTGAACATCGCGTTCCAGTATCTTAATCCGTACAATACGCCTGCGGGGTCTAGATCCCTGTTTAGCCGCACGGGATGCTGTCGGATATTTTCATAAAACCAGCGCTTATTTTCTAACTTTAACCGGTCCTTAATATAAAATTGGGTAAACAAAGCGCTCTTAACACCGTTTGTTTTTAAATGGGCATAGATCTTATCGGCATCAGCTTCAAAATCAGAAGTGTCTTTTGCCAGATAAAGGTTATAGTAACCGGTAATTACTTCCGTTTTTTTGAATACGCGTAAGAGGCTGTTTAATATGCATTTGTTTAACTCAATAATTTCGTCCGAAAGAGAGCTTAGTGATCCGGGCAGGGACAGGCAAACCAGGCCGTTTTTTTTAAGGCGCGCCTTGCAGAGAGCGAAAAATTCCTGCGTGAAAAACCGGTTTAATTGAAAAGTAGAAGGCAGCGGCAGGTTTATAATAATCCGGTCGAATTTATCCCCTGTTTTGCTTAAAAACCGGCGACCGTCAATAGTATGAATTTTCACGCGAGGATCATTTAACTCTTGCGTGGTCAAATCCGTTTGATAGCGCCGGGCCATTTTAATAATTGACGGGTCAAGTTCAGCATAGGTTATGGTTAAAAGCGGAAATTTTAACGCCTGAGAAATATAACCGCCCAGCGCCGGGCCGATAAACAAGATATCTTTTGGCTGGTCCGCCAGGGCCAGAGAGAAGCTTACCAGGTCTTCTGTGAACACAATATCCGGTTCGGGGATAGTCATAAACGGCAGGCCGTCGTAATAGAAAACATACTGTTCAGCTTGTTTGGTTACGGCGATATTGCCATATACGGAATTTTCCCAATCTATAATATTCAGATTGCGCCACTGTAATTTCAAAGAAACTTTATGCAGCAGATCGGTTTTGTATCCGAAGGCGAATAGCACCAGAAGCGCCAACAAAACTGTTTTGATCTTGAGAGAGATTTTTTTATATTCTAACAAAAGGATAAAATAAGCGCAGGCTAAATTCACCGCGCTAAGCACCAGCGCAATCCGCAACGAATTTATGTGGGGGATTAAAAGAAAAGTTATAATTATTCCCCCCAGTCCGAACCCGGCCGCTTCCAAAAAGTAGTTTTTACCGATACTTTCAGATAACTTCTTTTTTGGGAAGTATTTTTGCATAAGCCGGCAGGCAAGCGGGAATTGGGCCCCAAGCAACAGGGCAAGAGAAGCCATTACCAAAAAAGAGGATATCGAGATAATCGCAACGCCAACGCCTTCGCCGACAGCTATCGAGAGGATATTTTTAATAATCCGGACCGTGAAAATGCTCAGCGGAAAAAGAATTGTTATACCAATGCAAATAAGCGCGTAGACAAGGCCGGGGTTGCGCAATTTCGTGCTTATCTTCCCGAAAATAAAACTGCCGGCGGCTTCAAGCAGTAGCCAGTTACCTAAAATCAGGCCGATAGAAAGCTCATTGCCGTAGAATATAATGAGAAATTCCCGGATCAAAAGCAACTGTCCGCCGAAACACGACAGGCCCATTACTATCGGAACCAGGGGGAATAGCCTCTCCGGCTTAAACCGCTTTGTTAGGCGCATGGCTTGGCGTTGCATTTAGGTGTTTGCTTGTATTTAAGGGGTATTTAGAGTAAAATAAGTTTAAAATTTCAAGTCAGCAATATAATACCAGATTTAACGTACAGTTTCAAATATAGGAGAAAGACCGAATATGCATAGACTATTTGTCCGGATATGGAACGAATTGGATATCGATGAGGTGAAGAAACATCTGCTTAAAGCGGGGGAGCTTTCGGCGAATTGCGAGAACTGCCAACATTTAGGCATAGATTTTTCTATGCAAAAGACCTGCCCGAATTGTAAAACAGAATTCAAATTTATCGGTTTCCGAAAGAAAAGCAATCCGGCGGAGATGATTTCCGCGATCCGGCGCATAAAAGAAAAAAGGCCCGACTTGACGGTTGTCGACTGCGAGGATATTGACCGGGCAATGGGAAAATCCAAAGCGCAAGAATTGTTCGGCAGATAAAAATTAAACCGCTTTTTTCACTCTTCCGTTACGGATACAATCTGTGCAGACGCGGGCGGTTTTTCTTGTGCCGCCAAGGATTATTTTTATATTTTGCAGATTTGGCAGGAATCGGCGCTTGCTGATTCCGGTGGTCTTACGCCCGACACCGCCTTTTTTCTTAGGCATACCGCGGCGGGTAATTGTCCTGCCGGCGACTGGTCCTTTACCGCAAATTTCACAAAATTTTGACAATTTTTTTACCTCCGTAGTTAATAATCTATAAAATTCAATACGAAGATTTATAGCACAAATACCCGGGTTTGTCAACCTATCGAGTAATGAGTTATGGGTTATAAATTATAAGTTATAAATTGAAAATTAAAAATTAACAATAACCAAATCCCAAATTCCAAACAATACATTTTAACTTATAACTCATAATTCATAATTAATAACTTTATTTTCATCCTATTGAAAAAAAGGTAGTTAGATGGTATACTTTACTACATTTTTTTAAGCCTGAATTACAGAGAAGGGATTTTAGTATGTTAAAAGGCAAACAATATAATAAATGTTTTAAAATTCTGGCCAGTATTTTAATCCAGATTTTCATCACAACTTCTTTTATTTCAAATAGTTATAGTTTTATATCCCCCGGTGCTGTTTTGGCGGATAAAGATTCCGGGCAGTATACCCTCTCGCCGCATTTGGGCATCGCCAATCCTATGGTTATGGAAGCGTTTCAGAGTATCGGGCAGGTTGCGCCGCAAGAAAAAGAAAGATTTTTGCTTCCGCAATCGAAAACCTGGCTTCAAACAAATCAGCTTGAACTATTCCGTTATTTTGAGCAAAATCCGCTGATTACCGCTTCCGCGGAAGGTTACGATGAAGATCTTAGCGAAGATGCTGGGCAAGAAAATTTTAAAGGAGGGCTGGGAGGTTTTTTTGGTGATTTTTTGGCGGGGAATCGGATAATCGGATTAAAAACCGTGGCTTTTCAACCGTTACATTCCAAGAGGAGAAGACAGCGGATAAAAGTAGATTATGATGAAGTAGTAAACGGGGTAGAGGGGGCATTGAGACAAATCAAGGAGCGTAATTTTAGCACATACGCTTTCGAAATCACTACAATTATCGCCGACTTGGCACAGCGAGACAAACTTTCTTTACCGGAGTTTACCGCAGCGGTTGAAACCAGTAATGCAGAGTATGCCAAGAAACATTGTTTAGAATATGAAAAGTTGGAAAATATGAAAAAAGATATAACCGGAGAAAATATCGCTTTTATCTATACGGCGGCAGTGAGCGCATTAATCAAAGAAGCGGTTAATAAAAAAGAAGAGCAGAGTAAAAGAGCGATAAGAAGAGTCTTGGAGGCGCAGTTAAAAAAGGAAGTGGGCGACGATGTTATAGAAAATCTTTTTCACAAGGTAAAACCTTTAGCCGAGGGGAAAAGGTATACCTTCGAACATTTCCAAAATGACCATCTCAGCAAAGATCAAAAAATTCAGCAGTTTCTTTCGGACAACAGTGTAAATTATCAAAAAATTTATGATGATCTCGCAAACTTTTTAGCACTATTGCCGATAACCAGAGTCCAGCATATCGATGAAGAAGTTGTATCGCATGAAGGCCGGCCGGGCGCATATATACTTAACCAGGACGGAACGCCTTTTACCGTTACCGTAAAAGGGTTAGATGTGTATAATCCATACCAGGATAAAGAGTATGAAGTCCGTTTCAAATATATTATCAAGGGAACTCAAGTAAAGATATCTTTTGAATGCCCGGATTTATTGACCCTGTTATATCAAAGAGACACAGATGACATAGGCAAAAGACACCGATTTAACAACTGTGTTATCCCGGCCAAGGCGATGTATGTACTCATGAAACAATTTGAAGAATTTACTCCCGGAATGTTCCACTTAAATGAATCTCCCTATGTTGTTGCGGCAGCCTTGATGGAATATGATGAGCGTTTGAGTCAAGTCCCGAGAGTCTATACTAATCATACGGTTGTTCCGGCCGGCCTTTCCCGGTTTGATGCGGGTAGTATGGGCGTTTCTCCGGAGCGGCTTTTTCAAGTGATGTTTGGTTACGGATACAAAATCGGGACAGAAGAATATCCTTTACTTGAAGATGCTAATGCCCGCCAGAGACTGAACAAGGATATGGGGAGACTTTTTATAAAAGATGGGAAAGTCGATTTTTCCTGGGCGGCTTTACAATTATCCGACGAAACAAATGCCGTAAGTGACGAACATGCCAAAGTTACAAAAGATAAATTATTCATGACCGAGAAAGAGATTAAAGCGGTTCTTAACGGTTCCGGCGACTTTTTTGTCCATGAGAGATTGCTCGCTAAAGAATTAGAAAAGGGCCGGGAAAATATTGACGGCAACGACCTCTGGGATATATATGCCAATCCGGATGATGGCGGGAAAAAGCAGTTTATTGATGAAATCTATGAAAGAACGGGGATCCGGCTGGATAGCAATAAATTGATTATTTCTTTAATCCGTAGATTAGCCGAGTATAAAAGTCAATACGATATTCTTAAAGATATCGTCCGGGTCGTCTGCGCTGACCGGGGCAAGATTGTGCAGACCAAGTGGGGAGACATGGCTGGGTTGGGAGAGCAGGTAGTGGTAGGGGGATTTGCAACTAGATTTGGTAAGGAAGAGAAATTTTGGATTAAGGAATTTTTGAGTTGGATGGTGGACCCGGATTTGCGCGGCCGGTTTGTCTTTGTGCCTGATTTTGACACTAAGCTTTTGAAACTGCAGGCGATGGGGGCGTTGTGCGTTAATTGTCCCCGGCCAGAAGAAGAAGCGTGCGGGACATCTAATATGAAAGGTTCAAGGCATGGCCAGCCTAATATTGTCGTGCATAATTCCGGCGGAGGCAAGGAACATCATGTCCCATTAAATCGACAGGCAAGGACGGGCAGCAGCACCTTGGTCGGGCCTTACCGGACAGACGACGATTTCAGTGAATTTTATGAAAAAGCGCCAAAAGATATTTTAGACGCCTTAGCCGCATATGGGGACATATATTATACCGATAAAGACCTGTGGAAAACGATAATGCTGAATGAGTATCGAAGCAGTGAAAAAGTAACTGCGGAAGCAATGTCAAAAAGATATGTAGAAAAAGTTTTTATCTCGGCGCGCGAGAAGGCGAAAGCGCGGCTTCTAAAAAAGAGTATGCGTATCCAAAAGCCCCTCGATTTAATCACATTTTTTAAAGGTACAAATGTTAATAACGAGCGGCTTATTGGCCAGTCCATTTAAGTTTACCTGCCCGTAATTATAGCGCCCTAAAAGAACGAACCGGTTTTTAAAAACCCCTTTTTTAAAATTTGATAAGAACGATTATTATCTAAAAATAATTATTGACAAAATTCTGGGAATGTAATAAAATAATAATCCTGATGAAAAAAACAGTGCAAAAACTCAAAGGAAACGGCATTAAAATTACGCCTCAACGGGCCGAAATATACCGGATTCTGGCGGCGGATAATAATCATTTGACGGTGGAGGAAATCTATGCCAAAATAAAAAAGCGGTTCCCGGCGGTTTCTCAGGCGACGGTCTATTGCGTCCTTGAACTTTACTGCCGGAAAAACATGGCCAGCGAGATTCGAATTAATTTTGAGCGGTCTTGTTTTGAGGTAAGAACGGATTCTCACCATCATTTCTACTGTAAAACCTGCAAACGGATTTTTGATATCGATTTACATCCTTGTCCGGCCCTAAAGAACAAAGAAACAGGCGGACATAAAATAGAAAAACTGCACGGATATTTTTACGGACAGTGCTGCTACTGCCGGAAAAAATAAATTTAGGGGTAAAAAAAATGGAGATATTCAAAGCTAAGTTTATCGAAAAAATAATCCGGACGCCGTCTGTGGCCAGCTTTCGTTTTGCCCCGGAGAAAAAAATAGAATTTTTGGCCGGGCAGTTTTTGAAAATTATGTTCGATGAACAGAATTTATCGAATAATAAGCTGAATAAATATCTTTCCTTTTCTTCTTCGCCGGCTGAAAGTTATATTGAAGTAACGAAACGGATAACGGAGAGTGATTTTTCCGGCCGCTTAGGCGCTTTAAAAAAGGATGATGTGGTATTGTTTCAGGGGCCGTTAGGTAAATGTGTTTTTAAGCCGGAATACAGAAAAATCGTATTTTTAATCGGCGGCATCGGCATAACCCCGGTTATCTCCATTATTGGGTACGTGTTCAAAGAAAAACTGGATAATGATATCGTTCTTCTATATTCGAATAAGACGGAAGAGGAGATCGCTTTTAAAAAGGAACTCGACTTTTGGCGGCAAGAGGCGCGCAATGTAAAGATTTACTACTCGCTGACCGATTGTACCCCGAAAGATGAAAAATGTATTTACGGGCGTATCGATAAGGGAATGGTTCAGGATAATGTCCGGGACATAAAGGAAAGGACTATTTTTATCTTCGGCCCGCCGCGCATGGTCGAAGCAATACAAGGCGTATGCCTTGAACTTGAATGCGATAAAAAAAGAGTACTGAGCGAAAACTTTATTGGTTATTAATAGGGGATTTGGAAGTAAAAGTTACGGTTGAATATTTAGGAGGTGAAAACAATGGCAAATCTAAAAGACTTATTGCAGAGCGCGGATTGGAAAACGGAAAAGCATGCGCCGGTTATTGACGCGCCGGATAAAGCGAAAAAAGGGGATATAATTAAAGTTACGGCAACGGTGGGCAAGCAAATCGCGCATCCCAATACCACCGAGCACTATATAAGTTCCGTGGAAATGTACTTTTTGCCGCAGGGAGAAAAATTTCCGCATTATATCGGCCGGTTCGAATTTAATGCTCATGGCGCGTCAGTCAAGGGGCCGAATACAAGTACGGTTTATACCGTACCGGAAGTTACGGTAAGTTTTAAAACAGACCTGTCCGGCACGCTATACGCCGCTAGCGTCTGTAATATTCACGGGTTGTGGGAAAATTCAAAGGAATTGATTGTTGAGTGACAAATTCTTCGAAGGAGATAAAAAGAGGGAGAAGATGACTGGTTTTAAATGCCCGGGAAGCGACGACCGGAATTTAAAAGTTGAGATCCGTATCTGCCCGCGTTGCCAGCGGGAAGTTGAAGTATTTTCTGATGAAATGCGGGTAACATGCCCAAACTGTAATGCTTGGGTAGAGCGCAAGATGCTTCCGGCGTGCGCGGATTGGTGTAAATCCGCCCGGGAATGTTTAGGAGAGGAAAAGTGGCAAAAACTTAAAGGAAAAGGCCGGCATAAAAAATAATAGATGTGTTCAAGCTGTTAAAATAAAATGGAGGTTATTGTGGCCATAAACTTAAATGCGGACAATTTTGACCAAGAGGTTATTAATTCGAATATACCGGTGCTGGTGGATTTTTGGGCCGCCTGGTGCAGTCCCTGCCGGATGTTAGTGCCGATAATTGATGATATATCTATAAAATACGCGGGTAAGCTGAAGGTATGCAAACTGAATGTGGATGAAGCATCGGATTTGGCGGCAAAGTACGCGGTTATGAGCATACCCATGCTGATTCTTTTTGATAAAGGAAAACTGGTTAAACAAACAGTCGGGGTTATGTCCAAAGAAAACCTGGCTGAATGGATAGATGGATATTTAAAAAAAGGATAAGTGGAATTGAATTGAAAGGGGCAAGATATGAAAAAATATATATGTACGGTTTGCGGTTATGTGTATGATCCGAAAGAAAATAATAATATCGCTTTTGAAGATTTGAGCGATGACTGGGTGTGCCCGGAATGCGGCGTGGGCAAGGACCAGTTCGAAGAAGTCAAAGATTAATATGGTAGAAATAAAAAAAGGTATTTATTGGACGGGGTATATCGATTGGGATTTGCGCAATTTTCACGGATATTCCACGCCCTCCGGTTCAACTTATAACGCCTATCTTATTTTAGATGAGAAGCCCACGCTTATCGATACCGTGAAATATTACGGTTTTGAGCAAATGCTTCACCGGATAAAACAGATAATTGATCCCGCTAAAATACGGTATATTGTTTCCAACCATACGGAGATGGACCATTCCGGTTCAATCGGCGAACTTCTGAAGCTTTGCCCGAAAGCCGAAGTTATCTGTTCGCCTAAAGGCCACGAGGGTTTGATGCGGCACTTTTTGTCTGCGCCCGAAAAAGACAAGCCGAGTTGGAATTTTAAAGTGGTGAATAACGGGGAAACTGTATCTTTGGGCAAGCGGACTTTACAATTTTTTCTCACCCCCATGGTTCACTGGCCGGATTCTATGGTAAGTTTTTGTGAGGAAGAAAAAATTCTTTTCTCCAATGACGCTTTTGGGCAGCATCACGCCAGTTCCCAAAGATTTGTGGATGAGGCGGGGTTGGATATTATACTTAAGGAAGCGGCTAAATATTACGCGAATATCGTTATGCCCTACGGGCCGCAGGTACTAAAAGCCCTGGAGGCGCTGGGAACGCTTAAGCTGGAGATGATCTGCCCTTCGCACGGATTAATCTGGAGAGAAAAAACCGATATCCAAAAGATTGTTTCTTTATATCAAAAATGGGCAAATTATGAATCCGATGTCAAAGCAGTTATTATCTACGATACGATGTGGCATTCTACGGAAAAAATGGCTTTAAAACTCTACGAGCTTTTAGACGTAAAAGGCGTGGATGTTAAACTTGTAAATCTAAAAGACACGCATATCTCTGACGCAATGACCGAGGTTATGAGTTCCCGCGTGGTTTGTATCGGCAGCCCCATTTTGAACAACCGGGTTTTACCCGCGGTCGGCGGATTTCTTACCTACCTTAAGGGCCTAAAGCCCAAAAACCGTTTTGGTTTTGCCTTTGGTTCATACGGCTGGGCAAAAGTGGGGTTTAAAGAACTGGAGCAGGCGCTTGAGGAAGCGGGGATAAAAGCGATCGCCGATGCGAAATATTTTCAGTATGTTCCGGCCAAAAGCGAACTGGACAGTTTAAATGAGACGGCCGATAAAATAAAACAGCTATTAGATGGTAAATAATAAATAAGGAGACAAGGCGTGATGAATACCCTGTTTAATCCCCGGGAAATCGTTAATGTCGCCATAAAAGTTGAAGAGAACGGTAAAGTGCTTTACGGGATTTTAGAAAATAAAACCCGCAGCGAAAACTTAAGAAAAACATGGGCGCACTTAAAAGAACAGGAAGAAGAGCATCGGAAAACATTCGAAACGATGCGCGATAATATCGGCGATTATATCGTTCATGAATTCAGTCCCGGCGCGTTCGATGTTTATCTTGAAACCCTGGCTTCAACCTTTATCTTTACCGAAGAATTGATCCGCGAAAAAATAAAACAGTTGTTTAATTCGGAAATTGAAGCCGTAGATTTCGGGATACAGATAGAAAAAGATTCGATACTTACATTCTCGGCGCTTAAAGAATATGTAATCGAAGGGAAAAAACCGGTTCTCGGGAAAATAATAGACGAGGAAAAAAGGCACCTCGCCCGGCTTATTTCTTTAAAAGAAAAGCTGCTTAAAAATTAAAAGCGGTATTTATGCAGAAAAAGTTTATATGCCATGATTGTTTCCGCCTGAAAAAGTGTCAGGAGTCTTTTGTTTCCTGGATTTTTTTCTTTCTGGGTGTCGTCGCCACTATTTCTATCCGGGCGGTAAATATAACTTTAAGCTTTAACCCGCTGATGGCGCGCATTTTTTGGTATGTGGGGGTTGCGGGATTTCTGCTTTTTTTCATATACAAATTCAACTATTATAATATTACGCAGCAGCAGATAAAAGATTGTAATTTAGTAGAGAAACTCCTTGAAAAAAATAAACTTGATGGACATGATTATGAAGTGCTGGGTACGATTATCTGTGCGTTGAATTCAAAAAAAGATAAGATTAACTTCTTCCTGATTTTCCTCTTTTCGGCCCTGGCGCTGGTTGTCGCCGTATACATAGATTTTATAAAATAGCCATCCTGTAATCGGAGAAAAAAGTGAGGATGTCTGATGAGCATGATTAAAAGCAGATTAGAGAGATTAAAATCGCTGTAATCTTTATTAATCTCAGTAATCAGGTATAATTTGAAGAGTTATGCCCGAAGATTATACCAAGGAGGTATAGTTATGGAAGTAAAAGTATATTCTACCCCGACTTGCCCCTATTGCAAGATGGCAAAAGAGTACCTGTCTTCTAAAAAGATTTCTTACCAGGATATCGATGTTTCCCAGGACAAAGCCAGAGTTGCTGAGATGGTGAAATTATCCGGCCAGATGGGTGTCCCGGTAATTGTTGTGGGCAGCGAGGTAATCCGCGGATTTGACCGGGGGCGTCTTGAAAAACTTTTAGCTAAGTAACCGCAGCTTATTATAAATATGAAGATATATGATTTGATAATTGTGGGTGCGGGCCCGGCGGGGATGACGGCCGCGGTGTATGCCGCACGCAAAAGATTGGAGTTTCTTATTATCAGCCGGGATATCGGGGGGCAGCTGAGTTGGAGCGGCGATGTAGAGAACTATACGGGGTATCAATTTATAACCGGGCCGGAACTTACTCTGAAATTCGAGGAACATATCCGGCGTTTTAAGGTAAATATGCATATGCCGGAAACGGTAAAAGAACTTATTCAAGAAGGTAAATCGATAAAAGCGGTTAGCGATAAGTCTGAATATATTTGCCGTACCGTGATTGTTGCCAGCGGGAAACGGCCGCGGCCGTTAAACGTAAAAGGAGAAAAGGAGTTTAGAAATAAAGGCGTTACTTATTGCGCCACTTGCGACGGCCCGTTATTTGCCGATAAACCGGTGGCAATTATCGGCGGCGGGAATTCCGCGTTAGACGCGGCGTTACAGATGGTAAAAATTTCGCCGAAAGTCCATATCGTTAATAACGCGCAAAATTTTACCGCAGATGCAATAATGGTCGATAAGTTAAAAGAGTCGCCGGTTGCCCAGATTTGGAATAACGCAACCGTCCAAAAAATATACGGGGATAATTTTGTGCGGGGGATAGAGCTCGAAAAAGACAAAAAGCGATATGATTTGAAAGTCGAAGGCGTATTTATCGAAATCGGCTTAATCGCGAATACGGACGGGCTGGATATTTTAAAAAAGAACGAGGATTCGGAAATAATCGTTGATTGCCATAACCGGACAAATGTTGCGGGTATCTTTGCCGCCGGCGATGTCAGTAATGTGCCGGAGAAACAGGTAATCGTTGCCTGCGGCGAAGGGGCGAAAGCGACATTGGCGGCTTTTCGCTATTTGTCCACTCATACATTTTAGGAGAAAGATCTTATGCGGGAATTGACCGATATCATTATGTACCATATCCAAAAGCAGGGGTTTGTTATCGTATCCACTCTCGATAGCGAAGGAGGGATTAATGTTTCCTGCAAGGGAATCGTCGGCATAGACAGGGAAGGCCGGATTTATCTTATCGACCTTTACCGCGGCCGTACTTTCAAGAATCTTAAATCGAATCCCACGGTAAGCGTTACCTCGATTGACGCGCATGAATTTACGGGTTACACCTTAAAGGGAAAAGCGGAAATTATCGAACGCGACAAGATTGAAGGCCATATCATAAAAAAGTGGGAAGAAAAAGTTATTCAACGCATCTCCGATCGGGTGATAAAAAACGTTCAATCCGATACAAAATCATTTCATCATCCGGAAGCAAAATTTCCTCAGCCGCAATACATGATCGTGATAGATGTGGAAGAAATTACGGATTTGACCCCGACCCATTTAAAAAAGGATAAAGTTTAAAGAGAAACAGGTGACTGGAATGATAGAGCAGCTGTTATACGAGAGGATTTTACAGGCCCAGCGCAGCGAGATAACCGAGCATTTCATTTATAAAAATCTTTCGCGGATTATAAAAGACAAAGAAAACAGCCGTGTCCTTTCGCGCATCGCAAAAGATGAATTAAGGCATTACGGATTCTGGAAAAAAATCAGCCGCCAATCAATTAGGCCCAACGGCTTAAAAATTATTCTTTATACAATAATCGCCCGCGTATTTGGCTTGACGTTTACGATTAAGCTTATGGAAAATATCGAGGACTTGGTGCAGGACGAATACGCCGTATTGAAAAATGTTCATCCCGATGTTGCCCGGATTATCCAGGATGAAGAAAACCATGAACACCAGCTGATTGCTTTGATAAACGAAGAACGCCTGCTTTACGTTAGCTCCATGGTCTTGGGGTTAAACGACGCCTTGGTCGAGTTGACCGGCGCTTTGGCGGGCCTGACGCTGGCATTGCAGAACACAAGACTTGTGGCTATCGTCGGCCTGATTACCGGGATTGCGGCGTCCATGTCCATGTCCGCTTCGGAATATTTAGCTATCAAGCACGAGGAAACGAAAAAATCTCCCCTGAAAGCGAGTATTTATGCGGGATGCGCGTATGTTTTGACCGTGTTATTTTTAATTTTTCCTTACCTTATTTTTAAAAACATCTTTGTCTGCTTAGGGCTGGTTATGTTTAACGCGCTGCTGGTTATACTTGTGTTTACTTTTTATATTTCGGTGGCAAAGAGCCTTTCGTTCAAGAAAAGATTCTTTGAGATGGCATCGATAAGCCTGGGAATTGCCATAATCAATTTCTTTATCGGTATAGTGATAAGAAAAGTGTTTGGGATTGACGCCTAAATTTATGGATATTTTATTTTCGTTATTTTCGGCAAGTATTAGTTTATGGCTTGAGGTTGCGCCTTATCTTCTTTTAGGGATGGTGTTCGCCGGAATCCTGCATCTTTTTCTGGGAAAAGACTTTATCCGTAACCACCTGGGAAAAGGCGGGATAAAGTCGGTTATCAAAGCCACGCTGTTAGGCGTGCCGCTTCCGGTTTGTTCCTGCGGCGTTATTCCGATTGCCAGTTCTCTGGAAAAAGACGGCGCGCATAAATCAAGCATACTGGCATTTCTCGTTTCTACGCCGACAACGGGAGTGGATTCTATTTTAGCAACCTACTCGCTTATGGGGCCGTTATTTGCGATATTCCGGCCGCTCGCCGCTGCTTTTTCCGGGATTACTCTGGGCATTTTGGATTATTTTTTTGAAAAAGAAGGAAAAAATAAACAAATGGATGTTTCGCATAAGCATGCAAAGCTTAAATTTGTTTTTAAATGGCGCGAGTTTTTAAGATATTCTTTTTTTGAAATCCCTCAGGATATCGGCAAGACGCTTTTTATCGGAATTATTTTGGGCGGGGCGATAAGCACGTTTTTACCCAAAGAGTTGTTTAGCCGGTATTTTTCTTATCCCTTCGATTTTTTGGTAGCTTTAATCGTCGGCATCCCTTTATATGTCTGCGCTACCGGCTCTATCCCGATTGCCGCTTCTTTAATCCAGAAAGGCTTTACGCCCGGGGCCGGGCTAGTTTTTCTGATTGCCGGGCCGGCGACCAACGCGATAACGTTAGCATTTGTGCGGCAGAAATTGGGCCGCAAATCGTTTTATTTATATCTTTCTAACATCATTCTGGTCGCGGTTGCTTCTGGATTTGTTTTTAATAAAATATGGCAGCTTTTAGGCCGGAAAGAAGACCTGATTGTGGGCGCGGGCAAAATGCTGCCGCAAGAGGTTAAAATCGTCTGCGGAATAATCTTATTGGGGTTGATCGCCAACGGGATTATCTTGAAAAAAACAGGCCGGGCTTCCGCCGCCGATATGGAAATAGCCGTTAGCGATATCCATTGCCGGCATTGCAAAATAACCTTAGAGGGCGTGCTTGGCGGTATTCCCGGAGTTGACTGGGTTGATGTGGATGTTCAAAGACGGCTTGTGCGCATAAAAGGAAAGGTCGAAAAACAGGAGATCACCGAAAAAATAAAGGAAGCCGGGTACACGCCTAAATGACCCTATACATAGATATTCAACCGGATTTTCGTAAAAAATTATAAAAAGAGGTCTCTGAAAACTATTTAAAACTACGCGAGAGACCTCTGATTGCAGTGATTATTTTCCCGCCATAGCGGGATCTCGTCACGGGCGGGAAAGATTGCAGAGATTTTGCCATAGGAGTTTTAATCTGCGTAATCGGATTTCTAATCTTTTAATCAGAGATTTCTATGTTTTTAGACTTTTTCAGAAATATCAAAAAAGTCTTGACATTTTATAAACTAATACTAAAATAGTATCAGATATGAAATTAATAACCAAAAACTCAGATTACGCGATCCGGGCGCTTGTGTATCTGGCAAAGAAGAAAAATGAATTTGTCTCCTCCGCCGAAATCGCCAAAAAAGAAGGTATCCCGCTCATGTTTCTAAGGCGGGTATTGCCGGAGCTTTTAAAGCGCAAAATTATTGTTTCCAAAGAGGGGGTGAAAGGAGGAGTATTTTTGCGCCGCGCAAGTCAAACGATTACTGTTACCGAGGTGATTAAAATCTTTCAAGGGGACATTCAACTGTCCCAATGTATGTTCCGGAACGCCTTTTGTATAAACCGGAAAACATGCGTGTTAAGAAAAAAGATAATTTCTATCGGCAAAATGGTCGAACGTAAATTCGACAAAATCACCATTCGGGATTTAACCGGCAAAACAAAGGAAAAAAGATGAAAAGAAAAATCATAAAAATCGATGAAGACAATTGCTCCGGATGTGGCGAATGCATCCCGAATTGCCCGGAAGGGGCCATCCAAATAATCGACGGCAAAGCCCGGATAATCAGCGACCTTTTTTGCGACGGCTTGGGCGCATGTATCGGCCATTGCCCGCAACAAGCTATAAGTATCGAGGAAAGAGAAGCCAAGCCTTATGATGAAAAAAAGACCATGGAAAACATTATCAAAGCCGGGCCGAATGTAATTTCCGCGCACCTGGAACACCTGAAAAACCATAATCAGGCGGATTTGTATAAACAGGCCATTGATTTCTTAAAAGAAAAAAAGATAAAAATTCCGGCGGCTAATTTCCCGCATCACCACGGAGATAAAGGATGCCCGGGGATGAAGGTTGTGGATCTAAGGCAAAAAAAAGATAAAAATTCCGGTCAGATGCGCCTATCTTTAGACTCGCAGCTTAATAACTGGCCGGTGCAGTTGAAATTACTCAATCCCCAGGCGCCGTATTTTAAAGATGCGGATATCGTGGTGGCTGCGGACTGCGTGCCGTTTGCTTTTGCGAACTTTCATCAAAAATTTTTAAAAGGCAAAACCTTGGTTATTTTTTGCCCCAAATTAGATTCCGCGCATGAAGAGTATGTGGAAAAATTGGCCCAGATTTTTAAAAATAACAATATCAAATCCATAACCGCGGTCCATATGGAGGTGCCCTGCTGTTTTGGTACAAGCAAAATTGTGGAAGAAGCGGTTAAGCAGAGCGGCAAAAATATCGTGATTAAAGATTACACCGTTTCTCTAAAAGGAGAACTGGTCTGATAAGACATCCTCTAATGAGAAAGAAGCGAGGATGTCTGATAAAGTGTATATAAAGCGATTAATGGTTTAATCGCTGTAATAATCTTTGTTAATCTCAGTAATCAGGTATGATCTGAAGAGTTATACCTGAAGATTATACCAGGAGGGTCAAATTATGAGTATGTTTTGCAGGCAATGCGAACAAACAGCACAGGGCAAAGGATGCACGGTCAAAGGGGTATGCGGCAAAACCGACGAGACCGCCGCGTTACAGGATACACTTCTTTATGCCTTAAAAGGCATTGGCGTTTACGGAGTTTTGGCCCAAAAATTAGGCATTAAGGATGCGTTGGCCGAGCGCTTTATTATGGAAGGATTGTTTACGACCATAACCAACGTCAATTTTTATCCGGAAAAGATAGAAGAACTTATCCGTAACGCTTTCGAAATAAAAGAGCGGCTCAAGAAAAAAGTCGCGCAGCAGTATCTTAAACAAAATAAAAAAGAGTTGGATGCTAAAGAACTTCCCGCTTGTGCGAACTGGGTGCTGCCCGCGACAAAGGCTGAATTGATCGAACAGGCAAAAAATATCGGGGTGTTATCCAATCCCGGGCTTAACGAAGATATAAGAAGTTTGCGGGAGCTGCTTCTTTACGGCTTAAAAGGCATGGCCGCCTATGCGGATCACGCGTTGATTTTGGGAAAAGAAGACCGGCAAGTAAACGAATTTTTCTATAAGGCCCTGGCGGCGCAGGCAGATGCTGAGCTGACCGCGGATGATTTAACGGCACTAGTTATGGAATTTGGCAAGGTGAACCTTAAGTGCTTAGAGATCCTGGATAAAGCGCATACCGAGAAATTCGGCAACCCCATACCGACTAAGGTGGGTACCGGAATCAAACCGGGTCCGGCGATAATCGTTTCCGGGCACGACCTGTTGGATTTATATCAGCTCTTAGGCAAGACCCAGGGTCAGGGCGTAAATATCTATACTCACGGAGAAATGCTGCCGGCGCATGGTTATCCGGAGTTGAAGAAATTTAAGCATCTGGTTGGCCATTTCGGTACGGCCTGGCAAAATCAGCAGAAAGAATTTGATAATCTGCCAGCGGCAGTTCTGATGACCACAAACTGCATCCAGAAGCCGAAAGATTCTTATCTGGACCGGATTTTTACTACCGGGCTTGTGGCCTGGCCGGGAGTTTTCCATATCCAGACCGAAAAAGACGGAAATAAAGATTTTGGAAAAATTATCGCCAAGGCAAAAGAGCTGAACGGGTTTAAAGCCGAAAAAAAAGATAAAGAGATACAGGTTGGGTTTGCTCATAAGACGGTGCTGCAAGTGGCGGATAAGGTGATTGATGCCGTCAAAGCGAAAAAAATACGCCATTTCTTTCTTATCGGCGGCTGCGATGGCGCAAAGCCGGGCCGTAATTACTATACGGATTTTGCCCAAAAGGTTCCGCAAGATTGCGTTATCCTGACGTTAGCCTGCGGGAAATTCAGGTTTAACCGGATCGATTTTGGCGATATCGCCGGCATCCCGCGCCTGCTTGATTGCGGCCAGTGCAATGACGCCTACTCGGCGATCATAATTGCTTCCGCCTTGGCCAAAGCGTTTAACTGCGGCGTAAACGACTTACCGCTGTCGCTTGTGCTTTCCTGGTATGAGCAAAAAGCGGTATGTATCCTGATTACGCTTTTATCGCTGGGGATAAAAAACATAAAAATCGGTCCGACACTTCCGGCGTTTATCTCCGCAAATGTTTTGAAAATTCTGGTTGAAAAATTTAATATTCAGCCGATAACGGACGCAGAGAAAGATATCAAAGAAATATTAAAAAATTGAGAGAGGCAGGTTATGGAAAAATTACTGCATATTATCGCTACCCCCAGAGGCGGCCAATCCCGGACATTAAAGGTTTCCCAGGCTTTTCAGGAAGAGCTTAAAACCAGGTTCCCAGAGATGAAAATAACCGAGCTTAATTTATTTGAAGAGACCCCGCCCGAGTTGACTTTAAAAACCGTAAACGGGAAATACGTATTATTAACCGGAAAAGATTTGAACCCGGAACAAAAAAGGGATTGGGGGAAAATAGAAAAATACATAAATAACTTTCTCGCTCATGACGCCTATCTTATCAGTTGCCCGATGTGGAATTTTTCGATTCCTTATCCGCTTAAAAATTACATCGATGTCATTGTTCAGCCGCGTTATACTTTTCGCTACACGGATAAGGGGATAGAGGGACTGGCGAAGGGGAAAAAGATGGTCGTAGTTACCACGCGCGGCGGCGATTACAGCCCCCAGAGCCCGGCGCACGCGTATGATTTACAGGAGCCGTATTTACGGACTGTTTTCGGGCTTATTGGCGTAACGGATATAACTTTTATAAACGCCCAGCCCCTGGACGCGTTGGGGGAAGATGTGTGCAGAGAAAAAATTCAAAAAGCGCAGGCATTGGCTAAATCTCTCGCGCAAAAGATATAAGTTTTTTAGATTAACCCGCCGGGCCTCAGATATTGGTAGATTGTTATCAATTTTCCGAATATTTTTATTGCAAAAATCCTCCGCGCAAGTTAAAATTCTTTTAGCTCTATTTATAACTTTAAAAGGCGATGATTAAAGAAAAACTGGCCAAGATAAAATTAACGAAAGAGCTGGGGCTTTTAGACGTGTTCTGCATTGCTTCCGGCGCGATGGTGAGTTCCGGCTTGTTTATCCTGCCGGGAATTGCTACTGCTCAAGTAGGCCCGGCCTTATTTGTGTCCTATTTTTTAGCCGGCCTTTTGGCGATGACCGGAATGCTGTCGCAGGCGGAACTAGTCAGCGCCATGCCTAAAGCCGGCGGGACTTATTTTTATGTCACCCGGAGCATGGGGCCGGGAGTGGGTACGGTCGACGGATTGCTTACCTGGTTTGCATTATCTTTGAAAAGCGCTTTTGCCCTTGTCGGTATGTCGGCATTTTTAACTTTGATTGTCCGGGTGGATATCCGTTTAGTTGCGTTAATATTGTGCGGCTTATTCATCGGTATCAATATCCTGGGCGTAAAAGAGGCAAGCCGGGTACAGGTAGTTTTGGTTATTGGCCTGTTAGCTATTCTTGTTTTATATATCGCAAAAGGATTGCCTGCGGTAAAAGTGTATAATTTTGACCCATTCGCACCGCATGGAATGGCCGCAATTTTTTATACTGCGGGTTTCGTATTTATTTCCTACGGCGGCCTGCTCAAAGTCGCCAGCATTGCCGAAGAAGTAAAAGATCCGGCCCGGGTTGTGCCGCTGGCGATGTTTTTGTCGTTACTTGTAATCAGCGTATTTTATGTTTTAACGGTCTTTGTCACGACCGGTGTTTTGGGCTCGGAAGTTCTTAGTAAATCCCTGATGCCAATTTCAGACGGCGCCGCGGTTTTTATGGGCCAAGGCGGTAGAATCGCTTTGAGCGTCGCGGCCATTCTTGCCTTTGTTACGACCGCCAACGCCGGCATTATGGCCGCATCCCGCTATCCTCTGGCGCTTAGCCGGGACGGATTATTACCGGAAGTTTTAATGCGGGTAAATTCGCGGTTTAAAACTCCGCATATCTCGATTATGATTACGGGGTTGTTTATGATTATTGCTTTGCTTTTGAACCTTTCGGTCCTGGTTAAAGTGGCTTCTACGGTTTTGATTTTGACTTACATGTTTTCCTGCTTTTCCGTTATTATCTTAAGAGAGAGCCGCCTGCAGAATTACCAGCCGCAGTTTCACGCGCCGCTTTATCCCGGGGTACAGATAATCGGCATAGTGGGTTTCGCGTTTTTATTATTTGAACTGGGAAAAGAGGCTTTTTGGATAAGCGCAATCTTGATTATTAGCGGGTTTTTTGTCTTTTGGTTTTATGGCCGTATTCGCGCAAACCGCGAATACGCCTTGTTGCATCTCATTGAACGGATCACGGCAAAAGAGCTAACCGGCCGCACGCTTCAAACCGAACTCAAGGAAATAATCCGGGAACGGGACGATATCTTAAAGGACCGGTTTGACCATATTATCGAAAAGTGCCATGTTTTGGATATCGAACAGGAGCTGTCTATGCGTGATTTTTTTAAGCTTGTGGCCGATACGATGTCTAAAAATTTAAGTATCAGCGCTGAAAACTTTTATAATTTACTTATTTTGCGTGAGAAGGAAAGTACAACCGTTATCAGCGAGGGATTGGCGATTCCGCATATTATAATCGAGGGCGAGAAGATGTTTGATATCCTGCTTGCCCGCTGCCGCAGCGGGATCACTTTTTCCGGTGATATCCCGAAAGTTCATATCGTATTTGTGCTGGTCGGAAGCAGGGACGAACGCAATTTTCACCTGCGGGCGCTTTCGGCTATCGCCCAGATAGTGCAGGATACGCATTTCGAAAACAACTGGAAAAAAGCGAAGAGCATCGAGGATTTGCGCGATATCGTGCTTTTGGGGAAAAGGCAGAGAGTGGCATGATTTTTTAATAACGTAAAAGGTTAGACGTTTTATAATCGCCGGATTTGTGGTATAATAAACAAAATAAAAAGGAGAGCCGGGAATGTCCAAAATAGAATTTTCCATGGTGCGGATGATGCAACGCACCTGGCGCATGAAAATAAGAAGTTTTCTGCAAGGCCAGGATTCTTTACCGGAACAGGAGGCGTATTCATTCCGGGATTGCGAGTTCGGAAAATGGTTGTATTCGGAAGGGATGGCAAAATACGGAAAAATTCCGGAAATGAAAGAGATAGAAAAAATACATATACACTTACATCATAACGTCAAAAAAAACAAGCATATCCGGGAGAAAAAACTTTTTTTTGAAGCGGAAAAAAGTTTGCAAAAAATCGAAGAACTCGCGCAGGAAATGATGTATCTGTTGAATATCGTAGAGAAAAAATCCAGCGAAGAAATTGAGTAAACGCAGCAGCGCTTTTATATTTTACCCGCCTGAGATTGTTGTAACAGGAATAAGATAAGAGTATGTTCCTTAAAACAACCCTTTTTATTTTCATCATTATTGTTTTAATCCCGGCGGTATCTTTTTGTCAGGGTGCCGGGGATGAGGATATTCCGGAAGGTATGGAACTGATTGAGGTGGGAACAGTTAAACTTGTTGTTCCCGAAGAAGCCCAGGTCAAACAAGTTGCCGGCCTGATTATCGTGGAGAGTATTGACCAATATGTGGCCAGGGCGATAAGCCGGATGAAGGAGCTGTTGGAAAAGATGGAGTTAAAATACCAGGGCTTGGAGAATAATTTTAAAAAGTTAGAGGAAGAAGTTGAAGGTTTGCGAAAGGAAAAAAACGCAAGTTCCAAATAAAGCGGGATGAACGCGACTATTCGATACGGATGAATTTTAATGCCGAAGACAAAGAAAAGATAAAGAAGGTTGTCCGCCGGCTAAAAAAGAGCAAAAGCATCTTTTTCATAACCGGGGCGGGAATTTCCGCCGATTCCGGCCTGCCTACCTATCGAGGTATCGGCGGCCTATATGACGACAAAACAACCGAAGACGGCATTCCCATAGAAAAGGCGTTGGCCGGCCAGACCCTGCGGGAGAGCCCCAAAATTACCTGGAAATACCTCAGCCGCATAGAAGAAAAATGCCGAGGGGCTACTTTTAATTCCGCGCATAAAATTTTGGCGGATATGGAGAAAGTTTTTGAACGGGTATGGATTTTGACTCAAAATATCGATGGTTTTCATCAAAAAGCGGGTTCAAACAATGTAATCGATATCCACGGCGATATGCATAAACTGTTATGCCCGCGTTGCGGCTGGAGAAGCGCGGTGCGAGACTACCGGGATTTAGCAATACCGCCGCTATGTCCTGCTTGTACGCATATTGTCCGGCCGGATGTTGTTTTCTTCGGCGAAATGCTGCCAACAGAAAAAGTCGACAAACTTTATCGTGAATTGGAAAAGGGATTCGACATTTATTTTTCCATCGGCACAAGCAGCGTATTCCCGTATATTGCTCAACCGATATTATTAGCCGGCCACTTGAGGCGTTTTTCGGTAGAAATCAATCCAGGAAAAACACCGGTATCCGACATCGTAGATATCAAGATACCGCAAGGCGCGGCTTGTGCTCTTGAGGGTATTTGGCAGGAATATAACCGTTAATTTATAAAAATGTAATTATGACGCGTTTTAAAGGATTTTACTTTATACTGGATACGGCGTTACTTGCGGGCAACTTGGATAGCTTGGTAAAAGCGGCGCTTGGGGCCGGCGTAAAGATTATTCAATACCGCAACAAAAATGCCCCAACAAAAGAAATCTGCGACGACATAACCGCGATAAAAAAGATTATTAAAAATAAAAACGTGCTGCTTTTAATAAACGACCGCGCGGATATTGCTTTCTTATGCGGCGCGGACGGAGCGCATCTGGGCAAAAAAGACGCCTCTTATGAGGCGGCCAGAAAAATACTGGGAAAGAAAAAGATAATCGGCCTTACGGTACGTTCCCTAAAAGAAGCAAAACAAGCGCAGGAAATGGGGGCGGATTATGTTGGCCTCGGGCCGGTTTTTATAAGTAAAACCAAACCAGGTCTTAAAAAACCCTTAGGCATAAAACTTATTGGCAGAATCAGAAAAGAACTGCGTATACCCATTGTGGCTATCGGCGGGATAAATCTGAATAATGCTCGGGCAGTGCTCGCAACCGGCGCGGATTGTATCTGTGCCGTGGCCGCGCTCTCCGGCGGCAAGAGTTTAACTGAAGAAATTAACAAATTCCAAAAATTATTTAGTTGCCACTGAAAAAGCGGCAACTATTTGCTTGACAACAGTAGCTCATGTATGTTTTAAATAAAGATATCCTGAATAACGGTAATATCCATGAAAAAGAGTAAGAGCATAGCTATAATAATATTATTAGGGGTTTGTTATTTGTCGGGCGCTATTGGTTATGGCCGGGCCCAGTCCTCGCCGGATAGTTCTACGCTAACCAAAGCGGCTCTATCCCAAGACGCTCAGGATATCGAACAGGCGAAACAAGAAGCGGAGAAAGTAAGCAAAGAAGTGGAGCTTGAACGCGAGAAAGCTGTAAAAGATGCGGAAGCGGTGCGTACGGATTCGGAAAAACAAGCCGAATTTGAAGCCCAAAAGGCCGAGCAGGAGCTGACATTAATAAATCAGCAGCTTATCGAAGAGTATGTTTCGGCGGTAAAAAAAGCTCAAGCC